>NZ_JBDJKY010000013.1:0-110440 GCF_039673075.1 Stenotrophomonas sp. TWI819 | reverse complement strand
CCGTCAACACTTGAACAGATCAAGAAAACGGCAAGAAACGCGGACGAATACCGCCCAGCTACACATCACCAAGATGATCAAACAACCCCGGCTGGCGACCCACCTCCCGCTCCCGGGATGCCCCCCCCCCCCCCCCCCCCCCCCCCCACCGCTCCATCAGCGTGCGGCCGCCGCGGCCTTGCGCCGCTTGCGGCGACGCCAAAATGCCACGACCACGGCACCGACCGCCCAGACCACCACGCCGACCGGCACCAAGGCGGCGATCGCGCGGATCACGAAGGCGATGCTGGTGGTGAAGATCGATCCGAACTCACTGAACGCCTTGCCGATTTCACTGCGGCTGCGCTGCCCGGCCGGACCTTCGAAGTGCATCGTCACCAGCTGGGTATCGATCCGCCGGCGCTGCTGCGCAGCCTCCTTGTTGGCCTGCTCCAGCCCCGCCTCGATCTCCGCCATGCGCTGCGAGACCGCCAGCAGATCGGCGACTTTCATGTCGCTGCGCTGCTGATAGGCCTGCAGTTGTGCGTGCTCTTTCTGCAACCGTGTCTGGGTCAGCGCGGTGTCGGCCACCTGCTGGGCCAGATCTTCGGCATGGGTATTGCGTGAGGCCACATCGCCGCCTTCACCGGCCAGCGCGATGATCGGTTCCACGCCTTTGGGGGCGATGCGCACGCGGATCGAACCGGAGCGGCTCTCACCGCCTTCCTCGCCCACCTGCAGCACGGCACAATCCCCGAACCGGTTGTTCTGGCAGGCCTCGGACACGGCCTTGACCCGCTCGCTGATGCGCTTGGCATCGAGCTGGATGCGCAGGTCATGCTCATAGGCCAGGAACGCACCTTCCGGTGAGGCCACGGCCCCGGCGGCCGTATCGGCCGCGTAGTCCTCGCCGCTGCGGCCACAGGCCACCAGGCCCAACAACAGCATCCCTGCCAGCCCGGCGCGGGCCCGTCCTTTCCACTCGGTCACAGTGCAGCTCCATCAAAAGCGGTGATCTTCACGCCGCCCAGGTCCACCCCGGGCAGGCATCGTACGTTGACCGCCACCATGCGCTGGCCGCTGCGCGGGTCGTCGCCCTCGCTGAACGGGGCAATGCCGCAGTCGCGACAATAGTGGTGGTCCAGGTGGTGCTTGTTGAACTGGTAGGTAGCCAGCGCCGCCGGATCGGTGGTGAGGCTCAGCGCTGCGCGCGGGCCGAACCACAACAGGCCACCGCGGCGGCGGCACAGCGAGCAGTTGCAATCGACCACATCGTCGATCGGCGCATCGGTCTCGACCCTGAATGCGATGTTTCCGCAATGACAGCTGCCTTCGTACTGCATGACACCCCTCCTGCTGGAAAGGGGCCCATGGTAATCCAATGGCACGGGGACAAAGGCGGCCATCGGCCCTATGCTCGGGGATTGTCCCCAGTACAGGAACACCGATGCGCCAGCATCTGCTTGCCCTCGCCCTGATCGCCGCCCTTGGTGGCTGCCAGCAGGCCGACTCCCCCACGCCCACCACCGGCACCGAAGCGGCCACCCCGGCCGGTGACGCTGCGGTCGATACGGCCTTCGCCGACCTGTCCAAGCGCGCCCTGGACACCTGGATGCAGCTGTCCCCGATCAGCGCCACCCAGATCGGCGATCACCGATACGACAGCGAGATCGACGACCTGAGCGCGGCCGGCCAGCAGAAAGTGCTGACCGCGTACAAGGCACTGCTGGGCGATCTGGACAAGATCGACGTCAGCAAGCTCTCGCGCGAGAACCAGGTGGACGCGGCGATCCTGCGCAACCAGCTGCAGTCCGAAGTCTGGACCGCGGAAGTGCTGCAGTCGCCCAAGTGGGACCCGCAGATGTACAACGGCATGGCCGGCAGCGCGCTCTACGGCCTGATGGCGCGTGAATTCGCGCCGCTGCCCGACCGCCTGAAGTCGGCGACCGCGCGCATGGAGAAGCTGCCGCAGATCTTCGCCCAGGCCCGCGAGAACCTGGACCCGGCCCGCGTGCCGAAGATCCACGCCGAAACCGTGGCCAAGCAGAACCGCGGCATCCTGAGCATCGTCGATACCTTCATCACCCCGCACATCGGTGAGTTGCCGGCCGAAGACCAGAAGCGCCTGCAGGCTGCGATCGAGGGCCTGAAGAAGGCCGTCGACGAACAGCAGACCTGGCTGGACAAGACCCTGGTGCCGAACGCCAAGGGTGACTTCCGCATCGGTGCGGAGCTGTACGACCAGAAGCTGAAGTTCGCGCTGAACGCCTCGCTCTCGCGCGCCGAGATCGGCGAGCGCGCGCGTGCCGAACTCAAGCGCGTGCGCCAGGACATGTATGGCATCGCGCAGACCGTGCTCAAGGACAAGCCCGGCGCCCCGGCGCTGCCGGCCAACCCGAGCGACGAGCAGCAGCAGGCCGCGATCGAAGCCGCGCTGGAGCTGGCCTATGCCGACAAGCCGGCACGCGACAAGGTCGTTGAAGACGCCAAGGCCGCGCTGGAGCAGTCCACCGAATTCGTGCGCAAGCATGACCTGATGACCCTGCCCGATTCGCCGGTCGACATCATCCTGATGCCGGAATTCCAGCGTGGCGTGGCCGTGGCCTACTGCGATTCGCCGGGCCCGCTCGACAAGAACCTGAAGACCTTCTATGCGGTCTCGCCGATCCCGGACGACTGGACCGACAAGCAGGTCGATTCGTTCCTGCGCGAATACAACAGCCGCATGATCCACCTGCTGAGCATTCACGAAGGCACCCCGGGCCACTACCTGGAAGGCTGGCACTCGGGCAAGTTCCCCTCCACGCTGCGCGCGGTGCTGCGTTCGGGCCTGTTCGCCGAAGGCTGGGCGGTCTACACCGAGCGGATGATGCAGGAGCAGGGTTACCTGGACAACGATCCACTCTTCCACCTGGTGCAGCTGAAGTTCTACCTGCGCACCATCTCCAACGCGATCCTGGATCAGGGCGTGCACGTGGACAACTGGACGCGTGAGCAGGCGATGCACCTGATGACCCACGACGCCTTCCAACAGGAAAGCGAAGCCTCGGGCAAGTGGGTGCGTGCGCAGCTGACCTCCGCGCAGCTGCCGACTTACTTCGTCGGCGCGCAGGAACACTTCGATACCCGCAAGGCCGTGCAGGACAAGCAGGGCGCGAAGTTCAACCTGAAGGCGTACCACGATCAGATGCTGTCCTACGGCGCCCCGCCGGTGCGCTTCGCGCGCCAGCTGATGCTGGATCAGCCGATCGAGTAAGCACTGCCTCGTTCCTCGTCAGACAGGCAAACGGCCCGGGGTGACCCGGGCCGTTCTCTCTTCTGCGTGGCTGCCGACGCGCCTTACGCGTCGGCAGCCACAAAGCCCCCGGTCTGCCGCGCCCACAGCCGCGCATACAATCCGCCGGCCGTGATCAGCTCGGCGTGCGTGCCGGTTTCCACGATGCGGCCCTGATCCATCACTACCAGCCGGTCCATGCGCGCGATGGTGGACAGGCGGTGCGCGATCGCGATCACCGTCTTGCCGGTCATCAATTCATCCAGGTTGTCCTGGATCGCCGCTTCCACTTCCGAATCCAGTGCCGATGTTGCCTCGTCCAGCACCAGGATCGGGGCGTCCTTGAGCAGCACCCGCGCGATCGCGATGCGCTGGCGCTGGCCACCGGACAGCTTCACCCCGCGCTCGCCGACATGCGCGTCGTAACCACGACGCCCTTCCCCATCGACCAGCGTATCGATGAAGGCCGAGGCGCGCGCCTTGGCCACCGCGGCGTGCAGCTGCGCTTCGGTTGCATCCGGACGCCCGTACAGCAGGTTGTCGCGGATCGAGCGGTGCAGCAGCGAGGTGTCCTGGGTGACCACGCCGATCTGCCGGCGCAGGCTTTCCTGGGTGACCCCGGCGATGTCCTGGCCGTCGATGCGGATGTGCCCGCTTTCCAGGTCGTACAGCCGCAGCAGCACATTGACCAGGGTCGACTTGCCGGCACCCGAGGGACCCACCAGACCGATCTTCTCACCGGGCTTCACCTGCAGGTCCAACCCGGCGATCACGCCACCGCGTTTGCCGTAATGGAAATGGATGTGATCGAAATGCACGCTGCCCTGGCTCACGACCAAGGGCACGGCATCGGCACGGTCCTGCACGGTCAGCGGCTGGGAGATGGTGGTGATGCCGTCCTGCACCGTGCCGATATCTTCGAAGATGCCGTTGATCGTCCACATGATCCAGCCGGACATGTTGTGGATGCGGATGACCAGACCGGTGGCCAGCGTGATCGCACCGACGGTGATGTGCCCGCCGTTCCACAGCCACAGCGCCAGGCCGCAGGTGCCCACGATCAGGAAGCCGTTGACGATGGCGATGGTGACTTCCAACCCGGTGGTGACCCGGGTCTGGCCGCGGTGTTTGGTGGCCAGTTCGTCGATCGCCTCGGCCACGTAGGCCTGCTCGCGCCCGCCATGGGCGAACAGCTTCAGCGTGGGCACGTTGGTGTACCCATCCACGATGCGGCCCATCGCTTTGGATCGCGCTTCGGAGGCGATCCACGCACGCTCTTTCGCCCGCGGCACGAAGTACCACATGATCACCGCATAGCCGGCCATCCACAGCCCCAGCGGGATCATCAGCCGCCAGTCCGCCTGCGCGAACAGGTACAGCGCGGTGCCGGTGTAGACGATGATGTACCAGAGCGAATCGACCATCTGCACGGCCGATTCGCGCAGCGAGGTGCCGGTCTGCATGACCCGGTTGGCCATGCTGCCGGCGAAATCGTTCTGGAAGAAGCTCAGGCTCTGCCGCACCACATAGTTGTGCATCAACCAGCGCGAGCGGTTGCTCAGCCCCGGCACGATCGCCTGGTTGACCAGCAGGCTGTGCAGCGAGACCAGCAGCGGCCGCGCGATCAGGGTGATGCCGGCCATCCACATCAATGCATTCGCATGCCGGGCGAAGAAATCGCTGCCGGGCTGCTCGGCGACCATGTCCACGATGCGGCCAAGGAAATCGAACATCGCCACTTCGACCAGCGCCAACAGCAGGCCGGCGATCAGCGTGGCCAGCAGCACCGGCCATACCGGGCGCAGATAGTGGATATAGAACGGCACCACCTTGCGCGGTGGCATGCGCGCATCGATCGGCGGGAAAACCGGAATCAGCGATTCGAACCAGCGGAACATCGCAGTGCACCGAAAACAAAACAGGCCGCGATTATCCCACTGCGGCCTGCTGTTTTACTCTCACCTCCATCACACGCCGGCGACGGGGTTCAGCCCTTGGCCTCCGGCGCGATCGGTGTCAGCAGCAGGTCCTGGAAATCGAAACTGAAATCGGTCAGCGAGGACACCGCCTGCATGCGGACCTCGCGGACCTTGCCGTCCGGATCGAGACTGAAATTCACGAAGGCATCGGCGTTGAGCGAGCGGTCGTCCCAGCGCACCAGGAAGGTATCGTGCTGCCAATGCTCCAGCGTGCCGATCAACTGCGCGGTCTTGCCGAAGCGCAGGCGCAGCTTGCCGCCCTGCTGCTCAACGAATACATCGCCGTACCATGCGTCGCGGTAGCCTCCTGCGTAGCGCGCCAGCGGCAGCGACGGCTTGGACCTCACATCACGTGCGGCCTGGTGCTTGGCCCAGCCCTCGTCCGCCTTTTCCTGCGATTTGGCCACGGCGGCCGCATAGGCGGCGACCCAGTCGGTGGCCGGTGCCTGCAGATAGGCATCCAGCGCTTCCATCGTGATCGCGTTGAAGGCCGCGCCCACTTCCTGGTTGGTCAACACCACGATGCCCAGCTTCTGCGCCGGCACCAGGGTCACGCGCGAGACCATGCCCGGCCAGCCGCCGGTATGCCAGACCAGTTTCTGGCCCCGGTAATCGCTCAGGCTCCAGCCCTCGCCATAGCCGGCGAAGTTCGGCCGTGCCGCCGCCAGCTGCGGCACGCTCGGCTCGGGCACCACCTGCGGCGTGATCATCTGCCACATCGCCTGCTGGGTCTTGGCGGTGAACAGCGGCTGCCCGTTCTCCAGCGTGCCCTGGGCCAGCTGCACGTTCATCCAGCGCGCCATGTCGTGCACGCTGGAATAAATGCCGCCGGCGCCGGCGTTGTTGGACCAGGTCAGCGGCGCGACAGTGCGCAGCTGGCTGAAATCATACTTGGCGTGCCCCACTGCAGCGTTGTCGCCGGGCTGCAGATGATCGGCGTTGTAGCGGGTGCCTTGCATGCCCACCGGGGTGAAGATGTGCTGCTGCAGGAAGTCCGCATAGGTCTGTCCCGACACCTGTTCGATCACCTGCTGGGCGACCGCGTAGAGAATGTTGTCGTAGGCATAGCGATCACGGAAGCCGGCCTTCAACGGCACCTTGCCCAGCCGCTGCACCACCTCTTTGTTGCTGTAGGAGGTGGTCGGCCAGAACAGCAGGTCGCCCGCGCCCAGGCTCAGGCCACTGCGGTGCGACAGCAGGTCGCGGATGCGCATTTCCCCGGTCACGTACGGATCGGACATGCGGAAGCCAGGTAGATGATCGATCACGCGATCGTCCATCTTCAGCTTGCCCTGCTCGGCCAGCAGATTCAGCGAAGTGGCGGTGAACGCCTTGGTATTGGAGGCGATCGCAAACAGCGTATCGGCCTGCACCGGATCCGGCTTGCCCAGCTCGCGCACCCCGTAGCCGCGCTCCATCACTACCTTGCCATCCTTGACCACCGCCACGGCGATGCCGGGGATGTCGAACGCGCTGCGGGCGCGTTCGATGGTGGCGTCCAGCCGCTGCAGTTCGGCCGGCACGGCGGCCGATGCCAAGGGTGCGCATGCCAGCAGCACGGCGCCTCCGATCCAGGATGTGTTCAAGCAGTGTCTCCGGTTGCGTGTGGCGGGGGCGTCGAGGGTGCCGATGCCCCGGTTTCGCACGATGGTAACGCGGCCCGGATCAGGCTCGCCTGTGCCAGAAGGAGGCCCGCCATGACCGCGCCCGCCGAGACCGTCGCCACCCTCATTCCCTGCCTGCGCTACCGCGATGCGCACGCCGCCATTGCCTGGCTGCAGCGCGCGTTCGGCTTCCAGAAACACGCGGTCTACGCCGATGGCGATACCGTTCACCACGCCCAGCTTGTCTACGGCCACGGCATGATCATGCTGGGCTCGGTCGACAACGACAGTGAGTGGAGCCGCTACAGCGTCCACCCGGACGAGGTCGGCGGTCGCCAGACCCAGAGCGCCTGCGTGATCGTCGCCGATCCGGATGCGCATCATGCGCGCGCCGTTGCCGCCGGCGCGCAGATCGTCATGGACATCGCCGACCAGCCCTATGGCGGCCGCGGCTATGCCTGCCGCGATCTGGAAGGCTACCTGTGGTGGTTCGGCAGCTACGACCCATGGGTCGACCACGCGGACGGCGCATGAGCGCTGCGGCCGGCTCCATCCGCACGGGTATCGGTGGCTGGGTATTCCCGGCGTGGCGGGGCGGCACGTTCTATCCGGCTGGATTGCCGCAGCGCGAAGAGCTGGCCCACGCCAGCCAACACTTGGGCTGCATCGAGATCAACAGCACGTTCTACCGTGCGCAGAAGCCAGCCATCTATGCGCAGTGGCGCGCGCAGACCCCCGAGGGCTTCCGCTTCTCGGCCAAGGCACCGCGAACCATCACCCAGACCCATGACCTGACCACCGTCGGCGAACGTGCCGAACGTTTCATCACCGGCATCAGCGCGCTGGAGGACCGGCTGGGTCCATTGATCTGGCAGTTCGGCGACAGCCATCCCGCCGGTGCGGCCGAATTCGATCGGTTCCTGGGCATGCTGCCGCGCAAGGTCGACGGCCACCGCCTGCAGCACGCACTGGAGGTTCGCAACCCCGCGGCATGGACGCCGGCGCTGCTGACCGCTGCCCGTGCGCACGGTGCCGCGCTGGTGTTCAGTGGCTCGGATGAGTACCCCAGTTTCGCCGACCCCACCGCCGACTTCATCTACGCGCGATTGATGCACTCACGCGCGAACCTGCGTGCCGGCTACCCGGCACGGGCGCTGGAACAGTGGTGCCTGCGTGCGATGCGCTGGGCCCGCGGCGAAGACAACCCGGACCTGCCCCACCTCGCTGCCGAGGCGCCCGCAGCGACACCGCGGCAGGTCTACGTGCTGTTCATCGGCGCGGCCAAACAGCGCAATCCCGGCGCGGCGATGGCCCTGCGTGACCAGCTGCTGCAGCTCGGCAACGGGTGAGTCCTCAGCCGCGCCGGCGGCGGGCGGCCAGCGCGCCGTCCAGCCACCACAACAGCGCACCGCTCACCACGAACAATACGGCCACGCCCAGCACGTTGCGCAGGACCAGCGCCGTACCCAGCGCGCTCGGATCCAGAAACGGGTACGGGTACTGACCGCTGAGGCGGCCGACCAGTAGCGCCCAGCCCAGGTAGACCGTCGGGAACGCCAGGGCGGCGAGCAGCCCACGCCGGTGCAGGCCGCCACGCGGTCCGGCCAGCCAGCCGACCAGGTACATCACCGGCACGGCGTAATGCAGGCCGGTATCGGCCCACCACTGTGCGCCCTGCGGGTCCCACAACGGCGCCAGGAGGGTCACGTAGATCAGCCCGGTGATGCCGATGAACAACGCCACCGCCGCGCGCGGTACCGGACCGGCCAGCCCTGTACGGCGGCCGCAGGCCAGCGCCACGCAGACCGTGGCCACCCCGATGTTGCTGAGGATGGTGAAGTAGCCCAGATAGCGCAGCGTCGCGTCCGCCACCGCCAGGCCCGGCGTGCGCAGCAGCAGGGCGTACTGCAGCAGCAGGGACACTACCGCGACCGCGGCGGTCAGACCGGCCCACACGCGCAACGCCGGTGACAGGACGGGGGCAAGCGTATCGATGTGATGGCGTGTCATCAGCGCAGAATGCCACGGCCCTGCAGAGGATCGCGTGGAGGGCATCGCTACGGGCGCGGCTTGCCGCACAATATGCAGATGCCGATGACCGATACCCGCAGAGCCCTGCTGCAAATCCATTTCTGTGTGCTGCTGTGGGGCGTCACTGCCATCCTCGGCAAGCTGATCACCCTGCCCGCCCTGCCGCTGGTGTGGTGGCGCATGCTGCTGGTGGTGGCAATGCTGGCGCTGGTCCCGCGCGTGTGGCGTGGATTGCGCCAGCTGTCGCCGCGCCTGGTCGCCGGCTACTGCGGTGTGGGCGCCCTGGTCGCGCTGCACTGGCTGACCTTCTATGGCGCAGTGAAACTCGCCAATGCCTCGGTGGCCGCCACCTGCATCGCGCTGGCGCCGGTGTTCACCGCCGTGATCGAACCGTGGGTGGCCAAACGCCCGTTCCAGTTCCGCGAACTGGCCTTCGGCATTCTGGTCTTGCCGGGCGTGGCGCTGGTCGTGGGTGGCGTGCCCGATGGCATGCGCCTGGGCGTGCTGATCGGCGCGCTGTCGGCGCTGCTGGTGGCGATCTTCGGCTCACTCAACAAGCGCCTGGTCAGCCACGCCGACCCGCTCACCGTGACCGCGCTGGAACTCGGCGCGGGCACGCTCACCCTGACCCTACTGGCGCCGGTACTGCCCTTCCTGCTGCCCGCCCTGGCCAGCGACCTGTGGGTGATCCCGGACCTGCACGACGGCCTGCTGCTGTTGGCCTTGGCGGGGCTGTGCACCCTCCTGCCGTTCGCGCTGGCGCTGGTGGCGCTGCGCCACATCAGCGCCTACACCTCGCAGCTGGTCACCAACCTGGAGCCGGTCTACGCGATCCTGCTGGCGATGGTGCTGCTCAGCGAGCAGCGCGAACTGACCCCGTTGTTCTATGCGGGTGTGGCGATCATCGTTGGCGCGGTATTCCTGCACCCGCTGCTCAACCGCCGCAGGAAGGTCCAGCATCCGGAACTGATGGCGACCTCCGAAGCGCGCAACATCGCCGATTGAGCGGGCGTACCCGCCAACAGTCGGCGCAGACGTGCGACTCGTTACTCACCGTTGTGGCCAGTGCCAGGGCGGCACATCGAGCAGGCCCTGCCCGGCCACGGCGGTGCGGCTCAGCTGCTTCTCCAGGCGGATCGGATGGCAGGCCGGCGATTCCTGCAGCGCAGCGATCAGCCGGCCGGCATGCGAGACCACCCACAACTGGCTGCGGGCGGAAGCGGCGACGATCAGCCGTGCCAGCGCTGGCAGCAGATCCGGGTGCAGACTGGTTTCCGGTTCGTTGAGCACCATCAGCGGCGGCGGGCGCGGCGTGTGCAGCGCCGCGAGCATCAGCAGATACCGCAGCGTGCCGTCGGAGAGCTCGGCCACCGACAACGGCCGCAGCAGACCAGGCTGATGGAACTTCAGGTGCAGGCGGCCATCATGCGGCTCGATGCTTACCTGTGCACCGGCAAACGCATCGTCGAGCGAGCACGCCAGGGCCTGTGGATCGCCGATCTCCACGATGGTCCGCCAGGCCGCCGCCAGGTCATGGCCATCGTGGCTGAGCACCGGCGTGCGTGTTGCCAGCGGTGCCTGGCGTGCCGGCGCATCCTGATCGGTACGGAAGGAATCGTAGAAGCGCCAGTTGCGGATCGATTCACGCAGGGACAGCACCTCGGGCATGCGCTGCGGATCGGCCACCTGGGTGAACAGGCTGTCGAACACCGACAGGTGCTCGTCGATGACCTCCCACTGCCGGCCCTGCCGGCGCCGCACCAAGGTGTTGCGTCGCTCGACCAGCACGCTGGTGCTGCGCAGGAACGGGCCGGCCCAGAGGCTCTCGCATTTGATCTGCGGATCCAGGTCGAACATCGAGTTGCCCGGCAGCGGCAGGCCGAGGTCGATGGCGTAACCGAAGGTATCGGCCGCGAAGCCCAGACGCAGCGCGATCGAGGACGACCGTATCTGGCCCTGCACCGGCACCTCGCCGCGCAGCATCCGCGCATCGACCTGGCCCGGACCGGCCCAGAGCGCCGAACCCAGCCCGCCTTCCCGTGCCAGCGCCGCGGCGACACCGCCCTGAGCGGTTTCAGCGAGCAGCCGCAGCGCGCGGTAGAGGCTGGACTTGCCGCTGCCATTATCGCCCGTCACCAGGTTCAGGCGCCCCATCGGCACGACCAGATCGTGCAGGGAACGGTAGTTGGCGATGGCCAGGGTCTGCAGCATGGGAATGGCGGGCGGCGGCGGGAAACCAGTCTGCCGCACCCGCGTCGCACCGCCTGCGAAGGTGAGCTCAGTCGGCGCGGATGACCCGATTGCGGCCCTCGCCCTTGGCCCGGTACAGCGCCGCATCGGCGCGGGCCAGGGTCTGCTCGATCGCATCGCCATGGCGGTGCGCGGCCACCCCGATGCTGATCGTCAGCGGCAGGCCCAAGGGCAGATCAGTCACCGCCATGCGCAGGAAATCGCACTGCAGCTCGGCCGTGGCCAGCGGGGTGTCGGGCATCAGCACCACGAACTCCTCGCCGCCATGCCGCGCGGCCAGGCCGTGCCCGGCGAAATGGGCGCGCAGCAGCCGGGCCAGTTCGGACAGCACATGGTCACCGGTGGCATGCCCGTACAGATCGTTGACAGTCTTGAAGTGATCGATGTCCAGCAACGCCACGGCGGTCGCGCGCGGTTGTCCATCGGCATCGCGTACCGCCGCTTCCAGCGCCGCACTCATTGCGCGGCGGTTGGGCAGGCCGGTCAGCGGATCGGTCCGGCTCTGTTCGGCCAGGTCCGCGTTCTGCTGCTCCAGCAGTTCGTTGTATTCGGCCAGCCGCTGTTCGTACCAGGCACGGTCGGTCATGTGCTGCTGGATTTCATGCGCATAGCGACGCAGTTCCATTACCAGCGAAACCTGCCGGGACAGCGCGGTGAGCGCCAGCAGCTGGCTGCTGTCCAGATGCCCCGGGACCGCATCGAACACGCACAGTGTGCCCAGCGGCAAGCCTTCGACACTGAGCAGCGGCGCGCCGGCGTAGAAGCGCACGTGCGGGTCGTCCACCACCACCGGGTTGTCCGAGAAACGTGGATCGCTGCGCGCGTCCTCGACCACCATCACCTGGTCCGGGGTCAGGATGGCGTGGGCACAGAAGGAGATGTCGCGATGGGTCTCACAGGCGTCCAGGTGCTGGCGCGCCTTGAACCACTGGCGGTCCTGGTCGACCAGGGTCACTGCCCCCATCCGGGTGCCACACAGGGCGGTGGCGATCGTCACCAGATCGTCGAACGAGCGTTCCTGGGGGGTATCGAGAATCTGGTAGCGCTGCAGCGCCAACAGGCGCTGCGCTTCATTGTCCGGCTTGGAAGGCTTGATCATCGCGGCGGGCATCGACAGTACCCGCGCAGTCTATCCCGAGCGCGGCGTTACCAGTCCAGCTGCTTGGGCAGCAGGCCCTTCAGCTCGGCGTCGGTCAGGTTGCGCCATTGACCGGGCTTGAGCGCGCCCAGCTTGATGTTGTCGATGCGCACCCGGCGCAGCTGGGTGACGCGGAAACCGAACGCGGCGGCCATCAGGCGGATCTGCCGGTTCAGACCCTGCTGCAGGGTGATCCGGAAGCCGAACTTGGCCAGCTTGCTGGTCCGGCACGGCAGCGTGACTTCGTCGCGGATGCGCACGCCGCGCGCCATGCCCCGCAGGAACTCATCGGTGACCGCCTTGTTCACCGCCACCATGTACTCCTTCTGGTGGCCATTCTCGGCACGCAGGATCTGGTTGACGATGTTGCCGTTGCTGGTCAGCAGGATCAGGCCTTCGGAATCCTTGTCCAGGCGCCCGATCGGGAAAATGCGCTGTTCGTGGCCGACGAACTCCACGATGTTGCCCTTGACCGAGCTTTCGGTGGTGCAGGTGATGCCCACCGGCTTGTTCAGCGCGATATAGACGTGTTTGCGGCCGCCGGCCTTCTTCGCCTCGCGGGCGCGCAGCGGCTGGCCATCGACCAGTACCACGTCCTGCTCGCCAACCACCGCGCCGGTACCGGCGGGATGCCCATTGACGGTGACGCGGCGCTCGCCGATCAGGCGGTCGGCTTCGCGCCGGGAACAGAAGCCGGTATCGGCGATGTGCTTGTTGAGTCGGATTGTCATGCGCCCATTATCGGGCAAAAGCCGCGTCCCGCTGCGGATTTCACACGCGCCGCCGTTTCAGGCCGGCAACGGATCGCCGGCCGTGGTGGTGCGTTCCCCATCATGGATCTGGTTGCGACCGTTGCGTTTGGCGCAGTACATGGCGTGGTCGGCCCGGCGCAGCAGGCCGGCCAGGTCATCACTGCCGGGTTTGAGCACGGCCAGGCCGATGCTGGCTGACACCCGCAGCCCGTGAATGCCCAGGCCCTGCGCGACGGTGGCGACCTGTTGGCGGACGGCCTCCAGCCGGGCGACCGCGGCGGCGTGGCCAGCCCCCGGCAGCAGCACCAGAAACTCCTCCCCGCCCATCCGGATCACGTTGTCCTGGTTGCGTACGGCCCCCCGCAGGGCGCGGGCCACGGCCACCAGCACCTGATCCCCCCGCTCATGCCCGAACTGGTCGTTGATGTCCTTGAACAGATCGATGTCCAGAAAGCCGATCGACAACGGCATCGGCTCACGGCGCGCCTGCTCCAGATACTCGGCGAGCAGGCGCAGGCCTGCGCGACGATTGGGCAGGCCGGTCAGCATGTCGGTGTCGGCCAACTGGCGCATTTCATCGCGCTGACGGCGCAGGCGGCCCAGGCGCAGATTGAGCGCGTAGGCGGCCATCATCAGGAACCAGGTCGTGGACAGCTGCAGCGCTTCGATCCGATACGCCACCAGCCACTGCGCGTTGAACGCGTCGGCCACGATCATGATCCACCACGGTGCCAGCGCCAGCAGGCCCCGCAGTGCATACGCGTCGCGCCGCGACAGTCCCCACAGGCCCGCGCCGAGGCACAGTACGCAGCCGGCCATGAAGAACCACTCGAGCAGCTCGGAGACCACGGCCAGACCGTCCGGCCCCCACAACGGCACGGTCAGCCCCATGGCCATCAGGCCCCACAGCACGGCGTACTGGGCCGGGCGGAAACGCGGCCAGCGACGATCGCCGCCGTTGAGGCGCCACAGGATCGGCAGCAGCAGCGCTTCGCTGCAGGCACTCAGCGCCACCAGCCACCACGAGGCGTGCTCATGCACGGGCAGCCACGGCTCGGGATAGCCGCTCAAGCCCCCCAGCACCGCCTGCCACAGCACGAACACCACGCACGCGCCGACATACACGAGGAACGAGCGGTCGCGGGTGGTGACCCACCCCATCAATGCCGACAGTGCCAGCGCGATCGCCACCGCGATGCAGGCCGCGCGCATCAGCAGCCGTGCCGTGTCGTTCTGCTGCACCGGACTCGGTGCCCCCAACTGGATGGTCGGCACCCAGCGCGGCTTGAGCGGGCGCGTCCAGGAGACCACGATCGGCTCGTGGTTGCCGGCCTCGGGCACCACCACCAGCCCGACCCCGGCACGGAACCGGGAATCGCGCGTGCGGGCGTCGTGCATGCTGCCGCAGATTTCGCGGTCGCCATGACTGATGCGGACCTCGCCGGTGAGCACGCCGAACACATCCACGGCCTGCGGTTTCCCCGACCAGCCCTGCTGCGGAGACGGAATCGACAGGACCTCCTGGTGGCGGGCCAGGACATCCGGCGCACAGGCACGCTGGGGCGTCACCTCATCGGTGGCCCCGCCGAGCAACAGAAAATCCTGCCCCATCGTCGGCGATGCGGCCTGCGCGCTCCATGGCAACAGCCACAGCAGCAGCATCAGCACCACAACCCCGCTTGAAAACCCGCCCCCGTTGCTCACACCTGTGCCCCGCCCGCCCATGGTCGTCAGTGGACACCCCGCCCGCTGCCGTCTTCCACGATTATCGCATCATGGCGTGCCACGCCATGCATCCGATGGCACACCGGCACGGGCCGCCCGCAGGGCTGGCTGGGTCATGCGTTCCAACGGAATCGGCCGCTCGATCGCGTACCCCTGCAGACCTTCCACCCCCATCTGCGCCAGTTGATCGGCCACCACCGCCGATTCCACCCACTCGGCGACCACCAGCATGTGCAGTTCGCGCCCGACTTCAGTGATCGCGCGCACCGCGGCGCGGTTGACCGGATCCAGTTTCATGTCGCGCACGAATACGCCATCGATCTTGAGCATGTCCGCCGGCAACTGACGGAGGTAGCCGAACGAGGACAGCCCCGAACCGAAATCGTCCAGCGCCATCCGGCAGCCGCGGGCCTTCACCGCATCGATGAAGGTGCGCGCCTGGTCGATGTTGCTGACCGCTGCGGTTTCGGTGATCTCAAAGCACAGCTTGCGCGCCAGGCCACGGTTGCGCTCCAGCAGATCGGTGACGAAGGCCAGGAAACTGGGCTCGGCGATCGACTGCGCGGACACGTTGACGTTGCACAGGCCAAGCTGCTGCACGTGCGCAGGGCACACCTGCAGGTGTCTGAACAACAGCGACAGCACGTGCCGATCCAGCGCCATGCCCATGCCGTAGCGCTCGACCGCCCCCATGAATTCCCCCGGCCCCTGCAGTACGCCTTCCGGGCTGCGCATGCGCACCAGCACTTCGTAATGCAGGAAGTCCGGATCGCCGACCCGCTCGATGCGCTGGGCGTACAGCAGCATGCGGTTTTCGGCGATCGCGCTGGAGACAGTGGCCAACCGCTCCGCTTCGCGCCGACGCTCGTCCAGCGCCATGCGGCTTTCGTTGTAGCAATGCACGCGGTTGCGACCGGCCTCCTTGGCCGCGTAGCACGCACTGTCGGCCGCACTCATGAGCCAGTTCACATCCGGCGCTTCCGCGGTGACCTCGACCACGCCGATGCTGCAGCTCACCTTGGGTGCGCCTTCGCCATGCTGGAAGCTCACCTGCCCCAACGTGCGGATTACCCGCTGCAGCACCTGCTTGGCCTCGTCCTGGCTGGCGTTGGCCAGGAACAAAGCAAACTCGTCACCGCCCAGGCGGCCCACCCAGTCGCCATCGCGCACGGCACCCACCAGGTAGTCGGCGAAGCTGCGCAGCAACTGGTCGCCCGCCGCGTGGCCGAGACCATCATTGACCAGCTTGAAGTAATCCAGGTCGATGTAGCACAGCGCGTGAGTACCGCCCTCGGCGCGCACCGTCGTCAGCGCCTGATCGAGCAGCCGCTCGATTTCACGGCGGTTGATCAGACCGGTCAGCGGATCGTGGCTGGCGTGGTGTTCCACCTCCCGCGCCAGCGCATGGTTCTGCGAAACATCCTCGACCAGCGCGAACACCGTCGGCGCCCGTGCCCGGGTGCGCACCACGGTGCCGCTCCAGCGGCCCCACATCAGGCTGCCGTCGGCACGCAGGAAGCGCAGCTCACCGGGGCGCAGCTGCCGCGGCCAGTCGATCCGGCCATGCTCGTCCAGTACCAGCTCGCCTTCCACCAGAACATCGGCCAGCGACAGGCTCAGCAAGGCCTCACGCCGGTGGTCGAGGATGTCGGCCATCGCCTGGTTGGCCTCGACGATCCCGCCTTCCTCGTCCAGTTTGAGCATGCCCACCGTGGCCTGGTAGAACGCCGCCCGGAATCGGCTTTCCTGTTCGGTCAGGTCGTTGCGCACGCGCCGCGCCAGTAGCACGGCGATCAACGTGATCGCCAGCACGGACAACCCGCCCACGATGAAGGTGGTCATCCGTACCATCGCTGCGGTGTGCAACAACGCACCCGAGAATGCGCGGGCCTGGTTCTGCATGCCGACATCCAATGTCTGCACCTGGCGCAGCAGTCCCTGCTGGACGTCGGGCGTCAGGCCGCCGGTGGCATGCCCGGCCTGCACGCGATCGGTGATGGCCACCAACTGCAGCAGATCGTCATCGGTATCGCGCCACAGGCGGACCGCATCGCGGAAATACGGCTGATCGCGCAGGTAGCGGTACGACAGGATCAGGCGGTTGATATCGCCGCGTGCGTTGCCGCCTTCGATGAAGCCCTGGCGCGCCGCGGCGATGTCCGGGTCGGCCTGCTCAAGGGCGCGGCGCGCGGAAAGATCGCCCAACGGCACCCGCAGCGCCTGCCGTGTCGCCGTCAGATCGTGCGACTCGCCGGAGGTGATGTAACGCGAGAGCGCGTGCGTGGCCTGTTGTTGGCCGCGTGACCAGTGACTCTGGCCCATGATCCAGGCCGTGGACGCGGCCTGCAATTCCTGGATCAACGCGGAAATGCCGACGAGGCCAATGGCCATGCCGGTCAACAGTGCGAACCGCAGGGTCAGCCCCCGCGTGGAATACGGTACTGCGGTAACGCCACCATCCTTGCGACTTCCAACCATCGCCGATCCCCCCTGGGGCTGCGTGTGTGGAAACTCATTCCATTCGGACCTTGTCCAAACCGCAGGCTAGAGCCCCGGATGTTGAAACGGTGCGAAACCGGACCCCTTGGCAGGATGCCCTGTCGGAAACGACAACGCCAGCCCGGAGGCTGGCGTTGAGGCAATCACCCGGGGGTGATCAGAAGCTGCGCGGGCCGCGCGGCTTGAAGCCGTCGCGACGCGGCGGGCGGTCGTTGCCGCCCGGGCCGCTGCGCGGGCCACCCGGACCACGCGGCTTGCCCTGGCCGAACTTCGGCTTGAACGGCGGACGCGCCGACGGGGTCAGGTCTTCACCCGGCTCGACCTTGCGCATCTGAAGCTGCTGGCCGGAGACCCACACCTTCTTCAGGTGGGTCAGCAGGTCCTGCGGCATTTCGGCCGGCAGGTCCAGCACCGAGAAGTCGTCATGGATGTCGATGCGGCCGATGAAACGGCTTTCCAGGCCGGCTTCGTTGGCGATGGCGCCGACGATGTTGCCCGGCTTCACGCCGTGGACATGGCCCACTTCGATGCGGAAGGTTTCCATGCCCGGCTCGGCGGCACCGCGCGGGGCGATGTCACGGCGCGGCGCGCGCTCGGCGCCGCCTTCGCTGTTGCCGAAGTCGCCTTCCGGACGCGGCGGACGCGGGCCACGGTCGTCTTCACGGCGCGGACCACGCTCGAAGCGCGGCTCGAAACGGGCCGGGCGCTCGCCACGGTCGTTGCTGCGCTCGTTGCGCTGATGCGGGGCACGCTCTTCACGGGCACCACGGACCGGCGGGGTCAGCAGGAACGGCGAATCGCCCTGCAGCAGCTTGGCCAGCGCGGCGGCGATCTCGATCGCCGGCACGTTCTTCTCGCCTTCCAGGCGCTGCAGCAGGTCGCGGTAGAACTCGGTGCCACCGGCATCGAGCACATCGCTGATGCGGCTCATGAACTTGGTGATGCGGGTGTCGTTGACCGCGTCCACGCTCGGCAGCTGCATCTCTTCGATGGGCTGGCGGGTGGCGCGCTCGATCGCACGCAGCATGCCCTTTTCGCGCGGGGTGGCGAACAGGATCGCATCACCAGTGCGGCCAGCACGGCCGGTACGGCCGATGCGGTGCACATAGCTTTCGGTGTCGTACGGGATGTCGTAGTTCAGCACGTGGCTGATGCGCTCCACGTCCAGACCACGGGCGGCCACGTCGGTGGCGACCAGGATGTCCAGCTTGCCTTCCTTCAGCATGCCGATGGTGCGCTCGCGCTGGGCCTGCTGCATGTCGCCGTTGATGGCGGCGGCGGCCAGGCCGCGCGCCTGCAGCTTCTCGGCCAGCTCTTCAGTGGCAGCCTTGGTACGCGAGAAGATGATCATCGCGTCGAACGGTTCCACTTCCAGGATGCGGGTCAGCGCGTCCAGCTTGTGCATGCCGCTTACCCACCAGTAACGCTGGCGGATGTTGGCCGAGGTCGTCGTCTTGCTGACGATGGTGACTTCGGCCGGGTTCTTCAGGTAGGTCTGCGCGATGCGGCGGATCTGCGACGGCATGGTGGCCGAGAACAGGGCGACCTGACGGGTCTCCGGCAGCTTCTTCAGCACCGCTTCGACGTCGTCGATGAAGCCCATGCGCAGCATTTCATCGGCTTCGTCGAGCACCAGCGTCTTCAGCTCGGACAGGTCCAGGGTGCCGCGCTCGAGGTGATCGATCACGCGGCCCGGGGTGCCGACGATGACGTGCACGCCACGGCGCAGGGCCTGCAGCTGCTGGCCGTAAGGCTGGCCGCCGTAGACCGGCAGCACGCGGAAGCCGGGAATGCCGGAGGAATAGGTCTGGAACGCCTCGGCGACCTGGATGGCCAGTTCGCGGGTCGGCGCCAGCACCAGCACCTGCGGCTTGGTCTGGTTGAAATCGAGGTTGGACAGCACCGGCAGCGCGAAGGCGGCGGTCTTGCCGGTACCGGTCTGGGCCTGGCCCAGCACGTCACGGCCTTCCAGCATGGCCGGAATGGTCGCTGCCTGGATCGGCGACGGGGTTTCGTAACCGACAGTGGCGACGGCCTGCATCACAGCGTCGGACAGGCCAAGATCTGCGAACAGCAGCGGCGCGGGGGATTCTTGGGACATGGGAAACTCCGAAACACCGCCGTTTTGGATGGCAGTGAGATAAAAAAGGGGGATGGTCCGCGCTTTGGGCGCCCTTTCTTATCGCGTGCCCTGGCGCTGCTCGGTCGGAGGAGAATTCACTCACTCAGGGGGCGATGATACCGCATCGTTCCTGAACAACGTATACAGATTGCAGGATGGATGCCGTTGCGCCGCCGGCTGGCGCACAATACGCGCCCTTTCCCGGCCCGGCCCCACGTCCGCGCCTCTTCCCAGGATACCCGCTCCATGCAGACCCTCGAATTTGAACTGGACCGCGACTACGTCGAGCTCAAGCAGCTGCTCAAGCTGGCCGACCTGGTCACCAGCGGCGGCGAGGCCAAGACCGTGATCGGCGACGGCCAGGTCCTGGTCGACGGCGAGGTCGAGCTGCGCAAGGCCTGCAAGATCCGCGCGGGCCAGCAGGTGCAGTTCGCCGATACGGTCATCCACGTGATCGCCGACAGCGACGCGCCCTGACCGTTCCGGCCGGACTCAGCGCAGTGTATCGCGCTGGGTCAGATGGGCGGTGATCAGCTGGCGGAACGGGGCCACCCCGTGTGCCAGCCGCAGCCCGGCCCGGCGCAGCAGCCGCGCCGGCAGACGGTCATCGGTATACAGCGAAGCGATCGCATTGGTCGCCTCATAAAGCGGGCGCGAGGCCAGCCGATGGCCACGCTCGTAAGCGGCCAGCCCTGAGCGCGCGGCGATATCACGCCCCTGCCCGGCCGCCTTGCGCAGAATCCCGGCCAATCGATGCTGGCTCTGCAACCCCAGATTGAAGCCATGCGCGGTGACCGGATGCATGCCGACGGCGGCATCGCCGATCAACGCACAGCGATCGCCTGCGAACGCGTTGGCATACACCCCCACCAGGGGATACGCCACCGGGGTGGCCACCGGCCGCATCGCGCCCAGTCGATGTTCGAAAAAGCCACTGATGCTGCGGCCGAAGTCGGCCTCGTCCTGGGCCATCAAGGCCGCGATCTGACGCGGCGGCAGCGTGATGACGGCCGAGGCCTGGTCGCCATTGAGCGGCAGCAGGGCCATCGTGCGGCCATAGCCGAACCACTCCCAGGCCGTGTGCCGGTGCGGCACCTCGATCTGCATGCGGCAGACCAGCATCGATTTGCCGAAGTCACGCAGCTGCGCGCCGATCCCCAGCAGGCGGCGGGTGGAGGAGAAGCGACTGTCGGCTGCGACCACCAGCCGCGCGGCAAGCTGGCGACCATCGGCCAGGGTCACCACGCTGTGAGCCGGGCCCGGGCTCACCGCCGCGACGCTGGCCTGGTCCAGGATCTCCAGACCGGCCTGACCCTGCACGCTCTGCCAGGCGGCGCGGCGGATCAGATGGTTGGGCACCAGCCAGCCCAGGTCGTCACCGGTACGCTGGTGAGCGGCGAACGTCAGCGCGAACGGCGAGCCGCCGTCCATCACCTTGGCATCGCGCAGCGGGGAAATCTCGGCCGGATCCAGCTGCGCCCACAGGCCCAGCGATTCGAGGATCTGGCGGGAGGCATGGGTCAGCGCGATCTCGCGGCCGTCGAACGCCGCCTCGGCCAGTGCCGCGCGCGGCTGCTGTTCGATCAGGGTGACGCTCAGGCCGGTATCGGCCAGCGCGCGTGCGAAGCACAGCCCGGTCGGGCCGGCACCCACCACCACCACATCCACTGACTGCATGATTCCATCCTGCCGTTGCGTGTCCGCTGCAGCTTAACGCCGCAGCGCCGGCACCGTCCTTGATCTGGATCAGGCGCGCCAGCGCAGGTTCACAGCAACGCCCACAGCAGCATGACGATGCCGAGCAGCGAGACCAGCCACACCAGGCTGCGCACGTAAGGCACGCCGGCCGCGTACAGCGGCAGATAGACCAGCCGCGCCCAGAAGTACAGCTGCACGGCCACGGCGGTCATCCCGTCCTGGCGCTGGGTCAGCACCACCGCCAGCACCGCGGCGGCGAAGAAGGGGAAGGTCTCCATGAAGTTGCTCTGCGCCCGCTGCAGGCGCCCGGCAAGTGGACTCGGCGCCGGCATCGGCTGGTCACGTGCGGACGCATTCCAGCCAAGCCCTCGCTCACGGGTGATCAGCGTGGACGGCGCGAACACATGCACGATGCCCAGCAGCATCGACCACACCAGCATCTGGATCTCGATACTCATCTGTGCAGGCTCCGGCAATCAGGGGGTAGCGGCGCGCACGCTGTAACCGGCCAGACGCCAGATGCGGTCTTCATCGAACCGGAAGGAGACCAGTTCACGTACCGGCTGGGCACTGTTGGCAAAGCGCGTGGGGAAGCTGACGTTGATGTACAGGCCTTCCGGGACGGTCGCCCCGGCGGCGTACTTGACCCGGGTCACCACCGGCTGGCCGCGTGAGGCCAACGCACCGAGGCGCTGGCGATCGGCGGTGAGCTGGCTGACGAAGGCCTGCTCGGTCACCGATTTCTTCGCCACTGCCGAGGCGCCTTTCCAGGCCTCACCCGCGCGGTTGGCGTCGATCAAGTGGGCAATCTGCAGCGCTGCGGCGCTGATCTCCGCGTCCTGTTTCTGCACCTGGGCCTGCTGTGCCGGGCTCAGTGCCGGGCGTGCCGAAGGAGCGGCGGCCGGCGCGGCAGCGGGCGCGGGGCGCGCCGGGGCCGGTGCAGGCGTGGTCGGCGGCGGAGGCGTCTGGGCCAGCGCGGCGAAAGGCAGCAGAGCGGACAACAGCAGCAGCGGAACACGCATCAGGACACCGTTGGCTGGGAGGAACTGCCTGCCAGTCTACGGGATGGACGTGAGTCCTCCGTCAGTTGCGCTCGGCCGCCTCGGCCGGTGCCGGGCGCGCATCGCCCAGCGTCTGCTCCACGGCGTCCGGCTGACCCGGCGCTGTCGTATCCGGCAGCAGCGTGGAGACATCGATCTCCGACAGCGGGCTCTCGTCCGGACAGGTTTCATCCGGGAAGCCGAAGCGCTGCTTCAGTGCCTGGCCACAGCTGTTGACGGCCTCCAGTTCACTGCCTTCGCGCTTGCACTCCTGATCGAAAGCGACCAGGAACGCGTCCTTGCGACGGACGAACGCATCGCCACACTTGCGCATCTGCTTGATCCGCTCCAGGTCGTCCTGCACCGCATTGGTGCCATCCAGCCCGAACTGACGCAGCTCCTCGGCGGTGAGCAGGCGCAGGCTGCGGTTGGGCACGGTCATCATCAGGTCGGCCACGCCCACCGCCACGCCGTTGCGCTGCAGGTAATCCTTGACGTTGTCGTACACCTCATGGAGTTCGCGGTTGAGCTCGGCGCGCGAGGTGGCCTTGGAGCTGATCCGCATCATGCGGTGGATGCCGACCTTGCCCGATACCAACCGGTTGTCGCCGGCAGCCAGCACGAACACGCAGGCGCTGTGGCAGACCGAGCCTTCGCGCACCCAGATGGTCCAGTTGGATTCGCCGATGCGATCCCCCGCCACGATGGCGGCTTCGACCTGGCCACCACTGGAATCCAGATCGAGGATGCGCCGGGAAATACGCTGCGCATCGGCGACCACGGCCAGCCGCGCGACCAGCTCTGAGAAACCGGGATTGATCTTGCCCACGTAGCGCACACGCAGCAGGCCACGTTCGGCACAGGGCTGCAGGGCGGCATCGATACTGGCCCTGTCCAATGCCTCCAGCGCCGCACCATCGCCCGCGTCGCCGGCATAGTCGGTATCGCAGCTGATCCACGCCTTGCCGTTTTCCAGGGCCGCTTCGGGCCAGTTCATATCACCGCGCTTGGGCGCGGGCGGCGGCGGTGGCGGCGCATCGGCGGCGTTGATCGAGACCATGTGGTCGCCATCGGCGGTCTGTGCCCGCACGGCCTTGTCGGCGGCAGTGACATTGCCCGGGTTTTCCAGCTGGCTGCAACCGGCCAGACCCAGGCACAACAACGGCAACCACCGCGACTTGAGCAACATGGACAACCCGGAATCCTTGCGAGGGGGAATGCGCGGCGAAACCAGCGCAGATGCACAGTCTAGTGCGCGACCGGCGCGGCGCGGCAACCTGTCCTGAACCGGGCGACCCTGGGCGGGCATTGGCGTCCGAAAATGGCGAGCCAGGCCCGCTCACCGGGCATAGACTGGCCCCCATGGAGACCGCCCTGCCCCTGGACCACGCCGCCTGCGAAAGCGCCCGCCTTGCCCGCGACGCGCGCTTTGACGGGGTGTTCTTCACTGCCGTGCGCAGTACCGGCATCTACTGCCGACCGGTCTGCCCGGCACCGGCGCCGAAGCCGTCCAACGTGACCTACTACCCCACCGCCGCCGCCGCCGCGGCCGCGGGTTTTCGTCCCTGCCTGCGCTGCCGCCCCGAGTTGGCGCCCGAGGCGCAGGACGCACTCAACAATGAAACGCTGCAGCGCGCGCTCGCCCTGATCCACGATGGCTATCTGCAGGACCAGCCGGTGGCCGATCTGGCCACGTACGTCGGCTTGAGCGCCCGCCAGCTGCAGCGCCTGTTCGTGGCCCGGCTCGGTGCGGCGCCGGCGCAGATCCACGCCACCCGCCGGCTGTTGTTGGCCAAGCAACTGCTCACCGAAACCGCATTGCCGGTCACCGCTGTCGCGATGGCCTCGGGCTACAACAGCCTGCGCCGTTTCAACGCGGCCTTTCTGGACGGCTGCGGCATGCCGCCGACCGCGATCCGCCGCCAGCGTGGCGCGCTGACCGAGGGCGCGCTGACCCTGCGCCTGGGCTACCGGCCACCACTGGATTTCACCGCGATGCTCAGCTTCCTGCGTCGCCGCGCGATTCCCGGCATCGAGCAGATCGACACGAGCAGCTACCAGCGCGTGATCGGGCCGCCCGAGCACCCCTCACTGCTGCGCGTGACCGCCGACCCGAGGCGCCCGGAGCTGCTGCTGCACCTGGGCCAGGTCGATCCGCGTGCAATTCCGGGGATCGTGCGCCGGGTGCGCCGCATCTTCGATCTCGATGCCGACCTGCGCATGGTCCATGCGACGCTGGCGCAGGAACCACTGCTGGCGACGGGTATCGCACAACGCCCCGGGCTGCGCGTACCCGGCGGCTGGGATGGCTTTGAAGTGGCCGTGCGCGCCGTGCTCGGCCAACAGGTCAGCGTGGCGGCCGCCGCCACACTGGCGCGCCGGGTGGTGGATCGCTTCGGCGCCACCCTCGAAGGCATGCCGGCAGGACTGGACCGCCAGTTCCCCTCGCCGGAAGTGCTGGCACAGGCACCGCTGGAAACGATCGGCCTGCCGCGCACCCGTGCCGCCACCGTGCGTGCCATCGCGCAGGCGGTGGTCGATGGCCGGCTCGATTTCCGTGCCGGCCAGTCGCTGGCCGGCTTCGTGGAGCGCTGCGTCACCTTGCCCGGGATCGGCCCGTGGACCGCGCATTACATGGCGCTGCGCGCATTGGCCCTGCCCGACGCCTTTCCGGCCGGCGACCTGGTCCTGCAGCAGGTCCTCGGTGGTGGTACGCGACTGAGCGAACGCGCCACCGAGGCCCGCTCGCAGCCGTGGCGACCGTGGCGTGCCTACGCCGTTCTGCATCTGTGGCATCTGGCCACACCGTCTTCGGGAGTTACCTCATGACCCTGCTCTACGACACCTTCGACAGTCCGATCGGCGCGCTCACCGTGGCCGGTGACAGCCAGGGCATCCACCACATCCTGTTCGAGAACAACCGTTACGACGCGAAGGGGCGCGAGCACTGGCAACGCGACGCCCATGCGTTACGCGGTGCACGCGGGCAGCTGCTGGAGTACCTGCGCGGGGACCGGGTGCGCTTCGATCTTCCGCTCGCGCCACACGGCACGCCGTTCCAGCTGCGGGTGTGGAAGGCGCTGGCCGACATTCCGTTCGGCCAGACCTGGAGCTATGTCGAACTGGCGCGGCATATCGACCATCCGACGGCCAGCCGCGCGGTCGGTGCCGCCAATGGCCGCAATCCGTTGCCGATCGTGCTGCCCTGCCACCGCGTGATCGGCAGCAGTGGTGCGCTCACTGGCTTCGGCGGCGGCCTGGAGACCAAGGCCGCCCTGCTGCAGCTGGAAGCACGGCTCGATTCGCTGTTCGCGTAGTACGTCACGCCTCGTGGATGGCGTGTGCCATCGGTTGTCTTCGACGCGTCACCGCCACGCACTATCATGTCGCGATGATTTCCGTCCGCCTTCCGCTGGCGCTTGCCGCCGCTCTCTCGCTGGCCGCCTGCGCCACCGCACCGCCTTCCCCGCCTGTCACGTCTGCTGAGACCGTCGCCCGGAGCGTCCCGGCGCAGCAGCAGAAGCTGCTGCTGATCTCCATCGACGGCCTGCGGGCGGACATGCTCGACCGTGGCATCACCCCGAACATCCGCCGGCTCGTTGACGAGGGGGTGCGCGCGCAATGGATGACGCCCTCCTATCCCTCGCTGACATTTCCCAACCACTACACGATCGTGACCGGCCTGCGCCCGGACCACCACGGCATCATCCATAACAGCATGCACGAGGACGCTCTGGGCAGATTCCAGTTGCATGTGCGCGAATCGGTGGCCGATTCACGCTGGTGGGGTGGTGAACCGATCTGGGTCGGGGCGGAAAAGGCCGGCGTGCGCACGGCCGTGTGGTCGTGGCCGGGCAGTGAAGCGGCAATCCAGGGCATCCGCCCCAGCCAGATGCATGGCTACGATGAGACGGTGTCCCTGCCTGATCGCGTGGACCAGGTACTGGGCTGGCTGGACCAGCACGGCCCGCAGGCGCCGCGACTGGTGACGCTGTACATGGAGCAGGTGGACAAGGCCGGCCACAATCACGGTCCGGAATCGCAGGACTACGCCGCCGCGGTGGCACTGGCCGACGGTGCCGTCGGTCGTCTGCTGGACGGTCTGCAGGCACGTGGCCTGGCCGAGGCCACCAACGTGATCCTGGTGTCCGATCACGGGATGGCCAGCGTGCCGGAAGGCCAGGTGGTGGCGACCGAAGACATGATCGACCCGGCCATTGCCGAGGACATCTCGGTCGGCCAGTCGATCGGGTTCGCCCCGTTGCCGGGCAAGCAGGCGCAGGCCGAGCAGATCCTGCTGGGCGCGCATGCCCAGTACGACTGCTGGACGCGCCAGACCCTGCCGGCACGCTGGAAGTACGGCAGCAACCCGCGCATTCCGCCGATCGTCTGCCAGATGCACGAAGGCTGGGATGCCCTGACCCGCGAGCGCATCGCCAAACGCGGGCCGGGCGATCGCGGGTCGCACGGGTATGACAATGCGCTGCCGTCGATGCGCGCGGTGTTCGTCGCGCGCGGCCCTGCGTTCAACCACGGGCAGACGCTTCCCGCTATCGACAATGTGGATGTGTATCCGTTGTTGAGCCGTCTGCTGGGGATTCCAGCGGCGCCCAACGATGGCGACGCCGAGCGACTTCTGCCTGCGCTGCGCTGAGCGCGCAGCGGTTTCGGCCGGAACGCGGGCAAAAAAAAACGCGGCGCAAGCGCCGCGTTTTTCATGACCCGCCTGGCTGGATCAGCCGGCCTTGGCCACCGCTTTCTTGGCAACGGCCTTCTTGGCCGGCGCCTTCGTCACGGTCTTCTTGGCAACCGGCGCAGCTGCGCCCACGGCCGCCTTGCTCACGACGTGCGAACGCGAATTGCCGTAGCTGGCATTGAAGCGCTTGCCCTTGGCGGTCTTGCGGTCACCCTTACCCATGTCGTAACTCCTTAGTCTGAATGCTGCGAAATCTGATTACCCCGTACTGACACGGGTTCGGCGGGGCCGCCCTCTCAGGCGCCCCCGCGCACGATCGGAAAGCCTACCATGCGCGCTCTCAATGAGCACAGCTGGCGTCATGGACGTGGCCGTGGTTCAGCCGCAGATTCACCAGATGGGCCACGCCCACCAGCACGCCGCCCAGGGTCATCACCACCGCATGCGGCACCGCCGAGTGGTGCAGCGGGCCGTACAGCAGGCCGGCCCACAAGGCGGTCAGGCCTGGAATGAGGAAGCCCAGCGCGCGCAATGCGCCATGGCGGCGCCAGCCCCAGACCAGGCTGAACAGGCCCAGCAGGGTGACGAAGCTCACCAGCGCCAGCTCCACCCCGTCGCCCATCCAGACCGACAGACCCAGCGACGGTGCAGCGGCCAGCAGCACCGGGAGTACAGCGCAGTGCACGGCGCACAGCAATGAGCCGGTGGCACCGAAACGATCGATCAGATGGCGGAGGCGAGGGAACAAGGGCATGACTTCCAGCAGGGTCGGCGAAGCGTTATGGAATAATATAACATCAATCCTGACGCGCACCCTTGCCTCCCCCTGACTTCCCTTCCCCCGTCCCGTTACGGGATTCGCGCGCCCCACCATTGATATATTGTAACAATTGACCGAAGGCCCTTGCCCTATGCGCTCCAGCTCCCTCCTGCTCAAACCCCACGCCCTGTCCCTGGCACTTGCCGCCGCGATGCTGCCCTCGCTGGCGATCGCCGCTGACACCACCGGCACTCACCGCGACGGCCACCTGACCGAACTGTCCACCGTGAAGGTCACCGCCTCGCCGCTGCAGGGCGATGCCGAATCGCTGGCGCGCCCGGTGGATGTGCTGGCCGGTGAACGGCTGGACGAGCAGAAGGCCGGCACCCTCGGCGACACCGTGGCCAAGCTGCCCGGCGTGCAGAGCACCTTCTTCGGCCCCGGCGTCGGCCGCCCGATCATCCGCGGCCAGGAAGGCCCGCGCGTGGCAGTACTGTCCAACGGCATGGGCAACATGGATGCCTCCACGGTCAGCGCCGACCATGCCACCAGCATCGAGCCGTTCCTGGCCGATCAGATCGAGGTCCTGAAGGGCCCGGCCACCCTGCTGTTCGGCAGCGGCGCGATCGGCGGCGCGGTCAACGTGGTCGACGGTCGCATCGCCCGCGAACTGCCGGACCGTCCGCTCAGCGGCCGCGCCGAACTGCGCGGCAATTCGGTCAACGACGAGCGCAGCGGCATGTTCCGCCTGGACGGTGTCAGCGGCAACGTCGTGCTGCACGTGGACGGCCTGGTCCGCAACGGCGATGACTACCGCATTCCCGGCTACGCGGTGATCGATGGCCTGGAAGATCACAGCGGCCACGACCATGAGGAAGGCGACACCGACGAACCGCGCCGCGGCCGTCTGGACAACAGTTCGATCCGCACCCGCGCCGGCGGCGTCGGCGCCACGTGGCTGGGCGAGGAGGGCTACTTCGGCGTGTCCGCCAGCACCTACCGCACCAACTACGGCATTCCCAACGGCGCGCACGTGCATGCCGACGACGACCATGATCATGACCACGATCACGACCATGGCGACGAGGAAGAGGGCGACGAGCATGACGTCCGCATCGACATGGTGCAGAACCGCTTCGAAGCCAAGGGCGGCATCTACCAGCCGACCTCGTTCCTGAAGAACATCAGTCTGCGTACCGCTTACACCGACTACGAGCACACCGAACTGGAAGCCGGCACGCCGGCCACGCGCTTCACCAACCGTGGCATCGAAGGCCGCCTGGAAGCCGTGCAGGAACAGATCGGTGGCTGGGACGGCGCCTTCGGCCTGCAGTTCGGCAACAGCGACTTCGGCGCCAAGGGCGAGGAAGCGTTCGTGCCGGATACCGCGACGAAGAACATCGGCCTGTTCGTGCTGCAGGAAAAGCAGTTCGGCCCGTTCAAGCTGGAGCTCGGCGGCCGCCATGATCAGGTCAAGCTGGACCCGACCGGTGATTACCGTGCCCGCAAGTTCGACGCCACCAATCTCTCCGCCGCCGGCATCTGGACGCTCAACGACGCCGTCGACCTGCGCTTCGGCATCGACAGCTCCGAGCGCGCCCCGACCAACGAAGAGCTCTACGCCGCGGGCGCGCACATTGCCACCCGCTCGCTGGAAATCGGCGATGCGAACCTGAAGACCGAACGCGGCCAGCGCGTCGAACTGGGCATCCACACCCACAGCGACCGCGTCGACTTCTCCGCCTCCATCTACCAGACCAAGTTCAAGGACTTCATCTACCTGGCCGACACCGGCGTGGTCGAATCGCTGCCGGTCCGCCTGTGGACCCAGCAGGACGCCACCTTCAAGGGGGCTGAAGCCGAAGCGCTGTTCCATCTCTTCGAAGGCAGCGCTGGCGATTGGGACCTGCGCGTGTTCGGTGATTACGTCAACGCCGAACTGGATGGCAGCGGCAGCCGCAGCGTCGACATCGCCGTCCCGCACGGTGATCACAACCACAACTACACCGTGGATCTGGCCAACACCGGCTACCTCCCGCGCATCGCCCCGGGCCGGGTCGGCGCGGACCTGCGCTGGTCCAAGGATGGCTGGCGCGCCTCGGTGGGTGCCGTGCGCTACAGCAGCCAGAAGGACGTCGCCCAGAACGAAGACCCCAGCAACGGCTACACCCTGGTCGATGCCCACTTCGCCTACCGCTGGGACCGGACCGACAGCAACAGCTACGAAGTCTTCCTGGACGGCAGCAACCTGACCAACCGCGAGGTCCGCCCGCACACCTCCCTGCTGCGCGACTACTCCCCGCTGCCGGGCCGCGGCGTGGCATTCGGGATCCGCGCGTACTTCTGATCGATTCACTGGGTGGTTGCTTGACCCGAGGGGGCCGCAAGGCCCCCTTTTTTGTGCTTGACGAACTGCGTGCATATGCACGTATCATCCAGCCACCCACCCCGGCACACGCCCATGGACCCGCTGACCCAGAGCCCCTGCACCTGCTTCCGCCTGCGTCGCGCGGCACGCCGGCTCTCGCAGATCTATGACGCCCACCTCGCCCCCGCCGGGCTCAGCCTCAACGCTTACTCCATCCTGCGTCGCGCCCCCGCACCGCGGCAGCTGGGCGATCTGGCCGAGGCGCTTGGCATGGACCGCACCACGCTCACCCGCAACCTCAAACCGCTGCTCACCGCCGGCTGGCTTGAACAACGCCGCGGTGATGACGCCCGGCAACGCCTGATCGTCATCACCGCTGCCGGCAAAGCCTGCCTGCGCCGCGCGCGCCCCCTGTGGCAACGGGCGCAGAACGAAGTGGAAACCACCTTCGGCCCCACCCCGACCGCCCGGCTCAACGCCCTGCTCGACCAACTCGACCACGCCCTGCCCACCGGAGCCGACGCATGAGCACGTCAACCACTGCCACCCCCGCCCCCGCCCCCGCCATGCACTGGGGCCTGCTGGTCGCGGCCTCCGCCATCCTCATGGTCACCATGGGCGTGCGCCAGACCTCCGGCCTCTACGTCGACCCCATCCACCGCGGCACCGGCGTGAGCATCGTCGAGATCAGCTTCGCGCTGGCCATCGGCCAATTCGTCTGGGGCGCGGTGCAACCCGTGTTCGGTGCCGTCGCCGATCAGCGCGGCGCGTTGCCCGTGCTCATCTTCGGTGCCCTGCTGCTGGCCGCCGGGCTGCTGCTCGCACCGCTGCTGACCAGCCCGCTCGGCATGACGTTCACCCTCGGTCTGCTGATGGCCGCCGGTGCCGGTGCCGGCAGTTTCTCCGTGCTGATCGGCGCGACCGCCCACCGCCTGCCGGCCGAAAAGCGCTCGTTCGCGGCCGGCCTCATCAATGCCGGCGGCTCGCTGGGCCAGTTCGTGTTCGCGCCGCTGGTCCAATGGATCATCGGCACCGCCGGCTGGGCCCGCGCCATGATCACGATGGCCGTCATCACCCTGCTCTCGGTGCCCTTGGCTTGGCCGCTGCGACGTCGTGCGGGCGACCACGCGCCCGCCGCCGGCACCACCGATGACGGCGGCCTGCGTGCACAACTGCGCGTTGCCCTGCGCGATCGCAGCTACTGGTACCTGCATCTGGGCTTCTTCACCTGTGGCCTGCACATCGCCTTCCTGGTCACCCACCTCCCCGGCGAAATCGCGCTTTGCGGCCTCTCGCCCACCGTTGCCTCGTCCTCCATCGCCCTGATCGGCCTGTTCAACGTCGCCGGCAGCCTGATCGTCGGCGCCCTCGGCCAACGCTACCGCATGAAGTACCTGCTGTTCTGGATGTACGCCAGCCGGGCCGTGATGATCGGCGTCTACCTCGTTGCGCCGCCCACCCCGCTCACCTTCTACGTGTTCTCCGCCGCGCTCGGCTTCACCTGGCTGGCGACCGTTCCGCCCACCGCCGGCCTGGTCGGCAAGCTGTTCGGCCCCCGCTACCTCGGCACCCTGTTCGGCCTGACCCTGCTGTCGCACCAGCTGGGCGGTTTCTTCGGTGCCTGGCTCGGCGGCCTGGCGCTGGCCCACACCGGGAACTACCTGTGGATGTGGTACGCCGACATGGGCCTGGCCGTCCTTGCGGCGTTGATCAACCTGCCGATCCGCGAAGCCCGGATGGGCGGCTGTCACGGCGTGCCCGCCCCGCGCTGAGCTCACCTGCCGTCCACATTGCCAAGCGCGCGCCAACCAAGGCGCGCGGTAAGCGACATATCCCCTTCCGCCCCGGACAATTTTGTCCGATGATGGCGCATGCCTACCCAACGTGCCGACGCGGCCGCCCGCCGCGCCCAGATTCTCGACGCTGCCGATGCGGTCTTCGGCCAGCACGGTGTTACCGCCCCGCTGGACCTGGTGGTCGAGCGCGCACAGGTGGGCCGCGCCACGCTGTACCGCAACTTCCCCGACCGCACCGCACTGGTCGAGGCGCTGCTCCAGCGCACCGTCAACCGCATCGCGCGGCAGGTGCAGACCCTGGGTGACCGCGACGACGCACTGTTCGAAGTCCTCGAAGGCATGGCCAACCGCATCGTCCAATCGCCGGCGCTGTCGGACTACTGGCGCGCGGTCGATCCGGATCAGATCCCGATCCGCGCCGCCCGCGAAACGATCTTCGAACTGCTGCGCGAACCGATCGCCCGCGCGATATCCGCCGGCCTGTGCCGCCCCGATCTGGAAACGACGGACATTTCACTCATCTCGGGCATGCTGGGAGCCGCGCTGCGTGGCAAGACGCGTGACGAACGCGCCCGGTTGGCCACGCGCGCCCTGCAATTGCTGCGTGGCGGATTGCGGGGGCCTGCCGACGGGGAGGGATGATGCCGCAGTACCTCAAGCCGGTTCCGGATTGGGAGGAGCACGAAAAACCGACCCTGCCGGGCTCGGCGTCGATGCCGTGGCATCCGCCGCACCGCCGCCTGGCCTATGCGCTGGTCGCCCTGCTGGTCGGCATCACCGGTGGCCTGGGCAATGCGCTGGTCAGCGCCAACCTGCCGTTCCTGCAGGGCCAGCTCGGGCTCACCCCGGCGCAGGGCAGCTGGCTGGTGGCCGCCTATGCCATGGTCAACGTCACCGCCAACCTGCTCGCCTTCAAGTTCCGCCAGCAATACGGCATCCGCCTGTTCGCCGAGATCGGGCTGGGCCTGTATGCCGCGCTGGCGGTGCTGCACCTGTTCGTCGGCACCTTTGAAACGACCGTGCTGATGCGCGCGGCCAGCGGCTTCGCCGGCGCAGCCTGCACCACCCTGGGCACGCTGTACATGCTGCAGTCGCTGCCGCGCAAATACACCGGCAACCTGCTGGTGATCGGCGTGGGCATCTCACAGCTTGCGGTGCCGATCGCGTGGCTGGTCTCGCCCGGGCTGGTGGATACCGGGCAGTGGCACAACCTGTACCTGTTCGAAGCCGGGCTGGCGCTGTGTGCGTTCGCTGCGGTGGTGGTACTCAAGCTGCCGCCGGGTGCGCAGATCAAGGCGTTCGAACCGATGGATTTCCTCACCTTCGCGCTGCTCGCCCCAGCCGTCGGCCTGCTGGTCGTCGTCCTCGCGCAGGGCTACACCCGCTGGTGGCTGGATACGCCGTGGCTGGGCTGGGCACTCGTCGCTTCGATCGCGCTGTCCACCACCGCCTTCATCATCGAGCACTACCGCCGCAACCCGTTGCTGCAGACGCGCTGGCTGGCCAGCCTGCCGGTCATCCACTTCATCATCGGTGCGTTCCTGATCCGCTTCCTGACCACCGAGCAGTCCTATGGCGTGGTCGGCCTGATGCGCACACTGGGGATGGGGCCGGACCAGATGCGGCCGTTGTTCGCAGTGATCCTGGCCGGCGTGATCACCGGCATCGCGGCCAGCTCGCTGACCTTCGGGCCGAAGCGGCTGATTCCGCAGTTGTTGATGGCCATCCTGCTGCTGGGCAGCGCGGCCCTGCTCGACCAGAGCCGTACCAGCCTGGATCGCCCGCACGACTTCTTCGCCAGCCAGTTCCTGGCCTCGGTCGGCGCCGGCATGTTCATGGGGCCGCTGATCATGCTCGGGATCACCCAGGCGTTGAAGCAGGGCGTGGACCACATGATCACCTTCCTGGTCACGCTCTCCATCACCCAGACCTTGGGTGGTCTCGCTGGCTCGGCCGTGCTGGGCACCTATCAACTCCACCGCGAGCAGGTGTACTCCGGCGCGCTGGTGAGCCAGCTGGATCCGGCCGACAGTGTCGTCGCCCAACGCCTTAAACAGCAACAGCAGCTGTACGCCAGGCTGATCACCGATCCGGTCCAGCGCAGCGCCCAGGGCACCGCGCAGCTGGCACAGATCACCCGCCGCGAAGCCAACGTGCGAGCGTTCAACGATGTATTCGCGCTCAGCGGCCGCGTCGCGCTGATCTTCCTTGGCTGGTTGCTGCTGCTGGCGGTCCGCACTGCCGTGCTCAAGCAATGGCGCAAACGCCACGCACCGACACCTCCCCTTTCCGCGCCGACGCCTGACGGCGTCGCACCCCGATGAGCCCGCCCATGTCGACCCAACCCCCGCACGACGACGCCGCCCCGGAAAACGTCAACCCACCGCCGCCGACCGATGCCGCGCCCGCCCCTGCGCCGCCACCGGCCGCTGCACCGTCTGGCGCGCCCAAGTACCTCAAGCCGAGCCTGCGTGCCGTGATCATCATGATCGCGATCGCCCTGATCGGCATCGCGCTGATCCTGCGCGCGTGGTCACTGTGGCCGTTCGAGACGTCCCGGGTGACCACCGACAACGCCTACGTGCGCGGCCAGATCACCGTGCTCGCCCCGCAGGTCAACGGCTATGTCACCGAGGTGCTGGTCAAGGACTTCCAGCACGTCAAACAAGGCGATCCCCTGCTGCGCATCGACGACCGCATCTATCGCGAGAAAGTCGTCCAGGCCGAAGCCGACCTGGACAGCGCCAAGGCCGCACTGGCCAACTCCGACCAATCCCAGGCGCAGAACCGCGCGCAGATACAGGCCGCCCAGGCCAACCTGTCTGCCGGCCAGGCCGAGCTCTCGCGCTCGCGTACCGAACTCAAGCGCTACGAAGAACTCGCCGACCAGCAACTGGTCGCCCTCAACGACCGCGACAAGTTCCGCACCACCACGCAATCGGCGCAGGCCAGCGTGCTGCAGTCGCAGGCCCAGATCCGCATCGCCGAAGAAACCCTGACCTCCACCCAGGTCGCCCGCAAAGGCCTGGAAGCCCGCGTCGAGACCGCCCAGGCGCAGCTGGAACTGGCGAAGATCGACCTCGCCAACACGGTGATCCAGGCGCCGCGCGACGGTCAGGTCAGCGAAGCCTCGGTGCGCCTGGGCCAATACGTCACCGCCGGTTCGCAGCTGCTGTTCCTGGTGCCCGATGCCCTGTGGGTGGTCGCCAACTTCAAGGAGGGCCAGACCTGGAAGATGCGCATCGGGCAACCGGCCACCTTCTCCGTGGATGCCTTCGATGGCCAGAAGCTGCACGGCCACATCGAACAGATCGCCCCGGCGACCGGCTCGGAGTTCAGTGTCCTGCGTCCGGACAACGCCAGTGGCAACTTCACCAAGGTCGTCCAGCGCCTGCCGATCCGCATTTCCATCGATCCCGATCAGCCGCTGGCACCGCGTCTGCGCCCCGGCATGTCGGTGATCGTCAAGGTGAATACCGCTGCGGAAGGGCGCGAATCGGCCGAGGCGAAGCCGTAACGCGCCCGCGCGCAGAACGCCAACGCCTTTCCCCACCCCAGTCCGAAACCGTCGGGAAGCGAGTTGGGCAGCCTGGAACGGGACCGTTGGAGCGGCATGGATGCCGCTCACGAGCCCCCAAGGATGGGTTTACGGCGCGTCCCGCTCCAAGTTGCCCGGCTCGCTTCCGCAGCGGGAAACAGAGTGGCTGCTTTCGCAGCAGAAACGAAAAAGCCGCGCAGATGCGGGGCTTTTCAACATCAACAGCGTACCGACCAACGGTCGGTACCTACCCCGCACAGCGCGCGCACAGGCCATGCACTTCCAGAGTCTGCGCCTGCGGCTGGAACCCCAGCTCCTTCGCCCGCTTCTCCAGCTGGCTGACAATCTCCTTGTCCTCCAGCTCCACCGCGCTGTGGCAGCTGTTGCAGATCAGGAACGGCACCGAATGCTGCGCACTGCTCGGATGGTGGCACGCCACGAAGGCGTTCACCGACTCCAGCTTGTGCACGAAGCCGTTGGCCATCAGGAAATCCAGCGCGCGGTAGACGGTCGGCGGGGCGTCGGCACCGACGCCCTTGCCATTGCGCACCCACTCCAGCAACTCATACGCCTTGACCGGCTTGCCGGCCTCGGCGATCAGGCGCAGCACGTTCGCGCGGATCGGCGTCAGCCGCAGCCCGCGTTCCGAGCACACGCGTTCGACCACCTTCACGAAGTCGGAGGCGTCGTGAACGTGATGGTGCGGAGCGGTACAAGCGGTCTTTGCGGACATGCGCGGTCTCCTGTGGTCAGGCCGTCGGTACTTTAGTGAGTGCGACCTCGATGCGTTTCAAGGCCTCTTCACGCCCGGCCAGGAAGACCGTCTGCGAGATGTCCGGGCTGACCTGGGTGCCGGTGATGGCCACGCGCAGCGGCTGCGCCACCTTGCCCATGCCGATCTCCAGCGCCGTGGCCACGTCATGCAGTGCCGCCGAGACGCTCTCCACCGTCCATTCCCCGGCCGCGCCCAACAGCTCGCGGGCCTTGCCCAGCGCCAGTTCCGCGCCCGGCTTGAAGTGCTTGGCCACCGCAGCTTCGTCGTATTCGGTCAACGGCTGGTACCAGACCACCGCCTTCTCGGCCATTTCCTTCAGCGTCTGCACCCGGTCGCGCAGCGCCACCACCACGTCCGCCGGCGCCGGACCAGCGTTCAGATCCAGGCCCAGCTTGTTCAGCTGGTAGACCAGGTGCGGCGCGATGTCGGCCGGCTGTTCGGTCTTCAGGAAGTGCTGGTTGACCCAACCCAGCTTGGCCATGTCCAGGCGCGCGGCCTTGGAATTGCAGTTGGTCACATCGAACAGATCGATCAGCTCCTGGCGGCTGAACAGCTCCTGGTCGCCATGCGACCAGCCCAGGCGGGCCAGGTAGCTCAGCAGCGCGTCGGGCAGGTAGCCGGCGTCCTTGTACTGCATCACATCGGCGGCACCGGTGCGCTTGGACAGCTTGGCGCCCTGCTCGTCCAGGATCATCGGCATGTGGCCGAACTTCGGCACCGGCGCACCGATGCCCTCGTACAGATTGATCTGGCGCGGGGTGTTGTTGATGTGGTCGTCGCCGCGGATGACCTCGCTGATGCGCATGTCCCAATCGTCCACCACCACCGCGAAGTTGTAGGTGGGGAAACCATCCGGGCGGAAGATCACCATGTCATCGAGTTCGCTGTTGGCAATCTCGATACGGCCCTTGATCAGGTCGTCGAACACGACCGTGCCCTCGAGCGGATTCTTGAAACGGATCACGCGGTTCGGGTCGTCCTTGTACGGCAGGCCCAGGTCACGCGCGGCGCCGTTGTAACGCGGCTTTTCCTGCTTGGCCATGGCCGCCTCGCGCATCGCGTCGAGCTCTTCCCTGGTTTCGTAGGCGTAGTAGGCCTTGCCATCGGCGACCAGCTGCTCGGCCACGTCCAGATAGCGGGCCACGCGCTGGGTCTGGTAGATCGGGCCTTCGTCATAGCCCAGGCCCAGCCACTCCATCGCCTCCAGGATCGCGTCGATCGCGCCCTGGGTGCTGCGCTCGCGGTCCGTATCTTCGATGCGCAGCACGAATTCGCCGCCACGGTGACGGGCCTCCAGCCAGCAGTACAGCGCCGTGCGGGCGCCACCAATGTGCAGGTAGCCGGTGGGACTGGGGGCAAAACGGGTGCGGCAGGTCATGGAGGGCTCAGGGCGGGAAACGGAATCCCGGCAATTTTACCCCGCCCCGGCCGCAAACCGGGCACTCCCTGCGCGGCATGGCGTGGGCGGCCCTTTCCCGGCGGCCCACGCGGCAGCCCTCAGGGCGTCAGCAACGGCTTGCGCGGCAGCTTTTCATCGCGCATCGCCGCGTTGTAGACGAACGAGGCCACGATCGCGGCGGCCTGCTTCAGGTCCTCCGGCTCGGCGTGGTCCCAGGTGTCCAGGTTGCTGTGGTGGACGTTGGTGAAGTAGTCCAGCCGATCCTGGATGAACTGGAACCCGGGCAGGCCGACGCGATCGAACGCGATATGGTCGGTGCTGCCGGTGTTGCGGGTCGCCACGGTGGTGGCGCCCACGTCATGGAACGGGGCCAGCCACGCTTCGAAGATCGGCACCGCGGCCAGGTTCTCCTGCGCGTAGATGCCGCGGAAACGGCCCGAGCCGTTGTCCATGTTGAAGTACGCCGAGAACTTGTCGTAATCGCGCTGGCGCTGCAGGGCGCCGGTGGGTTCACGCATCGAGGCCGGCAACGTGAGCTGGGCCGGGTCGGTCGGCTCGGGGTAGCGCGCGAAATGCTTGGACACGTAGTCCTGCGAGCCGATCAGCCCCTGCTCCTCGCCACTCCACAGCGCCACGCGGATGGTGCGCTTGGGCTTGGCACCCACCGCCTTGAGGATGCGCATGGCCTCCATCATCACCGCCACGCCGGCCGCGTTGTCGGCCGCACCGGTGCCGGTGTGCCAGGAATCCATGTGCGCGCCGAGCATCACGATCTCATCGGCCTTGCCACTGCCGCGGATCTCGGCCAGCGTGTTGTAGCCGGGCTGGTCCTGCGTATCGGTGAAACGGGCCTGGACATTCACGCGCAGCTTGACCGCCTGCTTCTGGTCGACCGCCCGCACCAGCTGGTTGTAGTGCTCGGCCATCATCGCCAGCTCGGGCACGCCGACCGGTTCACCGGCCTTGCGCGAGCCACCGCCACCGACACGGATGATGCCGTTGTCCCAGCCGCTGATGCTGATCGTCGCCAGCACGCCCTGCTCGGCGAAGAAGGCATTGGTGGCGCGGGTCAGTTCCTGCTTCTCCAGGTAGTCCTTGGCCTTCTTGGCACGGTCGGCCTTGGCATCGGCAACGTCCTTGGGCACTGCGAACACCTGCAGCTCGGCCAGGCCGGCGTCATCGTGGCGGTGCGAATCGGACTTGGTGGCCCGTTCGTAATCGCGTGCATCGTTGAGCAGCAGGATCCTGCCAGCGATCTTGCCCTTGTACTGATCCAGATCGGCGAGCTTCTTGATCTCGACCTTGATCACCTCACCCTCGACCGGGCCGTTGGTGCCCGGGGTCCAGGCCTTCGGCAGCGCATACAGCGGCGCCACGCGCGGGCTGAGCAGTTCCACGCTGGCGTTGCTGAACTCCCAGCCGCGACCGAACGCATCGAAGGCCTCGTCATGCACGTTGACCAGGCCCCACTCGTTGAACTTGCTGCGGGTCCAGGTGTTGGCCTCGCCCATCGCGGGCGAATTGGTCAGGCGCGGGCCGATCTGCTCGGTCAGATGGCTGAAGGTCGCCATCACCTGCGACCGGTGGAAGGCTTCCTGGCGGATCCGGCTGACCATGTCCAGGTCCACCGTTTCCTTCGTCTGTGCATCGGCGACGCCGCTCAATACCAATGCCACGCTCAACATGCCCCACTTGAACACGATTACCCCCGCCCTTCGGACAGACCACGAACAATCCCCGAGTCTATCGAGGGTGGCCCGCGCGCCCCCGGGCCAAGAGTCATGGTCATTCCATCCAGCCGTACCAGAGCTGGCCACGGGAAGGCAGTACCAGCAGCCAACGGCTGCGGTCCTCCGAGGCGCTGGCGTAGACCGGAGCATGCACGGGCCAGTCCAGCGGCAACCCGCGGATGCCGATCTCGCGCAGGGCCTGGGCGCCTTCGCGCCACGGCCGATACGCGCCACACCATCGCGGCAGTGGCAGGCGCCCCCGCGCCTGCCGTGCCTGTTCCAGAAAGCGCAGGCCATGCGCCGTGATCGCGTCACACGTGCCCGGCGCCAAGCCGAAGCGAACCAGCCCCGGAACGGCCTGCACGCCCGGTAGCGCGCTCAACGGTGAAGGCCATCCCGACACCTCGCCCTCCAGCAGCGAGTCCACCTCCAGCCGGGCGGGCAACGCCCGGCGCACACGTTCATGAAGACAACGACGCCAGCTCATGGTCGCTCCTTACTTCAGGCTTGCGCCAAGTTCGTACCAGTCCACCCGACGGGTCACCCACATCACCGCGGCCAGCACGCCGAACAGCAGCAGCGAGCCCATCAACAGCGCGTTGTTCTCCGAGATCAGCAGCCCATACAGCGCGCCGTACAGGGCGCTGAGCATCACCGCAAAGCCTAGGCCGCGTTTCCAGCTCTTCAATACGCCGGACAGGTACACGGTCTGGACGCCGATGCACGCCAGTGCCGAGAGCGCATAGGCCTGCCAGAACGCGATGTGCTCGGAGAGGCTGAGCAGCAGCAGGAAGAAGATCGCCAGCGCCAGGCCGACCATCAGGTACTGCAGCGGGTGGATCCGCAGCTGCTTGATCAGCTCGAACAGGATGAAGCCGACGAAGGTGAGCAGGATGAAGAGGATGCCGTACTTGCTGGCGCGGTCGGCCTGGGTATAGACATCGACCGGATTGACCAGCTCCACGCTCACCGCTTCGGCGTCGATGTCCGGGCGGTTGCGCAGCTGGTGCTGGGCACGCGAGGCCAGCGAGGACACCGCCCACTGGGCCTCGAAGCCCTGCGCGTCCACCTTGCGCTCGTTGGGCAGGAAGCTGCCACCGAACAGCGGGTGCGGCCACGGCGAGCGCAGCGCGATGCGGCTGTCATCGCCCACCGGCACCACCGACAGCGACCGGGTGCCATCCAGCACCAGCTCCAGCTCGACCTTGCTGCCCTTGAGCACGCCACCCCGTTCATCCGCCAGACCCGGCAAGCCGACATGCAGGCCCGTGCCGATGCCACTGACGCCGCCGGCATCGGGCAACAGTGTCACGGCGTTGCCATCCACGCGCAGGTTCGGCGAACCGACCAGGCCACGCACATCGGCGATGCCCACCGTCAGGAAGGGCGTGCCATACACGCGGCCTGCTTTCACCGGGTAGTCGTCATCAGCGAACGCGGCGCTGATCGTGGCCTTCCAGCTATAGACCGGCACGCGGAACAGGCCGACGCGGCGCTCGTCCGGCTGCATCACACCGTCCACCGTGAGCGTGGCGGGCATCTGCAGCCACTGGCCCTGCTCGACCTGCTTTTCCTTCTTCTTGGTGCCGGCCGCATCCACCACCTCGACCTCCCGGGTCTCGGTCCACGGCACCACGCGGATCGGGCCGGTCAGGATCTGCGCGCCGGCGCGGCTCTGCGCGACGCGCTGGTAAGCCTCGTCGCGGTAGGCCTCACGCTCGCGGATCACGCCCTTGATCAGGCTCAGCGGAATCAGCAGCAACAGGATCAGCCCGCCGACAATGGCGAACCGCAACAGCATCTTCAGGGATTTCATGGCCCGTCCTCGGTTGGGAGGGGGCCAGCTTCCCGCGCGCCGGTGTGCGGGGTTTGTGCCGAGTTTGAAGTCTGTGTGAAGTGCGGTAGCGATCAGCGCCGCGGCGGTACCGAGGGCAGGCGCGACGGCAGCCACAACACCGCCTGTGCACCGCCGTCATCGCGGTTGCGCAGGCTGACACGGCCGCCGTGCAGGCGGGCCACTTCCTGCACGAACGACAGGCCGAGGCCGGAGCTGCGCTGGCCGGTGCCCGGTCGCGCCAGGGAATAGAAGCGCTCGAACACGCGATCAAGCGCGTAGTCCGGCACGCCACTGCCGCGGTCGGCCACGGTCAGTGCGATGCCCTCACCGTCCGCACCGGCACCGAGCGTGATGGTGCTGCCGGCCGGTGAGAAGGCCACGGCATTCTCCAGCAGATTGTTGAGGGCCTGGCGCAGCAGATAGCCATCGCCCTGCACGCTCTCGGCCTGCGCCTCCACCGCGATCGTGACCCCGGCGGCCTGCGCACGCACCGCCACCGCGTCGGCGGCGGACTGCAGCAACGCCGCCAGTGCAAGCCGCTCGTGCTTCTGCAGCCAGCCGTACTGCTCCACCTCGGCCAGCGCCAACAGCTTGTCGATGGTTTCGGTGAGGCGCTGCGCCTGGCCTTCGATACTGCGGGCGAAATGCGCCCGATCCGCGTCCGGCAACGGCTCCTGCAGCAGTTCGGCCGCGCCGCGGATCGCGGCCAGCGGGCTCTTCATTTCATGGGTCAGCGATTGCACGTACTGCTCGACGTAGGCCTTGCCTTCCAGCTTGCGGCGCATGGTTTCCAGCGCCTGGCCCAGATCGCCGATCTCATCGCGGCGCGGCTTCGGTGGCGGCACCGGCTCACCGGCGCTGACCGCCTTGGCATAGCGGTTGAGCCGATTCACGCCGTGCATCAGCCACGCGGTCATCAGCAGGCCGATCAGCGCTGAAAGGCCGATCAACCACGCACCACGCTTCATGATGGCGCGCTGGCTGGCCGCGATGAACGGATCGATGCTCCGGTTGGGCTGGGCCAGGCTGAGCACACCGATCAAGCGGCGCCCGTCGGCCGGATCGAAGATCGGCGCGGCCACGTGCATCACCGAGTGGGTGTCGTCGCCGGGCGTCTCCGGGCTGGAGCGCGCGCCGTACTCGCCGCGCAGCGTCCGGTAGACATCGTTCCAGCGTGAGTTGTCGCGCCCCACATCGCGGCCGGTCGAGTCGTAGACCACGATGCCCTTGGCATCGGTGATGGTGACCTGGTAATCCAGCGTGCGCTTGGGAAAACGCCACACCATCGCTTTCGGGTCGCGGCGCTTGGCACGCGCCAGATCGGCGACGAAGCGGCCGTCGCGGATCTGCCCGGCCTTGAGATCGGCCGCCGCCATTTCCGCCAGCACGTTGGCTGCATCGACCAACGTGGACTCCATCGCCTGGCGCACGCCGGGCTTCACTTCGTTGACGAAAATGCGCATCACGAAGAACGCGGCGATACCTACGATCAGGAAGAAGCCCAGGAACAGTTTCAGGCCCAGCCGCATGCCTACACCTCCAGTGCGTAGCCCAGGCCACGGTGGGTGCGGATCGGGTCGGTCTCGGCGCCCGCGGCACGCAGCTTGGCGCGCAGGGTTTTGACGTGGGTATCCACGGTGCGGTCGGCGCTGTCAGCGTCGCTGTCCCAGCCGCGGTCCATCAGCTGGGCGCGGCTGAGGATCGCGCCGGGGCGCTGCAGCAGGGCCGCCATCAGTGCGTATTCGTAGCGGGTCAGATCCAGCGGCTGTTCACCGAAGCGGATCCGGCTGCCCTCGCGGTCGATCGAGAAGCGCCCAAGCTGCTGCCAGCCGGTGGTGTCGGCAGGGGCCGCGGACCGGCGCAGGCGCGCGCGCACCCGCGCCACCAGCTCCCGCGGCGAGAACGGCTTTGCCATATAGTCGTCCGCGCCCAGTTCCAGGCCGAGTACGCGGTCGAATTCGTCATTGCGCGCGGTCAGGAAGATCACCGGCACCTCACTGAAGGTCCGCAGGGTGCGGCAGACCTCGAAGCCGCTCATGTCCGGCAGGCCGACATCCAGCACCACCACATCGAAGGCCTGCTGGCGCAGGCGGGCCAGTGCTTCACCGCCGAGCAGGCAATGCTGGGCGCCGTAGCCTTCACTGCGCAGTGCATACAGAACAGTGTCGGCGATGGCGGTTTCGTCCTCGACCACCAGGACGTTGTGCAGGGGGTGGCTCATGCGCGCAGCATAGCCGCTGGGCCCGCCGCCCCGTACACTGCGCCGATGAATTACCGCCACGCCTTCCATGCCGGCAACCATGCCGATGTGCTCAAGCACATCGTGCAGCTTGCCCTGCTCGACACCTTCAAGCGCAAGGACAGCCCGTTCTTCGTGCTGGACACCCACGGCGGCGCAGGCCGCTACCTGCTGGCCAGCGAGGAAAGCCGCAAGACGCTGGAGGCCGAAGACGGCGTGATGCGCCTGATGGCCCAGCCGCAGCTGCCCGCGGTGGTGGAGCGCTACCTCAAGGCGGTCCAGGCCGACAACCCGGTCGGGGCGATGATCAGCTACCCCGGCTCGCCGCTGCTGACCGCCCAGACCCTGCGCGAGCAGGACCGCATGGCCGTCTGCGAAGTGCAGGATGCCGAAGCCACAGCGCTGAAGGCACTGTTCGCCCATGACAGCCGGGTGGCCGTGTATCACGCCGATGGCTATGCCCAGAACAAGAAGCTGCTGCCGCCCAAGGCCAACGGCGTGAAGATCGGCCGTGGGCTGGTCCTGATCGACCCGCCCTACGAGGGGCAGGACGCCGAGTACCAGGCCATCCTGGCCTCGGTGACCGAGATTCTGGGCCGTTGGCCGCAGGCCAGCTTTGCGATCTGGTTCCCGATCAAGCAGCGCCGGACCATCCTGCATTTCCTGCGCAAGGCCTGTGCCCTGCCGGTGAAATCGGTGCTGACCGCCGAGCTGCTGATCCGCCCGGACGACTCCCCGCTGCGGCTCAATGGCAGCGGCATGCTGCTGCTGAACCCGCCGTGGCAGTTCGACCAGGTCCTGGCCCCGGCCATGCCGGCGCTCAAGCAGCACCTGGGCGAGGCCGGCGCCTCGACCCGCCTGCAGTGGCTCAAGCAGGCCGAATGACCCCCTTCAGGCCAGGCCGGGATCCCGGCCTGGCCGACTCCTCCCGGCCGGATCGGCGTGAGTGATCCGTTCACGGAACGCTGCACCCGGGATGCGAGAATCCTGAGACCACCAAGGAATCACCGGTATGGCTACCCGTAACCGCATGCCGCCCTGGCACGAAATTTTCAAGGCACCCAGTGGCCACGAGCTGCTGATCCGCCCCATCCGGCCGGAAGACGGCCCGCCGCTGCATGCCGCCTTCAGCCTGTTCGGGCCGGAGGAGATCCGCGACCGTTTCCTGCAGTCGGTGACCGAGCTGTCGCCGGAAACCACGCAGCGCCTGACCCACCCCAATCCCAAGAGCGAAATCACCCTGGTCGCGGCCGAGTCGCTGCCCGCCGGTGAAGCCGTGGTGGGTGCGGTCGCGCGTGCCTCGATCATCCCCGGCACCCGCGAGGCCGAGTACGCGATCCTGGTCAGCCGCTTCCTGGTCGGCCAGGGCCTGGGCCGGCAGTTGATGCGCAAGCTGGTCAAATGGGCGCGCGGCAAGTACCTGGATCGTCTGTACGGTGATGTTGCCGAAGAGAACGAGCCGATGAAGCAGCTGGCCGCCTCGCTGGGCTTCCAGCCGATCCCGCACCCGAACGGTACGCCGGGCCTGGTGCGCATGGTGCTCGAACTCGACAGCTGATGACGGGCGGCCGGGCACTGCCCGGTCGCTGCCGGATGACGCGGCCGCCACGCTGCGGTCTGCTAAAATCGGCGGTTCATGTCACGCACCTCCTATCCCGTTCCGCCGCTGCCACGTCCTGGACAGCTCCGCGCCTGGTGGCGCGCTCCCGCTTCGGCGACAGCGCTGGCGTGGTACATCGCCCGCGCGGCACAGTCGCACGACGGGCCGTTGCTGGTGGTCGCGCGCGACAACCATGGCGCGAACCAGATCGAAGCGGATCTGCACACCCTGCTGGGCAGTGCCGGCGACGTGCCGATCGTGGCCTTCCCGGATTGGGAAACCCTGCCCTACGACGCCTTCAGCCCGCACCCGGACATCATTTCCCAACGTCTGGCCGCACTGCACGCCCTGCCTGCGCTGAAGCGCGGCATCGTGGTGGTGCCGGTGCAGACGCTGCTGCAGCAGTTGGCCCCGCTCAAGTACGTCATCGGCGGAAGCTTCGACCTCACCGTTGGCCAGCGCCTGGATCTGGACGCGGAAAAGCGCCGTCTGGAATCGGCAGGCTACCGCAACGTGCCGCAGGTGATGGACCCGGGTGATTTCGCCGTGCGTGGCGGCCTGCTCGATGTCTACCCGATGGGGGCCGAGGCGCCGCTGCGGGTGGAACTGCTCGATGAAGACATCGATTCGATCCGCGCGTTCGATCCGGAATCGCAGCGCTCGCTGGACAAGGTCGAGGCGGTGCACATGCTGCCCGGCCGTGAAGTACCGCTGGATGATCTCAGCGTCTCGCGCGTGCTCAACACGCTGCGCGAGCGCTTCGATGTGGATACCCGGCGCAGCGCGCTGTACCAGGATCTCAAGGCCGGTATCGCGCCGGCCGGCATCGAGTATTACCTGCCGCTGTTCTTCGACAAGACCGCGACCCTGCTCGATTACCTGCAGCCCAACGTGCTGCCGGTGCTGGCGCCGAACGTGTTCGATGCTGCGGCCGCCTTCTGGGCGCAGACGCAGAACCGCTACGAGCAGCGCCGCCACGATGTCGAGCGCCCGCTGCTGGCGCCGGAAGAGCTGTATGCCAGCCCCGAGCAACTGCGGGCCACGCTCAACGGCCTGGCCTGCGTCGAAGTCTGGCCGCTGGATCACGACCGCATCGGCGATGCACAGCCGCTGGGCGACCAGCCCCTGCCGCCGCTGCCAGTGGCCGCACGCGATGCCCCGGCTGCCGAGGCACTGAAATCCTTCATCGGTCATTATCCGGGCCGCGTGCTGATCGCCGCCGATTCCGCCGGCCGCCGCGAAGCCCTGCTGGAAGTGCTGCTCGCCGCCGAGCTGAAGCCGCCGGTAGTGGCCGATCTGCCCGGCTTCCTGGCCGACGACAGCGTCCGCTTCGGCATTACCGTGGCGCCGCTGGAAGACGGTTTCGCGCTGGAAAGCCCGCCGATCGCGGTGCTGACCGAACGTCAGCTGTTCCCCGAACGCGCCGGCCAGCAGCGCCGCAGCCGCCGGGCCGGGCGCGAGCCCGAAGCGATCATCCGCGACCTCGGCGAGCTCAGCGAAGGCTCGCCGATCGTGCATGAAGACCACGGTGTCGGCCGCTACCGCGGCCTGATCGTGCTCGATGCCGGCGGCATGCCCGGCGAGTTCCTGGAAATCGAATACGCCAAGGGCGACCGCCTGTATGTGCCGGTCGCCCAGCTGCACCTGATCAGCCGCTATTCCGGTGCCTCGCCGGAAACCGCCCCGCTGCATTCGCTCGGTGGCGAGCAGTGGACCAAGGCCAAGCGCAAGGCGGCCGAAAAGGTCCGCGACGTTGCCGCCGAGCTGCTGGAAATCCAGGCGCGTCGTCGTGCCCGTGCCGGCCTGGCGCTGCATGTGGACCGTGCGATGTACGAGCCGTTCGCGGCCGGGTTCCCGTTCGAGGAAACGCCTGATCAGCTGGCCGCGATCGACGCGACGCTGCGCGATCTGGCCAGCAGCCAGCCGATGGACCGTGTGGTCTGCGGCGACGTCGGCTTCGGCAAGACCGAGGTCGCCGTGCGCGCCGCGTTCGCCGCCGCCAGCGCCGGCAAGCAGGTCGCCGTGCTGGTGCCGACCACCCTGCTGGCCGAACAGCACTACCGCAACTTCCGCGATCGCTTCGCCGATTGGCCGCTCAAGGTGGAGGTGCTGTCGCGCTTCAAATCCACCAAGGAGATCAAGGCCGAACTGGAGAAGGTCGCCGCCGGCACCATCGACGTCATCATCGGTACCCATCGCCTGCTGCAGCCGGACGTGAAGTTCAAGGACCTCGGTCTGGTCGTGGTCGATGAGGAGCAGCGCTTCGGTGTGCGCCAGAAGGAAGCGCTCAAGGCGATGCGCGCCAACGTACATCTGCTGACCCTGACCGCTACGCCGATTCCCCGCACGCTCAACATGGCCATGGCCGGGCTGCGTGATCTGTCGATCATCGCCACGCCGCCGCCGAACCGGCTGGCGGTCAAGACGTTCATCACCGCCTGGGACAACGCGCTGCTGCGCGAAGCCTTCCAGCGCGAACTGGCCCGTGGTGGCCAGCTGTACTTCCTGCACAACGATGTGGAGAGCATCGGCCGCATGCAGCGCGAGCTGGCCGAGCTGGTGCCCGAAGCACGCATCGGCATCGCCCATGGGCAGATGCCCGAGCGCGAGCTGGAGCGGGTGATGCTGGACTTCCAGAAGCAGCGCTTCAACGTGCTGCTGTCGACCACGATCATCGAATCGGGCATCGACATCCCCAACGCCAATACCATCATCATCAACCGCGCCGACCGCTTCGGCCTGGCCCAGCTGCACCAGCTGCGTGGCCGCGTGGGTCGCTCGCACCACCGGGCGTACGCCTACCTGGTGGTGCCGGACAAGCGCGCGATGACGCCTGATGCCGAGAAGCGCCTGGAGGCGATCGCCTCGATGGATGAACTCGGTGCCGGCTTCACCCTGGCCACCCACGATCTGGAAATCCGCGGCGCCGGCGAGCTGCTCGGCGAGGACCAGAGCGGCCAGATGGCCGAGGTCGGCTTCAGCCTCTACACCGAGTTGCTGGAACGTGCGGTGCGCAGCATCCGCCTGGGCAAGCTGCCCGATCTGGACGCCGGCGAAGAGGCACGCGGTGCCGAGGTCGAGCTGCATGTGCCCGCCTTGATCCCCGACGCCTACCTGCCCGACGTGCACACCCGCCTGACCCTGTACAAGCGCATCAGCAGTGCGCGTGACAGTGCTGAGCTGCGCGAACTGCAGGTGGAGATGATCGACCGCTTCGGCCTGTTGCCGGACCCGGCCAAGCACCTGTTCGCGATCGCCGAGCTCAAGCTGCAGGCCAATGTGCTGGGCATCCGCAAGCTGGAGCTGGGCGAGAACGGCGGGCGCATCGTGTTCAACGCCAAGCCGGAGATCGACCCGATGGCGGTCATCCAGCTGATCCAGAAGCAGCCCAAGCTGTACACGATGGATGGGCCGGACAAGCTGCGCATCAAGCACCCCTTGCCGCTGCCGGAAGACCGCTTCAGCGCCGCCAAGGCCTTGTTGCTGACCCTCTCCCCGCGCTGATTTCACGCCTGGCGCCGGTCGCCAGGCGCTATCGTTCGATGGGCAGGCGCCACGTGGCGGCCTGCCCGACCCCGGCACTGACGGCCGGCCATTCCGACCCCACGTGACCGCCCCCATGTTCGACGACGCCCCTTCGCAGGTCTGCTCCATCGATGCGCTGTCGATGTCGTTGCAGATGCGCGACCAGTACACCCGTTTCCACTGCGACCGGGTCGGCCTGCTAGGCGATCAGCTGGGGCGCCTGTGCGATCTGGACGACACGCAGCGCGCGCATCTGGCGCTGGCGGCCCGCTTCCATGACATCGGCAAGATCGGCATTCCGGACAACGTGCTGTTGTATCCCGCGCGCCTGGACGACGCGCAGCGCGCGATCATGCGTACCCACCCCGAGCGCGGTGAGCGCATTTTCGCCACCACCGGGCGCAGCGACGCCGCCGAGGTGGCGCGGCTGATCCGCAGCCATCACGAGGCGTTCGATGGCAGTGGTTATCCGGATGGCCTGAAAGGCAGCGACATTCCACTGGGCGCGCGCGTGCTCACCATCGTCGATGGCTACGATGCCATGACCACCACCCGCCCCTACCGCGGCCCGATGCCGCATGCCAAGGCGATGGGCATCCTTGCCGAGCAGCAGGGTGGCCTGGTGGATCCGGAGGTGTTCGGCCTGTTCACCCGGATGATGGCCTCCACTACGTAGTCTCCGCTGGGGTTTGCCGCGAGCGTGCTGGAAAAGAAAAACCCGGCGTTCGCCGGGTTTTTCGTATCACTCAACCGCGTGCGATCACCAGATCACAACGCGCTTGTCGTCGGCCCGCACCATCGCATCGCCGGCCTTGCACTCGAACGCCTGCGCGTACGCCGGCATGTTCGACGGCGCGCCGTTGGCACGGAAGTTCGCCGGGGCGTGCGGATCGGTGTTCAGACGCACGCGCAGCTCGCCTTCATTGAAGTTGCGGCGCCACACGGTGGCCCAGTTCATGAAGAAGCGCTGGTCCTGCGAATAGCCGTCCACCTCGACGTTGGCCTTCGGGTCTTCCTTCAGCGCCATCTGCAGCGCGTCGTAGGCCACGGTCAGGCCACCGAGGTCGCCGATGTTCTCGCCCAGGGTCAGCTTGCCCTTCACGTTCACGCCCGGCAGCGACTCATAGCCGTCGAACTGCGCGACCAGCTGGTCGGTACGCTGGGTGAAGGCGGCACGGTCGCTGTCGGTCCACCAGTTGTCGAAGTTGCCGTTGGCCGCGAACTGGCTGCCCGAGTCGTCGTAGCCATGCATCATCTCGTGGCCGATGACCGCACCGATGCCACCGTAGTTCAGCGCCGGATCGGCCTTGGCATCGAAGAACGGCGCCTGCAGGATCGCCGCCGGGAACACGATCTCGTTCTTGGTGGCGTTGTAGTAGGCGTTGACGGTCTGCGGGGTCATGCCCCACTCGGTCTTGTCGACCGGCTTGCCGATCTTGTTGAGCATGAAGCGGTAGTTGAACGTGCGCGCGGCCTGCATGTTGCCCAGGTAGCTGTCGCCGTTGGTTTCCAGGCCCGACCAGTCACGCCACTTGTCCGGGTAGCCGATCTTCGGGGTGAAGCTGGCCCACTTCTCCAGTGCCTTCTTGCGGGTGTCTTCGCTCATCCACTCCAGCTTCTCCAGGCGCGCCTTCAGCGCCACCGAGAGGTTCTCCACCAGGTGCTGCATCTGCACCTTGGAGTCGGCCGGGAACACGGCGTCGACATACATCTGGCCCAGGCCTTCACCGATGGCGCCGTTGACCGACTCCAGCACGCGCTTCCAGCGCGGCTGCATTTCCTTCTGGCCACGCAGGGTGGTGCTGTAGAAATCGAAGTTGGCCTTTTCGAAGGCGCTGCTCAGGTACGGCGAGGCGTCATCGATGGTGTGGAAGCGCAGATAGGCCTGCCAGGTAGCGGCCGGCACGTCGGCCAGCATCTTGTCCACTTCGCCGAAGAAGCCCGGCTGGGCCATCGAGAACTTCTGCGCGGCCGGCACCTTCAGGGTGTCGAACAGGGCGGTCCAGCTGAAGTTCGGGGTCAGCTTGTCCGCATCTGCAGCGCTGACCGGGTTGTAACGCTTGGCCGGGTCACGCATTTCGATGCGCGACATCGAGGCCTTGGCCAGACGCGTTTCGAACTCCATCACGGCCTTGGCCTGGGTCTTGGCCTGCTCGGCATCGACGCCGGACAGGGTCAGCACCTGGGCGATGTAGGCAACGTACGCATCGCGGATCTTGGCCTGCGAATCGTCGAAGTAATAGCCCTTCTCGGGCAGGCCGAGGCCGCCCTGACCGACATAGGCGATGACATTGGCCGAATCCTTGTAATCGGCATTGGCGAACAGCGAGAACAGCACGCCCTGGCCCACCGCCTGGCTGTCGCGCAGGTACTGGGTGATGGCGGCGGTGTCGGTCAGCGCGGCGATCTTGTCCAGCTGCGGCTGCAGCGGGGTGATGCCGGCGGCTTCGATCTTGGCCTCGTCCGAGCCGGTCTTCCAGATGTCGCCGATCTTGGCTTCCACCGTGCCGGCCTTGGCCTGGCTGGCGGCGGCCTGCTGGACCAACGCGTGCTGCACTTCCAGCGAGCGCTCGCGCAGGATTTCGAAGCTGCCCCAGGTGGTCTGGTCGTTCGGGACCGGGTTGGCCTTGAGCCACTTGCTGTTCACGAACCCGTTGAGGTCGGTACAGGCGGCGATGGCGGTGTCCAGATCGGCATTGTTGAGCGAGATCAGCGCGGTCTTGATCTGCGACTGATCAAACGCCGGCTTGGCATCGGCGGTGGCGGCAGGCGCGGTATCGGTCTTGCCGCAGGAGGCCAGCGACACGGCGATGGCGGCGGTCAGGCCCAGCGGGACCAGCTTGGAAAACTTCATTCGACTCTCCGGCTACAGATGGATGCATCACCCGGATCACGGGCAATCGGTCAGCGTAGCGCGGGAGGGGCCGGGGCGGACCGGCCAAAGGTCACAGGGCGGGAGCGACGAGAACCCTTGCTCGTAGAGCAGCAGGGGCTCTATGGTGAGAAATCGCGAAAAATGTGAGTTCCAATGAATAAATACAGGCTTGTAGAACAAGAGAATGAGTGGGGATGCGGCGTCGCTTGCGTGGCTTCTCTTCTTGGAATTGAGTACGGCGCAGCCCTCAAACGGCTTGAGCACCATAAGAACGGGAAACTGGACGAGGCGCCGCTTGGACTAGATATTCATGAAATCATCTGGTCCCTTTCAGACCACGATCTCTGGTACATCGCAGATTGGCGCAGGCCTGCGCAGTTCCCAGTAGGATCGATCGTCTGCATCCGAGGCAAAGCGCCCTACCAATATGATCACTATTTGCTGATGACGCCCCAAGGCTGGATGGACCCATGGCACAACACCAGCAAGAACGTCTCCGAAATAAAAGCTGATTATCGGGACGCCTTCCCCATTGGCACAAAATTTATTGTTGCACTGATGCCACAAGAACCCTGAAGTCTCACCGGAACACAGGGAGCGAACGTGTGGGGTAGCGCCCGATTTCAAAGGGCCAACAAAGCGAAAGGCCGGCATTCGCCGGCCTTTCGTTGTTATTTCGCCTTGCCTTGGTTCGCCACGGCCTCAGCGGCCTTGCGTGCCGCTTCCGGGTCGCCCAGGTAGCGGAACGACTGCACCGTCAGGTCGTCGTTGAGTTCGAACAGCAGCGGGATGCCGGTCGGGATGTTGAGCTCCAGGATCGCTTCCTGCGAAACATGGTTGAGGTACTTGTACAGCGCGCGCAGCGAATTGCCGTGTGCGGTGACCAGCACGGTCTTGCCGTCCTTGAGCTGCGGGGCGATCGAATCGAACCAGTACGGCAGCACGCGGTCCAGCGTGGTGGCCAGCGATTCGGTGCCCGGCAGCGCGTTGCGGTCCAGGCCGGCATAGCGGCGGTCGTGGATCGGGTGGCCCGGGTCCTCGATGTCCATCGCCGGCGGCGGGATATCGTAGGAACGGCGCCAGATCTTGACCTGGTCCTCGCCGTGCTTGGCGGCGGTCTCGGCCTTGTCCAGGCCCTGCAGGCCGCCGTAATGGCGCTCGTTCAAGCGCCAGCTTTTGCTGACCGGCAGCCAGTCCTGGTCCAGCTCGGCCAGGGCACCCTGCAGGGTGTGGATGGCGCGCTTGAGCACCGAGGTGTGGGCAACATCGAACTGCAGGCCTTCTTCACGCATCAGGCGGCCGGCGGCGGCGGCCTCGCGGCGGCCTTGTTCGGTCAGCTCCACGTCCACCCAGCCGGTGAAGCGGTTGTCCAGGTTCCACTGGCTCTGGCCGTGGCGCAACAGTACGAGTTTCCGGGTCACTGCAGTATCTCCGACAGATGGCAAGGCAGACCCGCATTGTAGCGGCAACCCTGCCCTGCCCGTCCGCGGTGGGGCCGCCGGTAGACCTCAGGGATGCGGATGCCCGTGATGACCCTGCGCGTCCGGCGCGGCGCGGCGGCTGTCGTTGCTGTGGTGCGCATGGCCGGCATGATCATGGGCGGCGTGGTCGTGCCCGACATGGTCATCGGCATGCCGGTCGCGCGGGCTGCCCACGCTGCAGGGATCGCCGCAGTGATCCGTCTCGATCTGCAGGGTCACATGGTCGATGCCGTACTGCTCGTGCAACCGGGTGCCCAGCTCGCGACGCAGGCGATCGGCATCCACGCCGGTGCCCATCACCACGTGCGCGGTCAGTGCCGGGGTGCTGGAAGCCAGCGCCCATACGTGCAGGTCATGCACGTCCAGCACGCCATCGTGTGCGCACAGAGTGCCGCGTACCGCCGCGACATCCATGCCCTTGGGCACGCCCTCCAGCAGCACGTTGATCGCCTCGCGCATCAATACCCACGTGCGCGGCAGCACCCACAGGCCGATCAGCACGGCCAGGATCGGATCGATCGGCTTCCAGCCTGTCCAGCGGATCAGCAGCGCGCCCACGATCACGGCGACCGAGCCGAGCATGTCCGCCCAGACTTCCAGATACGCACCTTTGACGTTGAGGCTCTCGCCGCTGCCGGCGCGCAGCAGGCGCATCGAGATCAGGTTGATGACCAGCCCGAACACCGCGATCGCCAGCATGCCGGTGGAGGCGATCTCCTGTGGCGCGCGGAAACGCTGCACCGCCTCCCACAGAATGTAGCCGGCCACCAGGAACAGCATGCCGCCATTGATCATCGCACCGAGCGCTTCCAGCCGCGCGTAGCCGTAGGTGCGCTTGGCATCGGGCGGGCGCCGGCTGAGCCGGACCGCGACCAGCGCGATCATCAGCGCGAGCGTGTCGGTGGCCATGTGCGCGGCGTCGGACAACAGCGCCAGGCTGTTGGTCCAGAACGCACCGATGACCTCCACCAGCAGGAAGGTCGTGGTCAGGCCCAGCGCCCACCACAGCGGTTTCTCGTGGCGGATCTCGCTGGGCAGATGGTCGTGGTCGTGACCCATGAAAGCTCTCCTGGACAATGCCGGCAGGGTAAGCAGCGCCTCGCGCGGAGACTATTACACTTGGCGCGGCGTTCAGTGCGCCGTTCACCCGCTGACCAATGGCGCATGTCCGCAGCGGCACGTACGGCGTAGCATCGCGGCACTGCCGTCCGTTACAGGAACACCCTGATGTCGATCCGCCGCGCCTTGACCCGCCCTGCCCTGCTGCTGTTCCAGTCGGCGTTGCTGATGACGCCGTTGTTGGGCACGGCGCGCGAGGTGGCTGCGCCGGCCGAGCAGGTGGATGCGGATGGGCCCTACGTGTTCCGTACCGCCACCGGGCTGGAGGCGGCCTGGGTGTGCAACGACCACGTGATCCGCCGCGAGCTGCCGGCACGCGGCGAGGCTACCGTGGTCGCCCCCGAGTGCGGTTACCCGCACGCGCTGACTGTGCTGCCACCGCGCACGGCGGAGGTCGCGCGGTTCCCGGCCGCGCCGCGGATCGTCGCGTTGTCGGACATCCACGGGCAGTACGGCCTTTTGGTGAAACTGCTGCGCGCCCACCACGTGATCGACAGTGACGACCGCTGGTCGCTGGGCGACGCCACGCTGGTGGTGGCCGGCGATGTCTTCGACCGCGGGCCGCAGGTCACCGAGGCGTTCTGGCTGCTGTACAGCCTGCAGCAGCAGGCTACGGCCGCGGGCGGCGCGGTGCATTTCGTGCTCGGCAATCACGAGACGATGGTGCTCTACAACGATCTGCGCTACGTCAACCCGAAGTACCTCAGGAGCGCGCAGCTGCTCGGCCGTTCCTACCCCGCGCTGTACGGGCCGGACTCGACCCTCGGCCAGTGGCTGCGCACCCGCCCGGTGCTGCTGCGCATCGGGGACACCCTGTTCCTGCATGGTGGCATCGCACCGGAGAATCTGGATCTGGTGCGCGAGATGGATGCCACCAATGCCGGGTATCAGGCCGCGGTCGGGCTGCCCAAGGAGCAGGTCAAGGCCGCGCCGGACACCGCGCGCCTGTTCGACGGCAAGACCAGTCCGATCTGGTACCGCGGCTACTTCGATGGCCGCATGGACACCGCCCAGGTCCAGACCCTGCTCAAGCAGCTGGACCTCGCCCGCATCGTCGTCGGCCACACCTCGATGCCGCATGTCAGCAGCTTCCATGGCGACCGCATCATCGCCATCGACAGCAGCATCAAGAACGGTGAGAACGGCGAGCTGCTGTTCATCGAGAACGGCACGCTCAGCCGTGGCCTGCTCGATGGCTCGCGGGTGCCGCTGGCCGAAGGCCGGATCGGCGAGAGCGACTGACCGGATTCAACGCGGCTTGTAGATGCGCGAGACCATCCAGCCGCCATGGCTGCGGAAGCGGCCACTGTCACCGGTCAATGCGAACCGCAGTGCCACGATCCAGGCGCGCCCGGGCGAGCAGTGCCAGTCGCGCGCCTTGCGGTAGGCCTTGCTGAAGGCACGCAGCGGCCCGCGTGACGCATCAGTGGCCAGCTCGGCCCCCTCGTCAGTGGCAGCGTTGTCTGGCGCGCCAGCGGCGCGGGCATCGGGATGGAGATGGTTTGACATGGCGTCCCTTCGATCAATGAGGCCCGGGATCGGCCTCCTGATCGATAAACCGTGAAAACCGTCACAGAACTATCGTCCCCCGGTGTGGCCCTGCCCGTGAGTGGCCAGGCGCTGCTCCAGCGCATTGATACGGCTCAGAAATTCCGATGAGGGAGCCAGCTCCTGCAGGTGTGGACGGGCCCGGGCAATCTGCGCGCGGGCGCCGGCGGCATCACCGTTGTCGAGCAGTGCCTCGGCCAGCGGCACCCGCCACTTGGCGGTGGCGGTGGAATCGGCGCCATAGAAACCGGTGAAGGTCTCCACCAGCTGCGCCGACAGCGGCACCGCCGCCGGGTCGGCACGGCGCTGGGCCAGCAGCGCCTGCTGCATCTGCATGCGCAGCGCCAGCCAGGGCGGCAGGGTGGGATGGGCCTGGCCGAACGCCGCCAGCGCCCGGCCGGCCTGGGCATGCTGGCCTGCCCGGATCAGCCATTCGATCTCGACCAGCCGCAGCACCAGCAACTGCGGTGAATCGGCGGGCAGATCGCGCCGCCACAGGGTCGCGACCTGCTGCAGCGGCACCTGCGCCTCGGCCGTCCGGTGGGTACGCAGCAGCAGCCGGGCCAGCACCATCTCCACATCGAGGGTATCGGCGTGCTCGGGGCCGAGAAGGCGCCGATAGCGCGTCAGTGCAGCGCGATAGTTCTGCTCGGCCTGAGCGTAGTCGCCGCGCGCTTCCTCCATGAGGCCGTGGGCGTACTGCTTGACCGTATAGGCCCGGCTGTCCACGCCATCAACGGCGGCACTGGTCTGCAGGCTGTTGCGGAAGTGCTGATCGGCGGCCTGATAGCGGCCAAGGTCGAGGTACTGACCCGCCAGCCCGGCCTCGGCCGATGCGGTATAGCTGCTGTTCGCGCCAAACATCTGCCGGGTCAGCGCGAAGCTGCGTTCGGCCAACGCCAGCGCTTCATCGATGCGCCCCTGGTTGAGCAGCGTCGCGGAGAGTGCACGCAGCGCGCGCTGATATTCGGCCCCTTGCACACCGTGCTCGCGCGATGCCTCGGCCAGCGCCTCGCGCAGGATCGCCTCGGCCTTGTCGAGTTCTCCCTGGCTTCGGTAGAGATCGCCGAGGTTGGCCATCGCGGCCATACCGCCACGCTGCAGTGGGGCGCCGTTGCTGCCTCGGCTCAGTGCCAGTGCGGCGCGGAACGCCTGCTCGGCAGGCGCGTGTTCTTCCCGCTGCGCATACGCCAGGCCCTGTGCGTTGAGGGCCTTCATCCTGACTGTCGGCACGTCGTCCTTATCAAGCAACGCCAAGGCGCGCTCGGCACTGATCAGCGCGTCCTTGTCACGGCCGGCGCTGAGCTGCTGGGCCGACACGCTGGCCCAGGCATCGGCGATCTCGTGCGCCGCCGCACCGGTACGCACCAGCCCGGCCACACTGTCGCGCAGCAGGGTCTCGGCATCCTGGGGTTGGCCCAGGTTCTGGTACGCCCGCCCCAGCGCAGCCTGCATGCGTGCGCGCAGCGCGGGCGACACGGTACGGTCATGCTCGATGCGGCGTGCGCCCAGATCGAGCACCTCGCGGGCGGTCATCGGGGTGCCGTTGCGCAGGCCGGGGTCGGCCGCATCGAAGGCGGCCACCAGGACATCGGCAATGCCAGCGGCAGCCAAGGCGTTCTGCTCGGCCTGGCGGCGGGCCTCGCTCAGGCGCAGCACGAACACCACCACCATCGCCGCCACCAGCGCAGCGACCAGGCCGACGCGCCACTGCCGTCGCAGCAGCAGGCGTGCGCGATGCCAACGGCTGGGGCGACGCGCGCGTACCGGGCGATGCGCCAGATACCGTTCCAGGTCTTCAGCCAGCGCCTCGGCAGAGGCATAGCGTTCGACCGGGTCGGCCGCGCGCGCCTTCGCCGCGATAGCGCGCAGGTCGGCCGGCACCGCGCGGCCATGGCCCTGGGCGCGACCGCTGAGCAGGGCGTCCAGCATCACGCCCAGGCTGTAGACATCGCCGGCGATGCTGGCCGGTCGCCCGGCCAGCCGTTCCGGACTGGCGTAGGCCGGCGTGAGGTAGTCCACGGCATCACCGGCGTCACCCAGCAGATGGGCGATGCCGAAATCCAGCAGCACCGGCTGCCCATCGGGCCGCACCAGCACGTTGGCCGGCTTGAGGTCGCAGTGCACCACCGATTGCGAATGCGCAGCCTGCACCGCGCGGCAGATCTGCGAGAACAGCCGCAGGCGCGCCGCCAGCGGCAGGCCGAGAGTGTTGCAGGCCACGTCCAGCGGCTCGCCCTGCACGTACTCCATCACCAGATACGGCTGGCCTCCCTCGGCCACGCCGACGTCGTACAGCCGGGCGATGTGCGGGTGCTGCAGGTCCGCCAGAATCTGGCTTTCACTGGCCAGCCGCGTGGCCAGCACCGGATCGTACGTGCGGCGCATCAGCTTGATGGCGACCTCACGCCGGTACAGCGCGTCGGCGCGCTCGGCCAGGAACACCACCCCCATCCCGCCGACCGCCAGCAACCGGCTCAGTCGCCACGGCCCGAGCCGCTGCCCGACCAAGGCGGACGGGTCGTCCATATCGGCCATGACCGCCGCGAGCGCCTGTTCCATCCGCCCCAGATCCCCGGTCTGCGCGTGCAGCAGTTGCAGCGTCTCGTCGATCGCAGCCGGGTCATCGCACAGGTCGCGCAGCGCCGGGCGCCAGCGCGCCTCGGGCAGATCACAGACCGCATCGAACAGTCCGCGCACCGTCTGCCAGTGGGCAGCGTCGGTCATGCGCGGGTCGCCGGCCCGGCCAGGTGGCGGTTCAACCACGCTTTGGCAAAGCGCAGATCGCGGTCGACCGTGGGCACCGACACGTCCAGCGCCATGGCGATCTCTTCGCGACCCATGCCGCCGAAGTACATCCATTCCACCGTCCGCGCCGCGCGCGGATCCAGCGCGGTCAGTTCCTCCAACGCCCGGTTCAAGGCCAGCACCTCGAAGGCATCGTGGTCGGGGCTGACCTCCAGGTCGGCAGAGGACAGAGTCAGATTGACCACACCACCGCCGCGCTTGGAGGCGGCCATCGCACGGGCATGATCGACCAGCACGCTGCGCATCTTCAGGGCCGCCAAGGACAGGAAGTGCACGCGGTCGCGGTAAGCGACCTCACCGTCGATCATCCGCATCAGCGCTTCGTGCACGAGCACCGTCGGTTGCAGTGCGCCATCCCGGGGATTGCCCAGCCGCGCTACGGCCATGCCGCGCAACTGCGTATAGAGCAACGCAAGCAGTTGATCGCGGGCGGCAATGTCCTGCTGCTCGCTCCAGCGGCGCAACAGGCAGGTGACCTCCTGGCGCTCGGCAACAGGAGGTGTCGCATCAAAAGACATGGAGGACGTTATCCGTGCGTCACAGCAGGCATCGAACACGCAGTATCGGCGACGACTCTCTTGCACGCAATGCGACACATGTCGCACACTTGCGACACCTCGCCACACCGGAATCGCCATGTCCGTGCCACCTACCCCTTCCAATGCCGAACTGGAACTGCTCAAAGCGTTGTGGCGCCAAGGAGCCTGCAGTGCGCGCGAAGTCCATAACGGGGCCGCCGACGCGCTCGACTGGTCCTACTCCTCCACCCGCAAGACGCTTGAGCGCATGGTCGACAAGGGTCTGGTGGAGGAAACCGTCGAGCATGGGTTGAACATGTACCGCGCGAAGGTGGGCAAGGTCGCCACGCTGGCTGCGCTCAGCACCGACTTCGCCCGCCGGGTGCTGGAGATCGATGGCGCGTTGCCGGCACAGGCGTTCGCCGACAGCCGCCTGCTCAGCGAGCAGGAGCTGCAGCAGTTGGATGCGCTGCTGCGCGCTCCCGCCAAGGACGACCCGGAATGAGCCTGCCGACCCTGGGGTTCTGGGTGGTGCACGCCGCTGGCGCCCTGGCCGGTGGCGGGTTGGCCTGGGCAGCCGGCCAGCGCCTGCATCGGTGGTTGGGCCTCTCCCACGCCGCGTATGGCTACTGGATGGGGTTGTGGCTGTTGGCGGTGATGCCGGTACTGCTGTCCGCGGCAGTAGCGCTGTGGGCGCCCGCCCCGCTGGTGGCGTTGCCAGCGGCCTTGATCATGCCGCTGCCGGTCGCGCTGGACCTGGGCGATGCCGGTGCGGCAGGCGTTGCAGACGTTGCCGCCGCGTGGGCACCTCCGTCCGCCGCCACGTGGCTGGCTGTGCTCTATGCCATCGGTGCCGGTGTCGCACTGCTGCGCGTGCTGGTCGGCACGCGGCGCACCGGCCAGCTGTGCCGTGCGACCACGCCGATCACAACGGCGGCGTGGCCGGGTCCACGCAGCCGTGCTGCAGCACGGCGTCTGCTGGCGGCGGGCATCACGTGCCGGGGCAGTGTGCTGCCGGTGAGCCCGTTCGCGGTGCGCTGGCCACAGCCCTTGATCGTGCTCCCTGCCTCGGCATTGGATCAACTGGACGACCGTGCGCTGTGCCTGATCCTCGGCCATGAAGCGGCCCATCTTGCGCGCCGCGATCCGCAGCGCGCCGGACTGATGGCGGTGTTCAATGCGCTGCTGTGGTTCAACCCGTTCCTGCTTCGGATCAGCGCACGCGTGCAGTTGGCGACCGAGCTGCGCTGTGACGCACATGCGCTCGCCGAAGATGTACACGGTGGGCGCGACTTCGCCGCGGCGTATGTCCGCACGCTGCGGCTGACCGCAGCGACCCACACGCCATCCACTGCACTGACCCACCGCGACCTGGCCGGACATGAAGTCCGCATCCGCCACATGTTGCACGGCGACGGCGCACGACCGCTGTCGGGACCACGCCGCGTCCTGCTGCTGGGCAGTGCGCTGCTGACCGGCGGCCTGCTGCTGGTGATGCAGGCCAGTACCGCACGTCCGCTGCGGGAGGCTGCTGTCGGTGCCGACCCGATCCGCGTTGCAACGACGGTTACCGCACTGCCGCTGCCGCCGGTACGCGACACCCCTGCCGGGGTCCGGTTCCAGGCCCCGTTGGCCGCACCCCGCATCACCAGCCCGTTCGGCGATACCGGCAGCATCCGGCAACGTGCGCACCGCGGCACCGATTTCGGTGCTCGCCCCGGCACGCCGGTACTGGCCCCTGCGGATGGTCGCATTGTCGCTGCCACGACCGCCTACCCGGACGGTCCCCAGTACGGCACCGTCGTGGTGATCGACCATGGCCAAGGCTGGCAGACGTTGTATGCGCACCTGCAGGGCGTGGACGTGGCGGTTGGCCAGCAGGTGCACGCCGGCGAGCAGATCGCACGGGTCGGCAGCACCGGACGCGTGACCGGCCCGCATCTGCATCTGGAGATGCTGCGCGATGGTGAGCGCGTCGATCCGCAGGCATACCTGCCATGACCCGCTAAGCCGCTCCCCGAACCACCGCTGCATTTCGTTTTCCTGGCCACAGGAGGGGCGCGTATTGCCCGGCGAAATGCGAACTCTGCCCTTCTGCACGGATCGCCCATGACTCCTTCGTTCCGCATCGTCCTGGCCCTGGCCCCGCTATGCACCGCGTTCTCGAGCGCTGCGCAGTCACTGCCTGCGCCAGCGGCCCCGCCAACCACCGCGCTGGACACCGTGCAGGTGCAGGCGCAGGGCTACGACATCCGCCGCGATGACACCGCCACCCGGATCGTGGTCGGCAGCGAAACACTGCGCCAGTACGGCGACCTCGGCCTGGTCGATGCGCTCAAGCGCCTGCCTGGCATCACCGTCGGCACCGGCGCCCCCGGCCGCACCGGCGCGCTGTCGCTGCGCGGGTTGGGCGCGGGCTACACGCAGATCCTGCTCAATGGCCAGAAGGCGCCCACCGGCTTCGATCTGGATTCACTCACCCCGGAGATGGTCGAGCGGGTGGAGATTCTTCGTGCGCCGACGGCCGACCAGCGTGGCGAGGCGATCGCCGGTTCGATCAACATCGTGCTGGCCGCTGGGGCACGCAAGGATACTGAGCAGCTATCGTTGGCCTGGGGCAACAGCCAGGGACGGAATACGCCGTCGATCAGCTGGCAGCGCAACCGGCGCGCCGGCCATCGCAGCAGCGCGATCACGGCGACCGCATCGCGCCGCGCGTTCCTCGTTGAAGAAACCGGCACCGAACGTGCGTGGGACCCACAGGGGACACCGACGGTGTCGCGCGACACCGCCCTGCGTGCCAGCGGAACGCGCGATGTGCTGTCGCTGGCCCCCAGCCTGGAAACCACGCTGGAGAACGGCGACACCCTTGCATTGCAGGCGGTGGTCGATGCCAGCCGCTTCGACCGCGTCACCGACATCGACTGGATGACCTCGCTTGGTGCCCCGCTGCGCACGACCCGGTACCAGCAACGCACGCGCATCGACGTCGCACAGGCCAACGGCAGCGCAACGTGGACACGTGCGTTCGAGCTGGGCGGCACGTTCACCACCAAGCTGCGCCTGGGCGGCAACCGTGAGCGCTATACCTACCGCGAGCAGGGCTACGCACTGGAGGGGCAACAGAACCTGCAGGACCATACCGATGCGCGACTGACCGTGCGCGACCTCAACAGCACCGGCAAGTACACCCTGCCAGCCAGCGGACGACATGCACTGCAGTTGGGTTGGGAAGGCAGCGAGGACCGTCGTGATGAGTCACGGATGCAGCGCCTGCTGCCGGTCGGCGATGAAGCGGCGTGGTTCAGTGATCTGGCCTTCGACGCCCGCATCCGGCGGCTGGCACTGTACGCGCAGGACGACATCACCCTCAGCGAGCGCTGGTCGGTCTATGCCGGGGCGCGCTGGGAGCAGATCACGACGCGCAGTGAGGGCAGCGGGTTCAGCGGCATCCACCGACGTGAGCAGGTGCTTTGGCCGGTGCTGCAGTCGCTCTGGAAACTCCCGGGCACCCCAGGCGACCAGCTGCGCATCGCGATGACCCGCACCTACCGCTCACCCACGCTGGCCTCGCTGATCCCGCGTCCGTACACCTCCACCAACAACCGCCCACTCAATCCCGACGAGCGCGGCAACCCGGCGCTGCGCCCGGAGTTGGCGACCGGGATGGACCTGTCCTATGAGACCTACGGCAAGGACGGCACGCAGCTCAGCCTGGGGGGCTATGTCCGCCGTATCACCCATGTGATCCGTACCGAAACCCACCTGCAGGACGGGCGCTGGGTGGCCTCACCGGTGAACGGCGGCACGGCGATGACCTGGGGCGTGGAGATGGATACTGCGTTGCGCCTGCCGCATCTGATCGCCGGCGCACCGGATGTAGCGCTCCGCTTCAATGCGACCGCCAACGATTCGCGCGTGGAGGATGTGCCCGGCCCCGACAACCGCCTCGATGAGCAGGTGCGCTTCAGCAGCACGCTCGGGGCGGACCGTCAGATCCGCTCGGGGTGGACCGTGGGCGGCAGTTACACCTACCGTACCGGCGGCACGGTACAGATCAGCCCGGGCCAATTCGAGATCGCCAGCTATGGGCGTGAGCTGGACTTCTACTCGCTGTGGACGCTGGGCACACGCGGCAAACTTCGGTTGAGCCTCAGCAATGCGCTGCACCGGGCATTGCATACCGGGCAATCGCGGGTCAGCGACGACGGCACCGAGCAGCTGCGACGCCAGCGCAAGGCGTCACCGCTGTGGCGCCTGCAACTGGAGCTGCCGCTCTGATCAACCCGGCTGGCGGCTGGCCTCGCTCATCGCCGGCAGCGCGCGCACACGGCCCGGCCTGCTCGGGAAGGCATGGCGCACGATCCGCCACATCACCTGGCCGAACTGGCGCGGCAGCGACCCGGTGTTGTAGTGCTGGCCGTAGCGCGCGCAGATCTCCTTCACCTCGACCGCGATCGCCGCGTAGCGGTTGGCCGGAATGTCCGGGTAGAAGTGGTGCTCGATCTGGTGGCTGAGGTTGCCCGACATGACGTTCATCAGCTTGCCACCGGTCAGGTTGGACGAACCGCGCAGCTGGCGCAGATACCAGTGGCCGCGACTCTCATCGCGCACGCATTCCTTCGGGAACGTCTCGGCCTCGGCGGTGAAGTGACCACAGAAGATGATCACGTAGGTCCACACGTTGCGGATCAGATTGGCGACCACATTGCCCAGCAGCACCGGCAGGAAGAACGGACCGGCCAGTGCCGGGAACAGCAGGTAGTCCTTGAACATCTGCTTGCCCATCTTGCGGCCGACCGGACGGAACTGCTTGCCCAGCTGCTTGAGCGTCATCTTGCCGGCAAACACACGGCCCAGGCGCAGGTCCTGGATCGCGATGCCCCATTCGAACAGCAGCGCGAACACCACCGCGACGACCGGCTGCATCAGGTAGAACGGGCGCCAGCGCTGCTCGGGGAAAATGCGCAGCAGCCCATAACCGATATCGTCGTCCAGCCCGCGCACGTTGGTGTAGGTGTGGTGGCGGAAGTTGTGGGTCTTGCGCCAGGCGTCGGCGGTGCCGACGATATCCCACTCGTAGGTGCTGCCCTGCAACTGCGGATCGCCCATCCAGTCGTACTGGCCATGGATGACGTTGTGCGCCAGCTCCATGTTTTCCAGGATCTTGGACAGCGCCAGCATCACCACACCGGCAATCCACGCCGGGATCAGCACGCTGTGCACGAAGGCACCGAGGAACAGCAGCGCGCGGCCGGCCACGCCGGTCCAGCGCACCGCGGCAACGACGCGACGGATGTAGCGCGCATCGCGCGCACCGAGCGTGGCCAGCTGGCGCGCGCGCAGTGCATCGAGTTCATCGCCGAAGGCCTGCAGTTCGGCCGGGGACAGCGCGCGGTTGTGCACGGAAGACATGGTCACAGCTCCAGGATCAGGTCGGTGCTGGCGCTGTTCACGCACAGCTTTACTTGCGTGGCCGGTTCGGCCGCGTGTTCGCCGGTCAAGGTATGGCGGGTGACGCCGGATACCTTGCCGCAGACACAGGTATTGCAGATGCCCATGCGGCAGCCACTGGCCGGGCGCAGCCCTTCGGCCTCCAGCGCCTGCAGCAGCGAGGTGCCGCGCGGCAGCGAGAGCGTGCGGCCACTGCGACGCAGTTCGACCTGCACCGTGCCCGTTTCCACCTCCGGCAGAACCGGTGGGGTGAAGGCCTCGGACTGCAGCGACGCAACCTGGCCCTGCAGCCGCGCCTGCGCTGCATCGACGAAGCCACCCGGGCCGCACACCAGGGTGCAGGCGGTGCTCAGATCACCCAGTGCCTCGAAGGCGAAGGCATCCACGCGCGACGCCGGGGCAGCGGGATCGCGGGTCAGCGCGATATGCAGGTCGAACGACGGATGGCGTTCTGCCATCGCGGCGAGCTCCTCGGCGAAGCAGAGTTCTTCGCGGCGGCGTGCCCAGTACACCAGATCCACCTTGCCCTGCATGCCGGCGCCATCGAGCTGGCGCAGCAGTGCGCGCATCGGGGTGATGCCGCTGCCGGCAGCCAGCAGCAGCAGGCGCTCAGCGGAGGCTGCGGGCAGGGTCATCTCACCGAACGCCTGGCCGAGCTCGAACACCTCACCCGTTACCGCGGCATGGGCCAGATGCTGGCTGACCGCACCGCCGGCGATCGCCTTGACGGTGATCGCCAAGCGTCCGTCGGCCAGCACGGTCGGGCTGTAACTGCGCGACAGGCGGCGGCCATCGACTTCTACACCGAGGGTGACGTGCTGGCCCGGCAGCAGACCGCGGAAATGACGGTTGGGCTTGAGGACCAGCGTCACGGCATCGGCGCTTTCGGCGGTGCGCGACGCCAGGCGGGCCAACGGGCGACGCAGCGTCCACAGCGGATGCAGGCGGGTGCCCCAGAAGTCGAACAGCTCCTCGGAGACCCAGCGGCGGGGGCTGGCGGCGTGACGGCGGGCGGCAATGCGCGGGACGGTGCTCATGCTGCGCACTATACGGCCGAGCATACGACTGTGTATACAGTTGTATATTGCTGGGACGGGCTATGATTCAGGGACTTGACTCCCCTGCCCCCGATGACCTCCCCAGACCTGCCCCTGCCTGCTTCCGACGACGCCCATCCCGCGCGCAAAGCCTCCATCTCGCGTGAGGATCTGCTGGCCGCGGCATTGGCCCTCATCGGGCCGCACCGCAGCGTCTCCACGCTGAGCCTGCGCGAGGTCGCGCGTGAAGCCGGGATCGCCCCGAACTCGTTCTACCGCCAGTTCCGCGACATGGACGAACTCACCGTGGCGCTGATCGACCTGGCCGGTCGCTCGCTGCGCACGATCATCGGCGAGGCCCGCCAGCGCGCGGCCTCCTCGGACCGCAGCGTGATCCGGCTGTCGGTGGAGACCTTCATGGAGCAGCTGCGTGCCGATGACCGCCTGCTGCATGTGCTGCTGCGTGAAGGCACGGCCGGCTCGGATGCGTTCAAGCACGCGGTTGATCGCGAACTGAATTACTTCGAAGACGAACTGCGGGTCGACCTGATCCGCCTGGCGGCCGCCGACGGCGCGCGCCTGCACGAGCCGGCACTGGCCTCCAAGGCCATCACCCGGCTGGTCTTTGCCATGGGCGCCACCGCGGTGGACCTGCCGCCGGAAAAAGACCCCGAACTGATCGATCAGCTGACACAGATGCTGCGGATGATCATCACCGGGGCGCGCACCCTGGCCGGCAGTCCTCCGCTGCGCTGACGCCGCGCAGTAGACCAGCGTCCCCGTTTACGGGGTGCCGGAGCGCGGGCCACGCCCTTCGCGGTGCGACGCTGCGCCGCACCAATTTCAATTGACACCGGGTGTCAGGCGCTAATAAAGTGTGAAACTCCTCACAAACGTAACTCCGTCACTGTCTGCCGGCTGCGTCTCGGGAATTGGGGTCTTGAGCGCATCCAGGCGTACCGGGGACACCCGCCTGCAGGCCGTGCGCCTGTCGTGCCGCGTGTCGCAGTGACGGGTCAGGCCCCAGGGAAGGCAGGCGTTGATGGATACCGTAGTAGCACCTCGTTCGCGGCGCGGCATGCGCGGCTTCACGCTGCTTGAGCTGATGGTGGTGGTGGCGATCATCGCCATCCTGGCCGCGATCGCCCTGCCTGCGTACTCCCGCTATGTGATTCGCTCGAAGATCCGGCTGGCGCAGAGCGACCTGCTGGCCCTCTCGGCCAACGCCGAGAACTTCCGCCAGCGCACCCTCAGCTATCCCGGCAGCGCGGAGGTTGCCCAGCGCGGCTGGACGCCGGCCGCCAGTGCAGCCGATTTCAGCTTCGACTACACGGCCAAGACGGGAGGCTACACCCTGACCGCCACGGCCGGCTCAACCTTGGGCAAAGCGAGCGGGTGCGTGCTCAGCCTGGACGATGCCAACTCCCGCAGCGTCGGCAGCGAATGCGCCGCTGTCGGCATCAGCAGCTGGTAACCGCGGTGCGTCCCTCCCGCGCGCGCGGCGTGACCCTGATCGAACTGATGATCGGGCTGTTCATCATGGCGATGCTGCTGATGGCGGCGATGCCGTTTGGCGCCCATTGGGTCAGCAGCAACCGACAGATGGAAGCACGCAGCCTGCTGTGGGAGGGCGTTTCGCAGGCCCGCGCGATGGCGTTGCGCAATCCATCGGCCCGCCGCGCCACCGAACCGGCCGCGATGCTCCGGCTGCGCGCCGGCACGCTGGAAGTGATGGTGACCGGCGCGGATGCCCCGTCATGGTCTGCGCCGGTCCGGACCGGTGTGCACTTCAAACTCACCGATCTGCAGGGCTTTGCGGATGCCGATGCATTGACCGGCAGTGGCAACCCGGACTTCGACTGCGTCACCTTCGATGCGCGTGGCGTACGCCTGCCCGGCGCCGAAGGCTGCACCGATAGCGACGTCGCACTGGGCCGCATCGCGGTCGGCCTCTCCAGCCAGGATCCGCTCTATGTCGACATGCTCTAAGCCGCCCCGCGGCCCTCGCTTCCAGCGCGGCGACATGCTGCTTGAGGCCCTGGTGGCGGTGCTGATCACCTCGTTGATCGCCGCGGGCCTGGCCCACGTCCAGTCACGGCTGATGGCCAACCAACGCGCGACCAAGGTCGAACGCCTGGTGGTCGGTCAACTGCGTGAGCAGTTGCACAGTGGCGGCACCGGTCTGTGCGGCAGCGGGACGATAGCGCTCGCACTGTCCAGTGATATCACCCGCCAGGCCCAGGTGGAATGCGGCACCGCGCCGCAGATCAACGTGACGTTGGCCGGCACCGTGATGCCGGTGGAAGCCCCCCGCGAAGTGGGGCTGAGCGTGCGCGCCGCCGATCTGGAGCTGGAGGGCGACGAGGCCGGCGAGCACGCCGCCGATCTGCTGGTGTCCAGTCGCCAATGAACGGACACATGACACGGCGCCGCCAACGCGGCCAAAGCCTGATCAGCATGATGGTCGGCCTGGTGATCTCGCTGCTGACCATCGCGGCGATGCTGGTGCTCTACAAGAACATGATCGAAGCGTCGGGCAATGCCTCGCGTTCGGCGCTGCGCGATGGCCAGGTCGCCTCGGCGCTGCTGGCCGCGCAGATCGAACTGCAGGAAGCCGGCTTCGGCATTCCCGCCGAGGACACCTTGGCCAGTCGCCTGACGATCAGCGCTGAAGGCAAGCAGATCGCGTGGCGCTTCAAGCACGAGCTGAACCAGGCCGATCAATGCGCCGGGCTGCGGCTGGTGGATACGGCGGCCGACGGCGCACCTGCGCGCGGCTTTTACCGGCTGCCGCCGAAACTCTGCAGCAGTGCAACGGCCGCGACCTGGACCGATGCAGAGTGGCAACCCGTCGCCGCCGAAGCCGCCTTCTTCGAGCCAAGCCAAAAAGATGGCAGTGCATTTGCCAGCGATGAACGCGAAATCGGCGCGTTGACACTGCGCGGTGCCAGCGGCGGTGACGGCTATCAATTTGTCGCCGTACCCGATGCCTGCCTGCCGTTCAAACAGCAGGACACCATCGAGCGCACCGGCCAGCGCGTGATCCTGCGTCAGGCCAGCGACGACGTGCTGTTCTCCGTGTGCCTGCCCAACCTCACTGTGCCCCCCGCCGCATGACCAGGATGTCCGCGATGAATCATCTCTCCCGGCGCACACGCGCCCGCAGGAGCTGTACGCCTGGCCCTGCACGCCAGAAGGGCATGGCCACGTTGTGGATCGTCCTGATGGTCGGCCTCGCCGTCTCGGTGACGGTGGCCGCATCGATCTACTCACTGCGTGGCAACCAGCAGCGCCAGATCACCACCCACTCGGTCACCTCGGCACAGGCCGCCGCCTGGCGCGGCGTGGAAGTCGTGCGCCGCTATCTGCTGGCCGTGGATCCGGCGACGATGGCTGGTTGGGCCAGCGGCAGCGGTGGGCTCGCGATGCCGGCCACCATCAGTGGCATGGCAACCATCGGCATTCCCGACGGCAATGCGCAGATCACCGCGCTCAGTGGCGCCAGCGGCAACTATCAGATCGCCGCCACGATCACCGCACTGGCCGGCAGCGGCTCCACCACCACCAGCGCCACGGTCGAAGTGCTGTATGACGTGACCCCGGGTGGGAGCAGCACGCCCAGCTCGCCGGTCTGCGCGACCATCCCCGCCGCACCGATGGTGTTCAACGGCGACCTCAACATCACCGGTGGCTCGCTCGGTGTGACCAATCCGGCGGGCTTTGAGAACATCGCCGTCGCTGGCAACATCAACTTGACCAACGCCAGCCAGGCAACGTTCTCCGGGTGCGCCAAGGGCAATGTGAGCCTCAGCGGCGGCGGCATTCTCAGCGGCGGACATGTCTACGCAGGCGGCACGATCCAGATCAATCAGATGGCCAACCCCAGCGATACGACGCTGTGGGGGCGCAACGTCACGGTGGGCAGCGGCGTCAGCGGCGGCAACTACACGGCCATCAGGGCCGGCGCCTACACGGCCAATGTCTATGACGGGACCACACTGATCGGCACCACCGAGATCGGCGGCAAGCTGATCGGATCGACCGTGACGGGCGTGCTGCCCTGGTCGGCCGGGGTGATCGTACCGACCAATGTCGGACGCGTCGTCGTGACGCTTTCAAGCGGCGACACCTATCTGCTCGATCTGACGTCCGTTACCACAGACGCGGCTACCGGTCTTGTTTCCGGTGCCTCGGGTGCCGAACACCTGAGTGGCAGCAGTACGTCCGCCCTCACCGATCAACTTACCTTCCGCGCGTCCAGCATCGTTGGCGGCGCCGTGAGCGTCGCAACGATCACGGTCAATCAGATGTGGGGCCATCAGGTCTCCATCACCGGCTGGGATGGCAACTACACGTCATTGCTGGCCAACGGTGACCTCGACGTGGTGTCCGGCACCATCGGCAACCTGGTCGGCGGTCGCGATGTGATCGCGACCAGCGCAGAGCTTTATCACAACTTCCCGAAGCTGGGCACCGGCAACATCGCCGGCGTGCTCCGGTACAGCCAATCGCGTCAGATCGTACCGGACACCGCCATGGCCATGCCCGGCCTGCGCACGCAGCAGACCGGCACGACGCCCGGCCTGCCGGGCATCCCCTTCTGCGACACGCGCGTGGATGCGATCGATGTCAGCACCTACCGCGACGGTGCCAACTACATCTTCGAATGGCTGGAAGGCGCTCCGCATCTGACCATCCGCAATGTGCGCAACCGGGCCGGCCAGTCGATGGACGGCGTCTACAATCTGGCCACCCAGGACGTCCGCCGGCTGCCCGCCAACGGTGCGCAGTTCCTGACCTGCAACTGGAACCAGGCCGAGAACGGCGCCGCGCACTGCTTCCGCGACAAGACCGCGACCAGTGCGTGGAGTGTTACCGGGTTGACCCACCTGCCGCGCGGCGTGTTCTGGTTCGACAACGCGCTCACCATCAATGGGACCCAGTTGCGCGATGCCGACGGCAATCGTGACCTGCTCACCACGCTGATCGCCAAGGGCTACATCACGCTGACAGAGTCCGGCCACGACAAATTGATCGCGCCGAATTTCTCTACGCCGGCGCTCGTCTGCGACGGCGACTACTACCCGGGCAACCTGTGCGACAAGACCGGGGCTGCATCGCAGTTCACCGAATGGACCGATGCCGCCGGCGTATCCCATCGCGGCCTGCCGATCGGGAATGTCGCGTTGGTGACGGAAAGCGGCGCGCAGTTGTCCGGGTGGCAGATCCACGGCAACGTCATCCTCGGCTCCACCTTGGCGACCGCCGCGCAGACCACCGTGATCCACGGCAGCCTGACGGTGGGCACCAACAACCCCGGCAGCGCCACCACGGTGCAGCAGGGGGGCGCCCAGGTGATCGTGCCGCAGGACCGCGACAATCACTACAACCCTGGCATCTGTGAAGCGCCGGCGGTCACGCCCGGCGGCCCGGCAGCGGCGACGGTGCGCTGGAGCCGGTATCGCTGACGTAGATGCCCGTTCATGGAAAAAGCGACCCGAAGGTCGCTTTCTTGTAACGCTCCGGCAGATCGCCGCGCCTTTATGACCGGGCATCGCTATCAGCGATACTGACGCTCGCAACGACGCTCGACCACGCGATCGCCGTTCTTGGACTGCTGATTGCCCTGGATCTGACGGCCTGCGGCACCACCGGCCACGGCACCGGCAACCGTCGCCAGCTTCTTGCCGTTGCCGCCACCCACCTGATTGCCTAGCAGACCACCCACGACCGCGCCGGTGGCGGTGCCGGTGATGCGGTTGGGATCCTTGGAATTACGCTGGACCTCGACGTTGCGGCACACCACCTTGCTGCCGTCGTTGAAGCGGCGCCCTTCGTCCTTCGGGCCATAGGTCTGGGCTCCGGCGACGGCCGATACGGCGAGCAGACTGCCCAGGCACAACACGCGGATGCTCGTCTTCATGATCGATCCCTGTTTGTGGAACATGGGCCGAGTGTCTGCCTGCCTGCGGCAAGCCCGGGTGAATTTGCGTCCACGCCGCGTCAACGCCGTCGGCGGTGTTCAGGCCGCAGCCATCCAACCGCCAGCGCTTACAGCCGCTCGCGGATCGTCTGCCGCAACGCCTCCAGATCCTTGGCGAACGCATCGATACCGCTCGCCAGCTTCTCCGTCGCCATCGGATCAGCCGCCAGATCGGCCGCAAACCGCGCCCCATCGATCGGCGTCACCTGCACAGGCCCGGCCGCACCGGCCACCAGCCTGCGCGGCAGCGCACCGTGATCGGCGTCCAGCTTTTCCAGCAGATCCGGCGAAATCGTCAGGCGATCGCAGCCCGCCAGCGCCTCGATCTGCGCCGTCGAACGGAACGACGCGCCCATCACCACCGTCGGCGAACCGCGGCGCTTGAACTCGGCATACACGCCGCGCACGAACACCACACCCGGGTCTTCATCGATGGTCGCCGGCGCCTGCCCGTTGGCCACGTACCAATCCAGGATGCGGCCCACGAACGGCGAAATCAGGAATGCGCCGGCCTCGCTGCACGCCAAGGCCTGGGTCGGATTGAAGATCAGCGTCAGGTTGCAGTCGATCCCCTCGGCCTGCAGCTGACGCGCCGCTTCCACGCCTTCCCAGGTCGCCGCGATCTTGATCAGCACCTTGCTGCGCGGCACACCGGCCGCCTCGTACATCGCGATGAACTGGCGCGCCTTGGCCACCGTCGCCGCCGTATCGTGGGCCTGGTCCGCATCGACCTCGGTCGAGACACGGCCCGGCACCAGCGTACTGAGCAGCGTGCCCACGCCCACGGTCAGCCGATCGGCCACCGCGTGCACGATGGTCTCGCGCTCACCCGCCTGCTCACGACCCCAGGCCAGCGCGTTCTCGATCAGATCGGCGTACACCGGCAGATCCAGCGCCTTCTTCACCAGGGTGGGATTGGTCGTGCAGTCGACCGGCTTCAATCGCTTGATCGCCTCGACATCGCCGGTATCGGCGACCACCACGGATAGATCACGCAGCTGGGCGAGTTTGGACAGCGAAGACATGGAGAGGTCCTTGGCATCAATCATCAGAGGAAGCGTCAAGCAGCGCGCTGATCGCCGCCGTGTCCTGGTCGAACACCGGCGCGGCGAACGGCTCCGGGCCGGGTGTGCGGCCGAACACGATCGGCCGGGTGATGCCGCGGTAGCTGCCCAGCAGCGGGTGCGGCAGCGACGTGACCATCTGCTCGGCCTGCACCTGTGGATGGTCGAACATGTCCTCAACCTGGCGCGCCGCCGCGCACGGCACCTCTTCGCCGAACAACGCCTCCCACGCCAGCGCACTGCGCGTGGCCAGCGCGGCGTGCAACTGCGGCAGCAGTATCTCGGCCTCCGCAGCCCGCTTGCGCACGGTGTCGTACCGCGCGTCGGCCGCCAGTTCCGGCAGCCCGATCCGCTCGCACAATGCCTGCCAGAAGCGCGGGGTATTGGCCGAGACGTACAGGTATCCGTCCGCGGTGGGATGGATGCCGGTGACACCGCCCGAGCGCATATCGCGGCCCACTGCCGCCGGCTCGCCCTCGGCCCAGACCATCCGCGCCGACTGCATCGTCAGCGCACTGCGCAGCAGCGACACGCCCACGAACTGGCCTTCGCCGCTGCGTTCGCGCTCGTAAAGCGCCGATGACACACCGGCCGCCACCAGCGCGGCAGCGTAGTAATCGACCACCGAACCGTACAGGATCTCCGGGGCGCCGCCCGTCTTGCCCTGCATCGTGCACATACCGGTCATGGTCTGCAGCACCTGGTCGTACCCTGCCTTCTCCTTCAACGGCCCCTGCTCGCCATAGCCGGTGACCGAGCAATACACCAGGCGCGGGTTGAGCTTGTGCAGGCTCTCGAAATCGATGCCCAGGCGTACCGGCACGCTCGGCCGGAAGTTGTGCACCAGCACGTCCGCCTCGCGCACCAGGCGCATCAGCACCGCACGCTGGTCAGGCTGCTTCAGATCCAGCACCACGCCGCGCTTGGAGCGGTTCACACCGAGGAATGCCCGGCTCTCGGCCTCCAGCGTGGAGGGATAGCGCCGCAGGTTGTCGCCGACCGGTGGCTCCACCTTGATCACCTCCGCGCCCTGGTCAGCCAGCAGTGTGCAGCCGTAAGGACCGGCAATGTAGGCGCTCAGGTCCAGCACACGAATGCCGCTCAACGGTCCGGTGGCACCTTCCCGCTGGGCGATGGCGAATGGAGAACTGGGGTTGCTTCCGGTCATGGTCAATACACTCGATACCTTGATGGAAGTTTCCTCCTGGCCAACGGGAAGAAACAGATCGTGTGGGTATGTTCTGGGTGGACAAAAAACACGCTGCGGCGTCGGCGGCGCCAGGGCCGCTGACGACCGCCGAGACGTCAACCCGAAGGCGCCAGCGACAGCCAGCTCAATCGCCAGCTGCCGTGATCGCGCCCACCACATCGGTAGTAGGGCTCGAAGGTCAGCGGGCCGCGGCACTCCAGCTGCACGGTGATCGGTGCGCCCTCGCCCGTGTCTTCGCCCACCTGCAGCCATTGCGAGGGGGGCCGGTCCGGCAAGCGCACCGTCTCATCGGTTTTGTACCCGTCGATCAGGCCGGTGGCATACACCAGCGGCCCGTAGCTCAGCCCCACGTACTCCCAGCGCAGGACCTCCTGCGCCACCGGCGAGCCATCCGGCGCGCGCGATTCCTGCACGTTGATGTTGGCGGCCCGGTGCAGGCGAGGCTGCATCGGCAGCTGCACGCAGATCGTGTCGCCGGACTGCCAGGTCCGCTGCAGGTGCACGAACCCGTCCGCGCCCGCCTCGGCCGCCTCGGGCTGCCCATTGACCTCGATCCGTGCACCCATTGCCCAGCCCGGTATGCGCACGCCGATACTGAACTCGGCGACGCATTCGGGCAGCACGGTGATCGTCACCGTACCGTCGAAGGGGAATCGGGTCGCCTGCAGCAGGGTCACCGCACCGGCCTGAGCGTGCAGCAGCGTGGCCTCGCCCGGCCCGTACAGGTTGACCCGCAGCCCACCATCGGCGGCGATGCCATAGGCCACCTGTGGCAGCTCTTCCACGGCCATCGCGCCGCTGGATTTGCAGCAGCGCCAGTAGGTGGTGTGCACGCGCCGGCCGTTGGGATAGGTGTAGTAGCACCAGTCCTCACCATTGGTCGCCATCGCCGCCAGCAGGTCGTTGTAGGCGGTGCGCTCCAGTTCGTCGGCATAGCGCGCGTGGCCGGTGATGGCCAGCAGCTCACGGTTGAGCTGCATCCACGCCAGTACCGAGCAGGTTTCCACATAGGCCTGCGGGAAGAAGGTGCGCGGCGCGTTGAATACCTCGCGCGACCGGTGCGCCACCCCACCCCACGGCCCGCCGCCCAGCGTGAGGTGCTGCTCGCGGATGTTGTGCCAGAGATGATCGAGCGCCTGGCGATGGTCGTCATGCCCGGTGGCCTTGTACAACTTGGCCAGCCCGACCAGGTTCCAGCTGAGCTGATACGCCTTGCCGGTCGCGATGAAGGCTGCATCCTCGCCGGCCAGTGCCTTGTCCAGCAGCGCCAACCTCGGGTTGGCGTTGGCCTGCGCCAGGATGCACTCGGCCAGCGCCAGATAGCGCGGCTCGCCGGTGACCAGATAAAGATCGGCGGCTGGATCCAGCAGTACCGTGGCGGACATGCCGTGGTGGTTGCCCAGCGTGGTGATGTCGATGCCCGATTGCAGTGCCTGCCAGCACAGGTCGGCGATCCGGCACGCGGCCTGCAGGTAGGCCGCGTTGCCAAGCGCGCGCCACGTTTCCAGGAACCCAAGGATCAGATAGCTGTGCGTCCAGATGTCCCAGGTGCGCAGCGCCGGCTCGCCGTTCCAGCTCTCCGGCTTGGGCGGCTGCGGCACGCTGAAGCGGCGCTCAGGCGCATAGTTGCCCAGGTAGCCGTCATCGTCCTGCTGGCTGATCAACCAGTCGGCGACGCGGCGCAACGAGGTCTCGAGCTGCGGCTGCCCGCCCTGCGCCACCGCGCGCGCCGTGGCCGAGAGCCACTTGCCTGCGTGCTCGCCATACCAGTCGCCCTCGTGGTTCTGGTGCTTGTGCGCCTGGCTGAAGATGCTGATCGGCGCGCTGTGCTCATCCACCACGAAGGTGCTCAGGCGCCCACGGCGGTTGGCTGCCAGGGCATCGCCCAGCACACCCTGCAAGGTGACCTGCTGCGGCGGGACCAGCGTCATGCCGCGGGCGGCGGGATGCAGACGGTTCATGCCGCATCCACCACGCAACGGAAGCCGACCGTACCGGCGCGATCCTTGGATGGCCCCATCAGCAGGTACTTGCCGTGCTGATCCAAGCGGTAGGCCTGCGGGAAGTACCAGTGCGAAGTCTGCGGCTGATAGCTGCTGCCGCCACGCAGTACGGCCGCGCGGGTGTGCGCATCGCTGAATTCATCGGTCCACTGCCACACATTGCCGACCAGATCCTCCACGCCGAACGGGCTGGCTCCCTGCGGATGCGCATCCACATCCGCCGGCGGGGTGAGGCGACGGCCACGATTGACCCGCGGCACGCATGTGGCATCCCACGCGTTGCCCCACGGGTACAGGCGCTCATCGGTGCCCTGCGCGGCGTACTGCCATTCCCACGCATGCGGCAGCCGCTTGCCGGCCCACGCCGCGTACGCGCGCGCGTCCTCGATGGAGACCCAGGTGACGGGCTTGTTGTCCCAGCCCGCACGCGGCGCGCCGTCCTTCCAGTCCGCCAGGAAGTTGTGGTCATCGGCCGGCCGGTAGCCGCTGGCATCGAGGAAGCGCTTGAACGCGGCGTTGGTGACCGGGTGGCGATCGATGTGGAACGCAGGCAGCGCCATGCGCCGGCGATGGTGGCGACGCGCGCAGTCTTCCCACGGGTACTGCACATCCAGGCCGGCCCAGGTGAAGCCTTCGATCTCGATACCGCCCACCTGGAACAGGAACTCGCCGGCCGGGATCGTGACCATGCCAGCGGGCGCCTCGGCCTGCGGGGGCGTGCTCGCCATCGCCAGCAGCTCCTGCGGAGCGGCCTTCCACGCGGCGGAGTAGCTGTTGAGGGGCTGCTGTGTGCGCTCGGCGGTCGCGGCCAGGAAATCGTCCAGACCCTCGACTGCGGTATCGGCAGCCACACTCAGGATCGCGCCGAAGCCGCGCGCTTCCATCGGCAGCTCGATGTACGCCGCGCCGTCAATGATCCGCGGCGTCAACACGCGCCCATGCCACGCATCGTAGTAACGCATGCCTTGCGCATGCGCCAGCGCGATCTGCTCGCCGTCCACGGCGTACTCGTTGCGGTTGATCAACGTGTCCAGCGCTACCCCCTCGCCCGGGAACCGGCTGGCGAAGATGCCGCCCTGCAGGCAGACCTGGTACGGCTCCCAGTCCATCGAGACCACCAGCTGCGGGAACTGCCGGTACAGCGTGGCGATCCGGCGCAGCGCTTCACCGTCGCGCGGGGTGAACTGGTTCCAGACGCCCCAGATGTTCTCCCAGGCGTTGTAGCCGATGCCGTTGAAGAAGCAGTACTGCAGGTCGTGATTACGGTTTCGACCCCAGCGGTTCTCGTAGTTGACCATATGGCGGGGCTCCAGCCACTTCCACTTGGACACCGGCGGCACCGGGCCATCGGGCGCCTTTTTGCCCCAGCTCTGCACGTTCCAGATCAACTGCTCTTCGGAACTGATGGTGGATTCGGGCTGCACCACCACTGGATTGCCGCGTGCATCGCAGGCATCGAAGAACGCCCGCGGCACACCGTTGAAGGTGTCACCGTTGATACCATCGGCACCGACCGCCTTGACGATCTCGGCCAGCCCATCCCAGTGCGTCACGCCCGGGTCGCGGGTGCCGTGGTCCCACGGCTTGGCCGGCAGGAACACTTTGACGCCACGCTTCTGGAACGCCTGCACCGCAGTCTTCAATCCCGCCAGGCCGCCGGGCATGTCATGCGCCAGATCGAACTGGTTGCGGTCATCAATGCCGATGTTGGGGTAGACGTACCAGATCAACACCGAATCCAGCCCGCCGAACCGTGCGGTCAGATCGTCCAGATACCGATCAACGGTGTACTGCCCGGTGGCCGCGTCGAAGAAGTAGCGGTCTTCGACCATCATCTGCGCATGTACGAAGTTGCGCTGCGCCCACTGCAGCTCTGGACGACGGTAGTTCACATCCGTGTAGCCGATCCGGACCAGGTGCTCGCGGCGCCAGTCCTTGAGTTCTTCCAGCCAATCACCCGCGCTGGCATTGGCATCGATCATCCAGTTGCCGATATCGGCGAAGGGCCACGCCGGCGCCTTGCCGGGCGTCGGCAGGTAACGCCCGGTGGTCACGTGCGAGAACTTGTACTCGGTGCGGATCGCCTCACGCCCGTAGTCGGCTGCATCGGTGTCGTAGTCGGGGCTCTGATACGGCGTGGTCATGGGCAAGACATCCAGCAGCAAACGGAAAGGAGGTACATCACTGCACGCACCCGGCCGCCAGCGCGGCATGGGCGGCGGCATCGGGAACGCGCGTGGGATCGGCCAGCAGCGCCTGCACCTCGGCGCGGGTGGGAATGCTCGCCTGTGCGCCCAGGCGGGTGCAGGTCAGCGCGGAGGCTGCGGTGGCGGCCAGCAACGCCTCGGCCATCGGTTGATGGTCCGCCAGCGCAGCGATCAGGGCGCCACAGAAGGTATCGCCAGCCGCGGTGGTGTCCAAGGGGTCGATACGGAAGCCCGGCTGCAGCAGCACCTCGCCGTTCACCCGGGCCAGGCAGCCACGCGCACCCAGGGTCACGATCACGCAGGGCACCGGCACGCGCGCCAGTCCCGTGGCCAGGTCCGGGGGATGGCCGGCCACCACGTCCAGCTCACCTTCGTTGACGATCAGCACATCCAGCAGCGCGAGCAGCGCATCGGACAGGACTTGTGCCGGCGCCGCGTTGAGCGCGACCTTGAGCCCGGCCGCACGGGCGCGGCGGGCATAGGCGGTGATGGTGGGCACGGGCGTTTCCAGCTGCAGCAGCAGCCAGCCCACGCCCTCCAGCGCCGGCAGGTGCTCCTCGCGAAGCCCCAGGTTGGCACCGGGCGCGACCGTGATCGCGTTCTCGGCGGTGTCGGCCAGGCAGATGAAGGCGGTGCCGGTGGGCAGCGCAGGATCGCGCACGGTCGACAGGGCCACACCGGCGTCGAGCAGGGACGCCTCGATCGGTGCGGCGAAATCATCCTCGCCCACAGCCAGCAGCATCCGTGTCGGCACACCGCCGGCCCGCGCGCAGGCCACGGCCTGGTTGGCGCCTTTGCCACCGGGGAACGTGCTGAAGCCACGGCCCAGCACCGTCTCACCGGGCCCCGGCACATGCGTGGCGCGCACCACGAAATCGAGATTGGCCGAGCCGGCGACAAGGACGGTGGAACGTGCCGCACTACTCATGGGTCTATCGCCTCATCAACGCGGTTGTAGAACGTCGTACTGATGCGCGGCAGATCGTCATTGCCGCCGGGCAGATGCTGCAGCATCAGAATCGCGACCAGGCGGCGTGCCGGGTCGATCGTGTAATAGGTCGAGGCCGCGCCCGACCAGCCGAACGCGCCCACCGAAGCGGTGCGTCCTTTCAGGGCCGGATCCAGCAACACCGAACCGCCCAGGCCGAAGCCCTCGGCATCGCTGAACTCGGTCACCGGCCGGGGCAAGGCGGTGTGCACCAGCTGGTTCTGCATCATCAGGGCCACCGTGGACGGTCGAAGCAACTGCACCTCGCCGCAGCGGCCACCGTCCAGCAGCATCTGCGCGAACCGGCCATAGTCGCCGGCCGTGGAATACAGACCACCGGCACCGCTTGGATAGGGCCGAAGCGCGTTGCCGGGCACCCGCGCATGCACCTCATCGGCGAGCACCAGATCACCGTGCTCGCCCATGGTGGTCAGCGCCACCACGCGTGCGCGATCACGCACCGGCACCACGAACCCGGTGTCGCGCATGTCCAGCGGGCGGAAGATGCGCTGTTGCAGGAACTGCTCGAACGGCAGGCCACCCACCACTTCCACCAGTCGCGAGAGGACCTCGATGGAGGTGCTGTCGTAACGGAAGCGTGTGCCCGGCTCGGTCGCCAGTGGCACGCGGGCCAAGCGCGTGGTGTAGGTGGCCAGGCTGTCCGCGGCCTGCACCTGCTGGTATTCCAGCAATGCGGTTACCGCCTCGAATCCCTCGCCACCCGCTGCGAAACCGGCGGTATGGGTGAGCAGATGTCGTACGGTCAGCGTCTGCCTCGCCGGCCGCAGCTGTGGCGCCGCGGCGGTGCCCCCGGTGAAGACCTGCAGGCGTGAGAACTCAGGGAGATGGCGCGCCACCGGATCATCCAGATCCAGCCGACCCTCTTCCACCAGCATCAAGGCGGCCACCGAGGCCACCGTTTTGGTCATCGAGTAGATGCGGAAAATGCTGTCACGCTGCATGGGCGTGGCATGCGCCAGATCCTGCCAACCGTAGGCGGCGTCATGCACGATGCGGCCGTCGTGAATCACCAGCGCGACCGCGCCGGTGTAGCCCTGGCGGCCGGTGGATTCGCGGAGGAGAGCATCGACCGCCGGCAGCCGTGGCGGTGAGGCGGGACGTTCCGGCAACGACGCCGCAGCCGGTCCCACCGCCAGCATCAGCCACGCGAGGACGGCCAGGCGTGCCCGGGGTCGGCAATGACGGGCGTGGGCCGGTCCGTGCGATGGCCAGTACATCCGCTCTCCTGCTGTCAGTGGCGGTAACGTCATGACAGGGTAAGGCAAGAAAAACGGACCGGCGCTGCAGTGCGTCGCAGCGCCGGTCCGCGGTGACGGTCAGAACGTGAAGGTGTGGGTCAGCGACACCATGCGGCCACGGCCGGAGAAGAAGTTCTGCCAGCCCGGCAACTGCGACCAGGTCAGCACGTACTGCTTGTCCAGCAGGTTCTCGATGCCCAGCGACAGCTTGCCGTAGGTCCCGGTGTCGTAGTTCATGCTGAGATCCCACAACGCGTAACCGTAGGTATCCTCGTCATTGCGGTACACCGCGCCGTTGGACGGATTGACGAAGGTCTCGCGCAGGTCGCGGCTGAAGGTACGGCTCACGCCCAGCGTCGCATTGAAACGATCATTCGGTGTCCAGGTCAGCGAGGCATTGACCTTGTCCGGGGAGATGTCGAGGATGCCCATCTCCTTGTTCAGGCCTGAGCCGTCGTAGTACTGGGTCTGGCCGCGGATCCGCGAGTACAGCAGCGTCGCCTTCCACTGGTCGTTGAAGGTCCAGGCGCTGTTCATCTCAATGCCTTCGATCCGGGTCGGCGCACGGGTGAGGATGAAGTCCTCGGTCACCTTGTCCACCGTCAGCGAAGACCCGAACTCGGAGGTCGAGCGGTAGCCCGAGATGCCGACCTGTGCCTGCTCGCCGCGCCAGTTGAAGCCCACTTCCTTGTTCTTGGTGATCAGCGGCTGCAGATCGGCGATGCATGCCACTGCCTTGCACGGACTGTTGGCCTGGATATTGCGCAGCGGGATGCCCACGTTGGCAATACCGAAGCCTTCCGAGTACGAGGCGAACACCGACCACGCATCGGTGATGCGCCAGATCGCACCGAAGTTGGGCAGGTTGGCCTTGTAGTCGAGCTTGCCGCCCTGCACCGGGGTGAAGTCGCGGTAGGCGGTGGTGGTGTAACCGTCGATTTCCAGCTCACCGTCTTCGCGGCGGATGCCGGCATCCAGCGTCACCGGGCCGATGTCCCAGCTCAGCTGCGCGTACGGCGCCAGGCTGGTGTACTTCATCGGCGGCACCCAGACCCGGTCGGTCAACGCCAGGCGCTGTTCGGCCGTGTCTTCCACCAGGTCCAGGCCGGTGCGCAGGCGCAGACCCTCCACCGCGAACAGGTCGCCGTAGGCATAAGCCACACGCAACCCCTTCTTCTCGGAGTTGATCTCCGACTGGTCCCAGATGCGGTCGGCTTCCGGCGGCGCCGGCTTGACCAGCTGGCGGTCGGCGCCGTTCTCCGGCACATAGCGCATCGCCTGCTTTGCCCAGTACAGGTCCACGCTCAGGTCACCGCCGAAGAAGTCAGCATGGGTGTACTTGGCAGCGAACTGTTCGAAATCGTTGAACTCGGCCAGCGAGCCGGCGATGGACCCCTTTTCGGCGGTGTTGGTGCTCGGAATCGGGCACTCCACGGCGTCGTAGCGGCAGCCTTCGACCGGAATGTAGTTGTGCTTCCCACCAATATGGAAATTGCTGTAGCTGGCCTGGATGCGCTGCATCTGGCCCTCGCCAAAGTTGTAGCCGCCCTTCAGAAAGAGGTTCTTGCTGTAGGAGTCGGACAGCGAGCCGGAGGTGTTCAACCCCACCCGGCGACCGTCGCCGTCGTAGGCGATGCCGCGGTCGATGTAGGCGCCGCTGATCAGGAAGTCCGCGGCGTCGCCCTTGAAGGTGTGGGTGATGCCGATCTTGGACTGCCCGCTGTCATCCTTGAACTGGGTGCCGTAGCGCGTGCTGACCGTGGTCTGGTGGCCCTCCACTTCAGGATTCTTGGAGAGATAGTTGATGACGCCACCGGCACCACCGATGCCCTCGGCGGCCGACGGGCCGTTGATGACCTCGATACGGCCGATCACGCCCATGTCGGTGAACGTGCCATTTCGGCTGCCTTCGCGCAGCGGGGAGCCCTGCGGCACGCCGTCGAACAGGCGCAGCGCGACACGGCCGCGCAGGGTCTCGCCACTGTTGCTCATTGCCTGGGAGGATTCGGAGTAGCCCGGCACCATGCGTGCCAGCACGGCCGTGGCGTCTTCGGTCAGGTTGAGGGTGCGCTGCACCTGTTCCTGGTTCACGACGGTCACTGCACCGGGAACCTTCTCGATCGAGATCGGGGTCCGGCTGCCGGTCACGATCACCTGGTCCAGATCGGTGGGCGTCGTGCTCTGCGCCATGGCAGGGCTGATGACACAGGCGAACAGTGCAGTGCTGATGGCCGCGGAAAGTGGCTTGATCATTCGTTTCTCCCCCCCAAAAAAGGAAATGCGGGACAGCCGGCCGGGGAGCCGTCGCCACCGATGACGCGCGTGGGCTTTCGCCCTTCCGCCGGTCGATGCGGTTCCCTTGCGGGTTTCCACGTCCTGTCCGGCAACGAGGCGAGAGCCTAGGCGCGGCGTCATGGCGATAGAACTGCGCTCAGGTATGTTCAAAGCCTAGGATTTGTTTCGCTTCGCACGGCGCACCGCGCGAAAACCCGTGGTATCAGCGTTGCGGCTCGGTCAATGCGACGCGCGCTTCCTCCAGCAACACGTTCACCAGGCGGATGCGCACTGACGAACGCGACCAGACCACGCCAATCCGGCGCGGTTCGCTGCACTGCGGCAAGGGAATGCGCACCACATTCAGGCCCTCCGGCCATGGCTTGGCCCAATCCGGCACCAGTGACACGCCAAGCCTGCGGTCGACCATGACCGCGATGGCATTGAGTGCATTGAGCTCGAACCGCTCGCGCGGCACGATCCCGGCCTGTCGCAGATAGTCATCGGCGAGACGACCGCCCCATTCGTGGCGGTCGTAGCGGATCAACGGCTGCTCGCGCAGCAGCTCGTGCGGGTCACGGCCCGCCAGATGGGCCGGCGCCAGCACCACCAGCGGTTCTTCGCGCAGCTGCTGCCACTTGCAGGTCTTGGGCAACGCGAACGGCGCCTGAAGCACCATCGCCGCATCCAGATCGCCGGCCTCCACCGCGCGGTACAGATCGGCCGAGTAACCCGGTTTGATGAAGACGTTGATCTGCGGGAAGGTCGCCACCATCCGCGACAGGATGTCCGGCAGCAGGCCGGCCAGTGCGGTCGGGCACGCGCCCAGCCGCAGCTCGCCGGCCAGGTCGTTCTCATTGGCCACGCTGCGCAGATCGGCGACCTGGCGCAGCAGGTCGCGCGCCCGCTGCAGGATGCGCGCGCCGTCCTCGGTAACGCTGACGGTGCGCCCGGCACGGGCGATCAGCGGCGCGCCGAGTTCACGTTCCAGCGTGCGGATCTGCTGGGCGACCGCAGCCGGGGTGATATGCAGCGAGCGGGCCGCGGCAGCCATCGAGCCGCGGTCCACCACCGTTACGAACGTACTCAGGAACTGGGTTTCCACGGATCACCTCTCAGCGCGTGAGCACGCTACACGAGCGACTGGCGCAATGCGATTGGACCAATGGCCCGCGCGCCGGCGCCTCAACGGTGCTGGTCATGGGGCTGCCGCTTCGGCCGGGGTATCACTGTAGATGGTCAGCCCCTTGAGCGAGCGGGTCGGCGCCGGGAAGAACAGGCTGGCCACGTAGCCGATCACGATGCACAGCAGGATCGAGATCGCCAGATAGAAGTACGGGTGCACCAGGTTCATGCTCCAGCAGATCAGCGTGATCAGGATCGAGCCGGCCACACCGATCGCCACGCCCGGTGCGTTGGCCCGGCGGGTGAACATGCCCAGCGTGTAGGCACCGGCAAAACCACCGCCGAGCAGGCCGGCCAGTTCGATGGAGACATCGAACAGCGAATGGATGTCATAGCGGCTCATCACCAGCGCGATGCCGATGCCGATCAGGCCCACGCCCACGCCGGACCATTCGGCCACGCGCACGGCGGTTTTTTCGTTCGGGTCCTTGACCAGCTTCTGGTAGAAATCCACCGAGACCAGGGTCGAGATCGAGTTGATGATGCTCGACAGGGTCGACATCGCCGCAGCGAAGATGCCGGCGATGATCAGTCCGGTGACACCGGCCGGCAGCTCGGCGGCGATGAACAGCGGGAAGGTCGCATCGATCGGCAGCAGCGGATTCAGGCGCTCGGGGTTGTTGCGGTAGTACATCCACAGGGCCGTACCGATGCCGTAGAACACGAAGCCACCCGGAATCATGATGACCGCGAAGGTCCAGATCGAGCGTCCGGCTTCCTTGTCCGAACGCGTGGACAGCGCACGCTGCATCAGCACCTGGTCCTTCGGGAAGGTCAGCACCACATCGAACACCACCAGGAAGATGAAGCCCCACACGGTGGCCTTGGTCAGGTCGAAGCTGAAATCGAACAGCTTGGTCTTGTCTTCCGCGCCGACTGCGTTGAGCAGCTGGGGCAGATCGCCACCGGTCTGCATGAAGATGAACCCGATGGCGAACAGCGCGCCGCCGAACATTACGATCACCTGCACCACGTCGGTCCAGATCACCGCCTTGGAGCCGCCCACGGTGGAGTAGATGATGGTGAACACGCCCATCAGCATGATCGACCAGACCACATCCACGCCGGTGATGGTGGAGATCGCCAGCGCCGGCAGGAACAGGATCACGCTCATGCGGCTGCCGATCTGCATCACGATGCACAGCGCACTGGACAGCATCCGGATCGCCGGATGGAAGCGCGTCTCCAGATAGGAGAACACGCTCATCAGATCCAGCCGACGCAGCAGCGGCACGATCCAGACCGCCACGAACATCAACCCCATCACCGCGATCAGGTTGTTGGTCATGTACTGCCAGTTGGTATCGAACGCTTTGGCCGGGATGGCGATGAAGCTGATCGAACTGGTGTTGGTGGCGTAAAGGCTGATGCCGGCCGCCCAGAACGGAATCGAGCGCCCACCGACGAAGAAGTCCGCCGTGGAGGCGTTCTGGTCCTTGAGATAGAAGTAGAAGCCCATCCCAAGCATGGCCAGCAGATAGACGCCGATCACCGTCCAATCCAGCCAGCGCAGCAGGTGCTTGCCGCCCTGCAGTTCGGCGTACTGGAGCTGGCTGCCGGTGGCGCCCGCCGTGGCCCAGGCCAGTCCGTTGCCCCACGCCGTGACGGCCTGCGGTGCTGCGGCAATCGGCGTGTCCAGTGTCGTCCATGCGTCGGTGATGGTGTGGAAGGTGCGCGCCTGGGTCACGCCGCTGCCGTCGTTCACCAGCATCAGCAGATGTGCCTGGCCCAGCGCGCGCATCGAGCCGGCGATGATCGTGCCGTCCGGCGACGCGACCTGCTGCCAGCTGGCGTCGGCGTTGCGGCGCCACAGCTGATCGGGTTGGCCAGCCACAGCGGTGGCCAGGTAGAGCGCGCCCTTCTGCGCCTGCAATGCGTGCGGCACACCGGAAGCCGGCACCTGCTCAAGATGCTGCCAGGCGGCCGCCGCCCCGCGTCGATACAACTGGGTGACGCCGCCAGCGTCGGTGCCGATCAGGAACAGTGCATCGTTGAACGCCGCTCCCTGGGCGTTGCTCAAGGGCTGCGGCAGCGGCACGGGAGTATCGAGAACCAGCGCACCGGCGCGCAACGTCAGCGCCTGCAGCGCATCGATCCTCACGTCCGGCCCGTCCAGCAGGTAGGTACGCCCGGCGATGCTGGCGCTGCCCTTCACCACCCTGCCCGGCGTCGCCGCCGGCACCTTAAGCGGCTCCCACGCGGTGTTGTCCGCACTGAGTGCCCAGCCATGGCCTTCGCTGAGCGCAACGATGCGCCCGTCCACGTGGAGGAGCCCGGCCGCCGATACGGGTGCCGGCAGTGCGGGCAGGCTGCCCGAGCTGACCGTAGTCAGGCTTTCGGCGGCGACCGCGCCACTGCCGGTGAGCAGCACTGCGGCAGCAAGCAGGCGCGCCGAGCGTGCACACCGCCGGACCAAGGACGAGAAGAAGGCGAACGGGACAGGCTTGAGCATGGAATCACCCGGAAAGAGCGCGGCGTGGCCGATGCAGGCCGTCGCGCAGGAATGAGAAAGGGGTCGATGCATCCGGTTGCCGCCGTCAGGCGACCGGAGGAGAGGCCGCGGCCAGGAGGGCCTCGGCACGGCGCAGATACGGCAGGTCGATCATCCGGCCTTCGAACAGGAACGCGCCGTGGCCGTTGCCGGCGGCGCTCGCCGAAGCAGCGACGATCCGGCGGGCCTCCTCAAGCATCGCCGGCGGCACGCTGAAGGTGGCATTGGCCAGCCCCACCTGGCGCGGGTGGATGCAGCTTTTGCCAATGAAGCCCAGCTGCTGGGCGATCCGTGCCTCGGCCAGGAAGCCCTCGGTATCGGTCACGTCCGGGAAGGCGCCATCGCAGGCGAACACGTTGGCTTCGGCCGCGGCGAGGCGCACCGCGAACAGCGTGGCATGCACGTTGCTGAGCTCACGGTGGATGCCATTGGGCGCGAACAGGTCGCCCAACCCGAGCTGCAGGCCGGCCACGCGCGGATGCGCCGTGGCCAGCTCCGCGGCCCTGCGCAGCGCCTTGGGCGTTTCGATGTTGATCAATAGGCCGATCGGGCGCTCCACGCCATTGGCCTGCTCGGCCCGCTCCAGCCGGGCGATCGCGGCCAGCAACTGGGCGACCGATTCGATCTTGGGCAGATTGAGCAGGCTCACGCCGGGCAGTGCCACGGCCGCCAGATCGGCATCGAACTGCGCGCTGCTGGTGCCGTTGGTACGCACGATCAACCGCTTGCCGCTGGCCCGGGTGGCCGCGCGTAGCAGGACGTCGGCGACGTGGGCACGCGCCTGGGCCTTGCCGGCCTCGGGAACCGAGTCTTCCAGATCGAACGAGAGTGCATCGGCCTGGCTGGCCATGGCTTTGTCGAACAGTTCCGGGCGTGCCCCGGGGACGAACAGCTTGCTACGCATGGTTTTCCCTCATCAACCCGCGCAGTCTGCAGAATTAAAAGCCCGTAAAAAGTGCGGCCCCGGACATTCATTGGATAGTTTTTGTATCGATCGGGGGAGTGCCGATGGTGACGGCCGGGCCAGCGAACAGCACCGCCCGGCATCGCGGGCCGGCCCATCCTGCCATCGGCATTGCCGCCCCGCGCCCCTGCCCTTCCCGGTGCGTTTGACCCGCGGCCGGGGAATTTCCGATGGCTCGGCTTAAACTGGGCGCCTTGATGACGGCCGGCCTGCCTGCCGCGCACGGCCCGGATCGACCGCCCGTATTCGTAAGGACGTTTCTTGCAAACCACTGATTCCAAACTGAAAGCCAAAGACAGCAAGGGGACCGCCGAGCACACCCCCCTCATGAAGCAGTTCTTCGCCGCCAAGTCCGATTACCCGGACCTGCTGCTGTTCTTCCGCATGGGCGACTTCTACGAGCTGTTCTACGACGACGCCCGCAAGGCGGCGCGGCTGCTGGACATCACCCTCACCCAGCGCGGCAGCTCGGGCGGCGCGCCGATTCCGATGGCCGGTGTGCCGGTGCATGCCTACGAAGGCTATCTGGCGCGTCTGGTCGCCCTGGGCGAGTCCGTGGCGATCTGCGAACAGATCGGCGACCCGGCACTGGCCAAGGGCCTGGTCGAGCGCAAGGTGGTGCGCATCGTCACCCCCGGCACCGTGACCGACGAGGCGCTGCTGGACGAGCGCCGCGACACCCTGCTGATGGCCCTCTCGCGGGGGAAGAACGGCTATGGGCTGGCCTGGGCCGATCTGGCCGGTGGCCGCTTCCTGGTCAACGAAGTCGATTCGGACGATGCGCTGGAAGCCGAGCTCGCGCGCCTGGAGCCGGCCGAGCTGCTGGTGCCCGATGAAGAAAATTGGCCCGCCTTCCTGCAATACCGCAATGGCATCCGTCGCCGCGCGCCGTGGCTGTTCGATGCCGACAGCGGTCGCCGCCAGCTGCTGAGTTTCTTCAAACTGCACGATCTGACCGGTTTCGGCATCGACGACAAGCCGCGCGCCACCGCCGCCGCCGGCGCCCTGCTCGGCTATGTCGAAGAAACCCAGAAGCAACGCCTGCCGCACCTCACCGCGATCGCCACGGAAACCGCGAGCGAAGCCATCGCCATGAACGCGGCCACGCGCCGCCATCTGGAGCTGGATACGCGGGTCGATGGCGATACCCGCAACACCCTGCTTGGCGTGCTCGACACCACAGTGACGCCGATGGGCGGTCGCCTGCTGCGGCGCTGGCTGCACCGCCCGCTGCGCCTGCGCGAGGTGCTGGTGCATCGCCACGATGCGGTTGCCACGCTGATCGATCGCGGTGCCGAGGGCGACGTGCGTGATGCCTTCCGTGCGCTGGGCGATCTGGAACGCATCCTCACCCGCGTCGCGCTGCGCTCGGCGCGCCCGCGCGATTTCTCCACGCTGCGCGATGGCCTGGGCCTGCTGCCCGAGGTGCGCGCGGTGCTCGCCCCGCTGGATTCGCCGCGGCTGATCGCGCTGCACGATGCACTGGGCTCGCATGACGAGTGCGCGCACCTGCTCGCCAGCGCCATCGCCCCGACCCCGCCGCTGAAGCTCAGCGATGGCGGTGTCATCGCTGAAGGCTACGACGCCGAGCTGGACGAACTGCGTCGCCTGTCCACGCATGCGGACCAGTTCCTGATCGATCTGGAACAGCGCGAGCGCATCAGCAGCGGCATCGCCACGCTGAAGGTCGGCTACAACCGCGTGCACGGTTACTACATCGAGATCAGCAAGGGGCAGTCCGAGAAGGCACCGGTGCATTACACGCGCCGCCAGACGCTGACCAATGCCGAGCGCTACATCACCGAAGAACTGAAGTCCTTCGAAGACAAGGTGCTGTCCGCACGCGAACGTTCGCTGACCCGCGAGAAGTTCCTGTACGAGCAACTGCTGGACATCCTCGCCAGCGGGCTGGAGCCGCTCAAGCAGTGTGCCGCCGCGCTGAGCGAGCTGGACGTGCTGGCCGGCTTCGCCGAACGCGCGCAGGCGCTGGACTGGGCGCGTCCGGAACTGGAGACCGCGCCGTGTCTGAAGATCGAGCGTGGGCGTCACCCGGTGGTCGAAGCGGTACGCGAGCAGCCGTTCGAACCGAACGATCTGGACCTGCATCCGGACCGCCGCATGCTGGTCATCACTGGCCCCAACATGGGCGGCAAATCCACCTACATGCGCCAGAACGCACTGATCGTGCTGCTGGCCCATATCGGCAGCTTCGTGCCCGCCAGCCGCGCGGTGATCGGCCCGATCGACCGCATCCTGACCCGCATCGGCGCCGGCGACGATCTGGCCCGCGGGCAGTCGACCTTCATGGTCGAAATGGCCGAAACCAGCTACATCCTGCACCACGCCAGCGCACAGTCGCTGGTGCTGATGGACGAGATCGGCCGCGGCACGTCCACCTATGATGGCCTGGCGCTTGCCGATGCGGTCGCACGCCATCTGGCCTATCAGAACCGCTGCTACACGCTGTTCGCCACGCACTATTTCGAGTTGACCGCACTGGCCGACGAACAGCACGAAGGCGGTGCCAGCGGCATCGCCAACGTGCATCTGGATGCGGTGGAACATGGCGACGCATTGGTGTTCATGCACGCCGTGAAGGATGGCCCGGCCAACCGCAGCTTCGGCCTGCAGGTGGCCGCGTTGGCCGGCCTGCCCAAGTCGACCGTGGCCCAGGCGCGTCGTCGCCTGGCCGAGCTGGAACAGCGCAGCCACGACACGCAGTCGGCGGTGGTCGCCGCGCAGGCGCTGGATGCACCCCAGCAGTTCGGCCTGTTCAACGCGCCCAACACCGCCGCGCAGGACGCGCTGGCCGCGATCGATCCGGACGAGCTGACCCCGAAGCAGGCGCTGGAAGCGCTGTACCGGTTGAAGACGCTGCTCTGACGATCCGTAGTGCCGGCCGCTGGCCGGCTCCCCGCAGAGCCGGTAGCACCCGACCGTTGGTCGGGTGTCCGCGTGGGCCCGCGTGAATTCTTCGCATTCCCGTAGTGAACGCAGCGCTATGCTCTGGCGGTTCCCATCCCTGCCCTGGAGTCCGCCGTGAATACCGAATCACTTGCCGCGTCCCTCTTCCAGCAACTGCAGCAGGGCCAAGGCCTGCAGCAGGTGTCCCAGCAGCTGGGCATCGACCCCAACCAGGCCAGCACCGCAGTGGGCGCTGCCCTGCCCCTGCTGCTCGGCGCGATGGGCCGCAACGCGCAGGAACCCCAAGGCGCACAGGCACTGCTGGGCGCCTTGCAGCGTGACCATGCGCCGGCCAATGCCGGGGGCGGCTTCGATCTGGGCGGGCTGCTCGGCAGCGTGCTGGGCGGCGGGGGCGGCAATGCGACCAATGGCGCCGGCATTCTCGGCCATGTCTTCGGCGGCAACACCGACCGCGCCACCCAGGGCCTGAGCCAAGCCACCGGGCTGGACAGCAGCAAGACCAGCCAACTGCTCGCCATCCTCGCCCCCATCGTCATGTCCTATCTCGCCCAGCGCTTCGCCAGCGGCGGCAACGCCAGCCCGGGTCAGCTCAGCCAAGCCCTCGGCCAGGAAGCACAGAGTCCCAACAGCGGTGGCCTGCTGACCTCCGTGCTGGACCAGGACGGCGATGGGCAGCTGGGCGTTGGCGATCTGCTCAAGCTCGGCGGCGGCCTGTTCGGCAAGCGCTGAGGGCACGCGCTCGAAATAGCCTACGCCTATCGCATTAGTTGATTCATTCGAATGTACCGAATGAACAGCAATGGCTAACGTGTAGGCACGCCTTCACATCGCGGTACCCCACGGCCCGATGTGCAGGCAACCTTTCCGACGTCGCCATCGCCTCCGCCACGCCGATGGTGGCCACGTTCGCCAGTACACAGGTAGATACCCATGAAAAGCGAAGCCAAGTGCCCGTTCAACCACGCCCTCGTCGGCGATGCCACCACCAACCGCGACTGGTGGCCCAAGCAGCTGCGGGTGGACCTGCTCAACCAGCACTCGACCCGGTCGCATCCGCTGGATGAGGCATTCGATTACGCCGAGGCCTTCAAGGGCCTGGATTACGCCGCACTCAAGGCCGACCTCAAGGCCTTGATGACCGATTCGCAGGACTGGTGGCCGGCCGACTTCGGCCACTACGGTGGCTTGTTCGTGCGCATGGCCTGGCACAGCGCCGGCACCTACCGCATCGGCGATGGCCGTGGCGGCGCCGGCCGCGGCCAGCAGCGCTTCGCCCCGCTCAACAGCTGGCCGGACAACGTCAGCCTGGACAAGGCACGCCGCCTGCTGTGGCCGATCAAGCAGAAGTACGGCCAGGCGATCTCCTGGGCTGACCTGCTGGTGCTCACCGGCAACGTCGCGCTTGAATCCATGGGCTTCAAGACACTCGGCTTCGCCGGCGGCCGCCCGGATACCTGGGAACCCGACCAGGATGTGTACTGGGGCCGCGAAACCACCTGGCTCGGCGGTGATGTGCGCTATGCGCATGGCTCCGAAGGCGTGCAGGAAGACCACGGCGTGCTGGTCTCCGACGATGACGCGGACGGTGACATCCACTCGCGCGATCTGGAGAACCCGCTGGCCGCGGTGCAGATGGGCCTGATCTACGTCAATCCGGAAGGCCCGGATGGCAATCCCGATCCGCTCAAGGCGGCCTTCGACATCCGCGATACGTTCGGCCGCATGGCGATGGACGATGAGGAAACCGTCGCGCTGATCGCCGGTGGCCACAGCTTCGGCAAGACCCACGGCGCCGGCCCGGCCGACAACGTCGATGTGGAACCGGAAGCGGCTGGCCTGGAAAGCCAGGGCCTGGGCTGGGCCAACAAGTACGGCACCGGCAAGGGCGGCGACACCATCACCAGCGGCCTGGAAGTGACCTGGACGCGCACCCCGGCGCAGTGGAGCCATGACTTCTTCGAGATCCTGTTCGGCCACGAGTGGGAGCTGACCAAGAGCCCGGCCGGTGCGCACCAGTGGGTGGCCAAGGACAGCGAGGCGATCATTCCCGACGCGCACGATCCCTCGAAGAAGCACCGCCCGACCATGCTCACCACCGATCTGTCGCTGCGTGTGGACCCGGCCTACGAAAAGATCTCGCGCCGCTTCCTGGCCGATCCGCAGGCCTTCGCCGATGCCTTTGCCCGTGCGTGGTTCAAGCTGACCCATCGCGACATGGGCCCGCGTGCACGCTACCTCGGCCCGGAAATTCCCGCCGAAGAATTCGTCTGGCAGGACCCGGTGCCGGCGGCCCCGCAGACCCCGCTCAGCGCGCAGGACATCGCCGCGCTGAAGCAGCAGATCGGCGCGGCCGGGCTGAGCGCGGGCGAGCTGGTTTCCACCGCGTGGGCATCGGCCTCGACCTTCCGCGGCTCGGACAAGCGCGGCGGCGCCAACGGTGCGCGTGTGCGCCTGGCCCCGCAGAAGGACTGGGCCGTCAACCAGCCGCAGCAGCTGGGCAAGGTGCTGGCCGCGCTGGAGAAGATCCAGGCCGGCTTCACCGGCGACGGCGGTGCGCAGGTCTCGCTGGCCGATCTGATCGTGCTGGCCGGCAACGTCGGCGTCGAGCAGGCGGCCAGGGCCGGTGGTCATGAGGTCAGCGTGCCGTTCAACCCGGGCCGCACCGATGCCAGCCAGGAGCAGACCGATGTCGAATCGTTCGCCGTGCTGGAACCGTATGCCGATGGCTTCCGCAATTACGTCAAGGGCCGCTACAGCGTGCCGGCCGAGGCGCTGCTGATCGATCGTGCGCAGCTGCTTACGCTGACCGCACCGGAGATGACCGCCCTGGTCGGCGGCCTGCGGGTGATCGGCACCAACGTCGGCGGCAGCAAGGACGGCGTGTTCACTGATCGCGTCGGCACATTGAGCAACGACTTCTTCGTCAACCTGCTCGACATGGGGACGCAGTGGGTCGCCAGTGGCGAGGGCTACAGCGGCCGCGACCGCAGTACCGGCGCGCAGCGCTGGAGCGGCAGCCGCGTGGATCTGGTGTTCGGCTCGAACTCGGTGCTGCGCGCCCTGGCCGAGGTCTACGCCAGCGCGGACGGTGAGAAGAAGTTCGTTCGCGACTTCGTCGCTGCCTGGGCGCGGGTGATGGAGCTGGACCGTTACGACCTGCGTTGATTCAACACCGTAGGCACAGACAAAGACCGGGCCGCATGGTCCGGTTTTTTCATGCGTGCAGTATGCAGATCACAGCGCGTCCAGATCCCCCAGCGCGCGGATCAACCGACGCGCACGCTTGTCCGGCTTATGCTCCGGCGGCTGGTAACCGTTCTTTGCGGCGGCACGCTGCAGGCGCAGTTCCGCGCGGCGTGCAAGCGAGGCCTCGCTCTCGGCATACAACTGCTGCGCCACCGGAGCCGGGCCGCGCATCTCGCTGAGCCCACGCACCTCGATATCGAACACTTCATCGCCACGGCTGATCTGCAGCGCTTCGCCCACGCGCACCGCGCGCGAGGATTTCGGGCGTTGCCCGGCCACATCCACCTTGCCGGTTTCCACCGCCTGTTTGGCCAGGCTGCGGGTTCGATAGAACCGTGCGGCCCACAGCCACACATCCAGCCGCACGGCGGCCACCGGTATTGCGTCAGTCATGCTTTCTACCCAGCTCGACGGCGTTGGCCGGTTGTCGGTTCAGGGGTTGCGGGGCGTCCGGTGTACCGCGGCACCCGGTGCCACCGATCAGTGCCGGCACCCCGGCATCCAGATCGCGACGCTGGCTGCCGACCTGGCATTCCGGTCGGTCCATCGGCCGCACCTGCGCATCGCCCAGGCGGTCGTCCATACTCGAACATGCGGTCAGCGCGGCGCCAATCAAGAGGGCCAGCGCGGCGGGGATGAACCGGTCAGCCGGGAGGGCTGGATGCCGGCCAGCGGCCGTCACGACCGACGGAGCGGCTGACGTGCGGTGAGACGCGAACGTGCGCATCGCGATATCCCCTTGATGGGCTTGGTGCTAGTGTGCCGCTCTCTGAGCTTGATCTCCAGCGCACATGGCCAAAGCGCCGCTTGACCTGACCACGGGCCCGATCGGGCGCAATCTGTTCCTGTTCGCCCTGCCGATCCTGGCGGGCAACATCGCCCAGTCGATGAACGGCTCGGTGAATGCGATCTGGGTCGGCCGCTTCCTCGGCGAGGCGGCGCTGACCGCCACCGCGAACGCCAACAACATCATGTTCTTCCTGATCGGCTCGGTGTTCGGGATCGGCATGGCTGCCTCGATCCTGATCGGCCAGTCGATGGGCGCGCGTGACCTACCCCAGGCCCGGCGCGTGATGGGCACCAGCGCGACCTTCTTCATCGGCCTGTCGGTGGTGATCGCGATCGCCGGCTGGTGGTTATCGCATCCGTTGCTGGCGGCGATGGGGACACCGGCCGAATCGCTGCCGCTGGCCGAGGCCTACCTGCGCATCATCTTCCTGGCGATGCCGACGCTGTATGCCTTCGCCTTCCTCAGTTCGGCACTGCGCGGCGTCGGTGACTCACGCACGCCGTTCCGTTTCCTGCTGCTCTCGGTGGTGCTGGATATCGGCTTCAACCCGCTGTTGATCTTCGGCATCGGCCCGTTCCCGCAGCTGGGCATCGCCGGCGCGGCCTGGGCCACGTTGATCGCGCAGACGCTCTCGCTGCTCGGCCTGCTCTGGTACATGCGCAACAAGCGCCATGTGCTGTGGCTGGGGCGCAAGGACATGGCGCTGTTCAAGATCGATGGCGAGATCCTGCGCGCCTTGGTGGTCAAAGGCGTGCCGATGGGCCTGCAGATGGTGCTGATCTCGCTGTCGATGATCCTGATGATGACCATGGTCAACAGCTACGGCACCGATACCGCCGCCGCATATGGCGCCTCGCTGCAGCTGTGGACGTACGTGCAGATGCCGGCGATGGCGATCGGTGCGGCGTGCTCGACCATGGCCGCGCAGAACGTTGGCGCGCAGCGCTGGGATCGCGTGCGCGGCACCGCCCGCAGCGGCGTGCTCTACAACTTCCTGCTGACTGGCGTGCTGATCCTGCCGCTGATCCTGCTCGACCGTTACACGCTCGCCTTGTTCCTGCCCCAGGGCAGCCAGGCACTGGAAGTGGCGCGCCATCTCAACCACATCGCGGTGTGGTCGTTCCTGTTCTTCGGGGTGAACTTCGTGATCTCCGGCGTGGTGCGTTCGACCGGCGCGGTGATTCCGCCGCTGCTGATCCTGGCCGCCTCGCTGTGGGGCATCCGCGTGCCGTTCGCCGAACTGCTGCAGGACCGCTGGGGCGCCGATGCGGTGTGGTGGAGTTTCCCGGTCAGTTCGTTCTGCGCGATGCTGATGTCGCTGGCGTATTACCGCTGGGGCGGTTGGCGCAAGGCGCGGATGCTGCCCAGCCACCACGAGGAACTGGCGGCACCTGCCGAGGTCCCGGCCTCGCCGCCGTCGCCGGTGGCGGACCCGAACCCGACCACGCCGCTGCAGCCAGCCCCGGCGGGCAACGCACGGCCGGATTAAGCCGCGCGCCCCTGCAGCAGGGTCTTCCAGGCAGGCAGTCTGTAGCGGCGGCGCTGGTACTGCATCAGCAGCGCCATCAGCAGGCCGAACAACAGGCCGGCCATGACCGCACTGCCAACGGTGATGGCGAGCGGAAACGGGCCCAGTTCGAAGAGCAGCCACATCAGCGCCTGCCACAAGACACTCCACAGCAGGCCAAACAGCCCGCCCATCAATAGAAGGTTGGTACTGAAGCTGGCGAGCAGCGGTGGCGGCACGCGCAGCCCCATGCGCCACAACAACCGATGCAGCGGCGGTGCGCGCATGCCGGCAGGCACATTGGCGTCGGCCATGGCCTGCAGCGCGTGACGAACATCAGCGGGATAACGGTCCATGTGCTTCTCCATCACGAGGCCATAAACGCAAACGGCCACCCGAAGGTGGCCGTTTGAGGCGACAACCGAAGTTGTCGGCCGGGAATTACTGGGCAGCCTTGGCAGCCAGGCGCGCGGCCTTGGCCTGCGCAGCAGCAGCCAGATCTTCCTTGATGCGGGCAGCCTTGCCTTCCAGACCACGCAGGTAGTACAGCTTGCCGGCGCGGACCTTACCACGACGCTTCACTTCGACCGAGTCGATGATGGCGCTGTGGGTCTGGAAGACGCGCTCGACGCCGTAGCCGTGCGAGATCTTGCGGACGGTGAACGCGGAGTTCAGGCCGGCGTTCTTGGTGCCGATGACGACGCCTTCGTAAGCCTGCACGCGCTCACGGTTGCCTTCCTTCACCTTCACGTTGACGACGACGGTGTCACCCTGGCTGAACTTCGGCAGCTCGCGGGTGATCTGGGCGGATTCGAAGTCCGAGAGGATGGATTTGTTCAGCTTGCTCATGGGTGCACCGATAATGTTCGGGTGATCGTGTCGTTCGACAACGTGGGCTCATGCAGTCACCGGACTGTGCTGCACGTTTTTTGTAGGGGTTCCTGCCAACGAGCCCCAAAAGGCCGATGGCAATCCCGAATTGTAAACAAGATCCCGCCCCCGCGCTAGGGGGTTGGATCCTTGGCAACGGCCTGCCGTGCCTGCTCCAGCAGGACGCGGTCGGCCTTGGACAACTGGCCTTCGTCGAGCAGATCCGGCCGCCGCAGCGCCGTGCGCAGCAACGATTGCTGCCGGCGCCAGCGGGCGATGGCGGCATGGTTGCCCGAGCGCAGTACGTCCGGGACAGTGCCCCATTCATGCTGGGCCGGATGGCTGTAATGCGGGCAGTCCAGCAGCCCCTGCGGGCCTTCGAAACTGTCCTGGGCAGCCGATTCGGCATCGCCGAGGGCCCCCTCCTGCAGACGGGTCACCGCATCGACGATCACCGCCGCGCCCAGCTCACCGCCGGACAGGACGTAATCGCCGAGGGAGATTTCCTCGGTAACCTCGGCCTCGAGGAAACGCTCGTCGATGCCCTCATAGCGGCCGCAGAGCAGGATCATGCGCGGCAGTGCCGCCAGTTCCCGCACCTTGGCCTGGGTCAGCGGCGTGCCCTGCGGGCTGAGGTAGATCACCGGTGCGGGCGCCGGATCGGCGGCTTTCGCGGCCGCCAGACAGGCCCGCAGCGGCTCGATCAGCATGACCATGCCCGGGCCACCCCCGAATGGACGGTCGTCCACCCGGCGGTAGTTGCCTTCGGCATAGTCACGCGGATTCCAGCCGTGCAGTTCCAGCAGACCGCGCTCGGCAGCACGGCCGACCACGCCCAGCGCGGCCGACTGCGCCATGAACTCGGGGAACAACGTGACGACGTCGATACGCATCCGGCTTAGAACTCCGGATCCCAATCGACCACGATCAGGTTGGCCTCGAAATCCACCGAGACGACGAATTCGGGCTGCACGAACGGAATCATCCGCTCACGATCCCCCTGCACCACGAGCACGTCGTTGGAGCCGGTCGAGAACAGGTGTGACGCCCGCCCAAGTTCGACACCCTCGACGGTACGCACCTGCAAGCCCTCCAGATCGACCCAGTAATACTCATCGGGTTTCGGGGGCGGCAGTGCGCTGCGCGCGACATAGACTTCGGTCCCGTACATCGCCTCGACCACATCGCGGTCGGTGATGTCGGGAAACACGGCGACCAGATGCTTGCCGGACTGACGTCCGCGTGCACCGGTGAGCGTGCTCTCCTGGCCGGCGGGGGTCCGCAGGATCCAGGGCTGATAGTGGAAAATGGCGGTACGCGGCTCGGTCCAGGACTCGAGCTTGATCTCGCCTCGCACACCAAAAGCGCCGACAATCCTGCCCAGCAGGATGCGGCGCTCGGTATCTTTCATCTGTATAGACCGATGGGCCGCGGCAGGCGCGGCCCTTCAGGATCAGGCCGCGGAGGCCTGGGCCTTGGTCGCTTCCTTGTACAGGTTGCGAACCTTGTCGGTCATCTGGGCGCCGTTGGCGACCCACTTGTCGACCAGCGGCAGGTCCAGCACGATGCGGGACTCGGCACCCTGGGCAACCGGGTTGTAGTAACCGACGCGCTCGATGTTGCGGCCATCACGGGCGCTGCGCGAATCGGTCACGATGATGTGGTAGAAGGGACGCTTCTTGGCGCCGCCGCGGGTCAGTCGAATCTTGACCATGGTGTTGTTTCCTCAATTGCCCAGTCGCCAGGATGGCGCGGTAAGCCGGCGATTATAGCGGCGGCCTCCGGCCATTCCAAGCCTGTGAAGGCCGGGAAAGCTGAACAGGGCCTGCCGATCAGGCGGTTCAGGCCACCAACGGCTGCCAGGGCGCCGCCGCGAGCACCTGCCGGGCCTTGGCGCACAGCGCCGCCGAGTTCGCCAGCAGGCCCCCATCGATCGCCCCGATCGGCCAGATGCCGGCTGCGTTGCAGGCAATGGCGGCGTCGAATCCGGGCAGGTCCGCCAGCGTGACCGGCCGCACCTGCTGATCGCTGCCCCACCCTGCCCGCAGCAGGCGCTCCTGGGTACCGCGCAGCGCGGGCGCCTGCGGCCAGATCAACGTGTCACCCGAGGCGAAGGCGATGTTCCAGGTGGTGCCTTCGCTGACCAGGCCGTCGTCGCCGACGAACAGCGCGTCATCCACGCCTGCCAGCAAGGCCTCGCGGCGATGCTGGAACAGCGCGAACGTGCCCACATGCTTCACGTGCGGCAGTTCGCGCTGGTAGCGCACCGTCCGCAGCCGCCGCGCTATCGCCGGCAGATCGACCGGTGGTGCGACGGCGACCAGTACATCGACGGCGACGGGCTGCAGCGGCCGCCGGAAATCGAACTGGCGCGAAAACACGGTCACCCGCAGCGAGGCATCGACCGCGCCTTCGGCCTGCAACGCGTCGTGCATCCTGGCCCGTACCTGCAGCGGATCCAGTGCGGTGCCGAATAGTTCGAGCGTGCCCTCCTGCAGACGCTGCAGATGCAGATCCAGCCCCTGCACCGCGCCATTGCGCACCTGCAGCGAGGTGAAATGACCGTAGTTGGTCAGCGCACCGGCAAGATCATCGGCGCTGGCGGGATGACCATTGCAGTACAGCGTCATCCGAGCAACGCCTTCGCATCGGCCCACATCTGCTGCAGCACCTCTGATGCCGGCCGCGCGGGAGCCATCCACGCGGACTGCCCCGCCCAGGCCTGCATTGCATCGAGATTGTTCTCCCGGCCCGCCTGCGCGCGCATCGGCGCGGTCAGCCCGCGCTGCACCGGATACGGCCGCGGTGGCGGTGCGCCAGCAGACGCCGCGGCGCGCACATACGCGGTGGCCAGGCCACGGCCGAGGCGACCACTGAAGGCGCGCGTCGGCCAGGTATCTTCCGGCTCGGCACTGGCCAACGCCTGCGACCATGCCGGATTCAAATGGCACTCCGGGGTGCGCAGGAACGCAGTGCCCACCTGCACCGCACTCGCACCGAGCGTCAGGGCGGCCGCGATGCCGCGCCCATCGGCGATGCCGCCGGCCGCAATGACCGGGATATCCAGGTGATCGGCCAGCCGCGGCAGCAGCGCGAACAATCCAACCAGTTGGCGCTCGGCCGCGTCCGGATCGAACGCACCACGATGGCCGCCCGCCTCGAAGCCCTGCGCGACCACTGCATCGGCGCCGGCCACCTGCGCGGCACGCGCTTCGGCCAAGGTCGTGGCACAGGCGATCCAGGCAATGCCTACGTCTTTCAGGCGCTGTACCTGTGATGCGGAGAACACGCCCATGATGGTGGAGGCCACGGCAGGCCGTGCCTCGATCAAGGCATCGAACTGCGCGTCGAAATCAGCCGGACCGGCATCGGCGGCGGTGGCCGGAACCTCCGGGCCCCACCGGGCCAGAAAGCGGCGCGTCGCGGCTTCGGCGTCGGCCTCGCGCGACGGCAGCGGATCGGGTATCCAGACATTCACCTGCGCCGGCCCTGCGGACTGCGCACGGAAATCGGTCATCCACGCCACGATGTCCTGCGGCTGGGACAGCACCGCGCCCATCGCGCCCATGCTGCCGGCATTGGCCAGCGCGGCCGACAGCGGCACGGGGCAAGCGCCGGCCATCGGCGCGAGCAGGATCGGGGCCTGCAATGCAAAACGCCGACAGAAGCTGTCGGCGCGTTCGAGAAGCGGGGAAACACTCACGCTCGGCGCACCTGTGAAAGGAGACGGTGCCAGCATACGCCGCACCGCCCCTGGCCGGAATGCGCCTGCGCAGGACTCAGCGGAACGGCATGCCGCCGCGGCCACCCATGGCGCCCATCATCCCCTTCATGCTGCGCATCATGCCCTTCATGCCGCCGCCGGCCATCTTGCTCATCATCTTTTCCATCTGCTGGAACTGCTTCATGAGCTTGTTGACGTCGGCCGGGGTCAGGCCGGAACCGCGCGCGATACGGGCGCGGCGCGAGCCGTTGAGCAGGCCCGGGTTGCGGCGCTCTTTCTTGGTCATCGAGTTGATGATCGCGATCATGCGCGGCACTTCCTTGCCCTGGCTGACCTGCTGCTTGAGGTGCTCGGGAATCTGGCCCAGGCCCGGCAGCTTGTCCATCAGGCCGCCGATGCCGCCCATGTTCTGCATCTGTTCCAGCTGGTCACGCATGTCGTTCAGATCGAACTTCTTGCCCTTGGCGACCTTCTCGGCCAGCTTCTGCGCCTTGTCCTTGTCGACCTGCTGCTCGACCTGCTCCACCAGCGACAGCACGTCGCCCATGTCCAGGATGCGGCTGGCGATACGGTCCGGATGGAAGACATCCAGGCCGTCCGGCTTTTCGCTCACACCGACGAACTTGATCGGCTTGCCGGTGATGTAGCGCACGCTCAGCGCGGCACCGCCGCGGGCGTCACCGTCGGTCTTGGTCAGCACCACACCGGTCAGCGGCAGCGCATCGCCGAAGGCCTTGGCGGTATTGGCGGCATCCTGGCCGGTCATGGCATCGACCACGAACAGCGTTTCGGCCGGGTTGACCGCGGCGTGCAGCGCCTTGATCTCGGCCATCATCGCTTCGTCGATGGCCAGGCGACCGGCGGTATCGACGATCAGCACATCCACGAACGACTTGCGCGCGTCATCGATCGCGGCACGGACGATGGCCTCCGGCTTCTGGTCGGCGGTGGACGGGAAGAACAGCACCCCGACCTGGTCGGCCAGGGTCTTGAGCTGCTCGATCGCGGCCGGACGGTAGACGTCGGCCGAGACCACCATCACCTTCTTCTTGCGCTTTTCCTTGAGGTGCTTGGCCAGCTTGCCCACCGTGGTGGTCTTGCCCGCACCCTGCAGGCCGGCCATCAGGATGATCGCCGGCGCCGGCACATTGAGGTTCAGGTCCGAGGCAGCCGAGCCCATGACCGCAGTCAGCTCGTCGCGCACGACCTTGATCAGCGCCTGGCCCGGGGTCAGCGACTTGAGCACTTCCTGGCCGACCGCACGCACCTTGATGCGTTCGACCAGCGCCTGCACCACGGGCAGCGCGACGTCGGCCTCGAGCAGCGCGATGCGGACTTCGCGGGTGGCCTCGCGGATGTTTTCCTCGGTCAGGCGACCGCGGCCACGCAGCCGCTCGATGGTGCCGGAGAGGCGCTGGGTCAGGGACTCGAACATGGAAGCGACCTGTTCAGAACAAAAGACAATGAGACCGCCAGTATAACGGTTCCGCCCCGGCTCCCGGACCGGCCCCGGCGGCGGCGCTGCGGGCATCGCCAGCACCCCGGGGGTATGCGAAACTGACACGATGACAATCGTTCTCATCGCGACCCTGCTGTACCTGACCGCGACCGGCCTGCTGGTGCGCGCGGTCGTCCGCGATGATGCGGTGACCTCCCCGGCCTGGCTGTGGCCGGCGCTGCCGGCCATGCTGCTGCACGGCGGTTATCACGTGCTGGTGGCGATGCGGACCAGCGGCGGGCCGGACATGCACTTCTTCGCCGCGCTGTCGCTGGTCGGTCTGGGCATGGCGTGGCTGACCTCGCTGGTGGCCGCGCGCGGGCGCATGGCGGCGCTTGGGGTGCTGGTGTTCCCGATGGCGGCAGCAGTGTTGTGGATCTACCACGGCTACGGCCACGAGCCGAGCAAACCACTGGGCTGGCAGCTGGCCACGCACGCGTGGATGGCGCTGCTGGCCTACGCCACCCTGAGCGTGGCCGCGTTGCTGGCGATCATGCTGTGGCTGCAGGAACGCGCCCTGCGCCGCCGTGATTTCCGCCCGTGGCTGCGTGCGCTGCCCCCGCTGGCGGACCTGGAAGCCCTGCTGTTCCGCGTGATCACAGTAGGCTTTGCGCTGCTCACGCTGACCTTGGTCACCGGCGTGCTGTTCGTCGATGACCTGCTGGCCCAGAAGCTGGTGCACAAGACCGTGCTCAGCATCCTGTCCTGGATTGTCTTCGGCACGCTGCTGATCGGCCGCCGCCGCTATGGCTGGCGCGGTGCGAAGGCGGTGCACTGGACCCTGACCGCGATGGCGTTGCTGCTGCTGGCGTTCTTCGGCAGCCAGTTCGTGATCGAACTGGTGTTCGGTCGCACGCGATAGCAGCGTGCCGACCAACGGTCGGCACCCACCCGCTATCCGCTGATCACAACCCGTACCGTTCGATCGCGTCCAGATGCGGCTGCCGGTCCTGGTCGCAGGCCTCGGCCAGGCGCAGCCAGCAGTGTGGGTGCGCCCACTCCGCCGTCGCCTGCTGCAGGAAGCGATGCAGTGCCAGCGGCGCGTGATCCTGCGGCTGGGCGACCGTGAACAGCAGCCCCGGCAGCGTCTCGTCTTCGGCATCCGGATCGGTCACGGTGTAGTCCGCACGGCTGTGCGACCACACTTTCCAGCCCTGCGCCTCGGCCGCCTCCACCAGCGCGTCCCATGCCGCCTCGCCCGGATGCGCGCCGTCGACCAGCCAGCTGCGTGCGAATCCACCCCGCTCCAGCACGTGCACCTGCGCATAGGTCGGAATGAAGTGCTCGCGCTCGGCTTCATCTTCTGGTGCGGGGTGCACCAGGCCGGCGTCGAACACCACCCAGTCACCCACCTGCTGCGCGCGGTTGGCCGGTGCGTTCTCGACGATGCGCGCGGTCACCGGCCCGCTGCGGCGGGCGTAGTACTCCACCGGCTCGCCGCCGTCTTCGCTGCGGATGATCACCCAGCCCCAGGGCTCTTCGACCACGCCCTGCTGGCTGGACAATTCCATGCCGATCGCGGCCGCCGAGCGGCGCACTGCATCCCAGTCGCGCGCCGCGCTGGCGGCACTCATGTGGTCCCAGTGCGCGGCATTCGGCTCCTCCAGCGTCTCCACCAGCTGCGCGTAGCAGGCCTGCGCATCGCTGAAACGGCCGGTCTCCATGTACATGCTGGCAAGCGTCCGGCGTGCGCCGTTCGAGCCTGGGGACAACGCCAACAACGCCTGCGCGGCCTGTTCCAGCGCCGGCCAGTCGGACGTGCGCCGTGCACGCTGTACTTCGCACCAGTGCGCGAACACCGGCACGCTGTCGCGATAGGTCGCGGCCAGCCTGCGCAAGCCATCATCATCGCCCTGCTCGGCCAGCCAACGCATCAGGGTGTAGGCCGCCGCGCCATCTTCCTGCGCGTGGCCGCGCACGAAGTCCCACAGCAGCGCCATGGCTTCGGTGGTTGCGCCGCAGGCGTGCAGCGCCGAGGCAGCGACCTCGGCCAGCGCGCCGTCGTCGGGCTGCTCGGCGTGCGCCTGCAGCAGCCACTGCGCTTCACGCTCGGGATCGCGCGACTGGTGCTGTTCGCCCTGCGCCTGCAGCCATGCCAGCAGTTCGTCGGCAGGCACCGGCAGCGGTGCCATCTCCGGCAGTGCCTCGATCCGTGCGGCCAAGCCGGCCACCAGCGCGGCAGCGCCACGATCCTGCCGCAGCTGCGCCAGATGGGTCCGGGCCAGACCGAGCTGGCGCTGCGCCACCCAGCGCGCGCCACGCTGCAGGGCCAGTTCCAGGCTCAATGCAGCGATCTCGATCACCAGGCGATGCGCGCCGACCGCGGCGAAGTGCTCGATGATGGTGTTGAAGCGCGTGCCCAGATCCCAGGTATTGCGCGCGCCATCCCGGCTGCACAGTGTCGAGGCAGTATTGGCCCACAACCGCCAGTGGTTCGGCGTCAGCTCGCTCCATGGCACCAGCTGCTGCAGTGCGTCTTCATCACGCCCCAGCTGGGCCAGCGCCCAGGCCTTGGACAGCCGGCGCGGCACCGTGCAGTTGGCCGGCTCGTAGTCGCCTGCAGCAGCCACTTCGGCCTCGCGCTGCTCGATCAGTGCCAGCGCCTCCTCCGCACGGCCACTGGCCAGCAGGATCTTGATCTGCATTTCCGGGAAGCTGTCGAACACCTCCTTGCCACGCGCCTGGATCGCCGCCGACTGCACCTGCAGGTACTCCAGCGCGTCCTGGCCGCGGCCGTCGTCCAGCAGCGCGTCCGCCTTCTCGCAGCTCAGGCACTGGAAGCAGGCCCAGCTTGGGTCGATACGGCCCAGCGTCTCGTCGCAGACCTCGATGCGCTCAGGTACCCAACCCGGACCATCGATGTTGCCGTAGCAGGCGGCAAGATCCTGGGTGACGCAGATCGACTGCGGGCAATCCAGGGTATCGGCACGGTGTGCGCGTTCGAACAGCGCCACCGACTCGCCCAGTGCGCTTTCACCTTCCATGCGGTTGCCGACGCGGTTGCGCAGCGCCCAATGGCCGACATAGACGTCGACCCAGGGGTTGTCCAGCGCCTTGCCCAGCGCGCGCGCTTCGGGCAGCAGTGCATCGACGCGGTCGACCTGCAGTTCACTGACGTCATCGGCAAGGCGGGTCAGCAGGTGGGCGTTCTGTGCCTGCCCGGCCTGGCGCAGGTCTTCCTGCAGTTTTTCAACCCAGTTCCAGATATCCATGGGGGGAAATGCTCCTGTCTAGCGAAGGCTGGATGAGAGGGGGCGGTGCTCAGCGCAGCATCTGCTGCAGGGCACCGGCAATATCGGTAAATGCACCATTGAGATCGGGGCCCGGCGTTGCCGCACTCCGCTGCAACGGCCGGCCCTGTGCGGACACGATGATCTTCAGCGAGCGCAGCAGGCGTGCGGCCGAGGCGGCCTGCGGGTGGCCATCGCGCTGGGCCTGCAGCAATGCCTGCACCGCTGGATTGTCCAGGTTGAGGTAGAGCCGTGACGGCGCACGCGCCTCGATTCGCGCGGTGAACTGGCGCGCCAGGCGCAAGGCGGCCATCGAGACGCGCTTGTCGTTCTCGTCGTCTTCCAGGCGCTGCTTCAGCTCGGCTTCGCGGTCGGGCACCACCACCACCGGCAGCGCCTCGGGGCTGAAGCGCGCCGGCAGCAGCTGTTCGCCATCGCCCAGGTGTTCACGCAGCCAGGCCAGCTGCGCATCGTCAAGGCTGTCGTCAGTGCGGAACAGTGCGCGATTGCCCTGCTCGGTACCGAGCTCAACCAGGCGCAGGCCCTTGGCCTGGGCCCAGCGGCGCAGGAATGGCACCACTGCATAGCGATGGCCATGCGCGACCGGCACGCCCATCGCACGGAACAACATTTCCTCGAAGCCGCCACCGTTGTCGAGGATCACATGCACCGCGCCACGCGCCGGCAACGCGCTGGCCGGCAGGTCGCCCTGCGAGGTCGGCACGCGCACGTGTTCCAGCAGCAGGTCGAACAGGCGCTCATCGCACAGGGCTGCGCCCAGCAGGGCTTCATTGTGCCGGCTGAGCACACGCCGCCAGGCTTCGGGCTGCTGGCGTGCGACGTCGGCCAGGCCATCGATCAGCGCTTCCAGCAGGGCGTGCTGCACGGCGCGATAGTGATCATCGCGCTGCAGATCCTCGCGGCTGGCCGTCGGGGTCAGCTTCGACGATTCGATCACCCCGCCGATGAAGCCGGCCCACGGCGGCAAAAGGTCGCGTGCATCGTCGTCCAGCAGCATGCCGCGCACGAACACCGACAGGTTGCGGTTGTCGCTGGTGCCGTAGGTGGCACCGTCCTGCACCCAGAGCATCCCGACGGCGTCGCTGCTGCCATCGGACTGCAGCGGCATCGTCACGATGGGCTCGAAATCGTGTTCGAAACGGGCAGCGAACTGCAGCGCCTGGCGGCGTGCCTGCACGGGATGCAGCGCGACGTCACCCTGCCCGCGCCACGGCGGCGGTTCAGGGTTGATGGCCTCGGCGGCAGCGCCGATGAAGATCGGTTCGGACAGCAGCGCGCAGTAGCGGCCAAGCACCTCGTGCAGGCGCGCTTCGTTGGCCAGCGGCAGGAAGTCCGGATGCAGCTCCAGCTCGACCTCCGTGCCGATCGCCCGTGCCGGCACGTCGCTGACGGTGTACTGCTCGGCGTTGCTGGACACGTACAGGTGGCCCAGCTCCGGCGCTTGATAGGAGGTGGTGCGCACGCTGACACGGCGCGCCAGCACGAAGGCCGACAGGAAGCCCAGGCCGAACATGCCGATCAGGCCGTCATTGTCCTCGCCCTCCTGGCGCAGGCCCCGGGTGTAACCGACGCCGACCGTGGCCAGGTAATCGTGGATTTCCTGCCGGGTCAGGCCGGCACCGGTGTCGGTGATGCGCAGCACGCCGGCGGCGGCATCGACCTGCACGTCGATGCGCGATGCGCACTCGATGCCGGGCTGCTCGATACGGCGGCGGATGATCGAATCATGCGCGTTCTGCACCAGTTCGCGCAGCGCCACCATCGGGGTGGAATACAGGTGCTTGCCCAGCACCGTCATCAGTCCATTGAGATCGACCCCGGCGCGGCGGATTTCGGCAGCGGGGGTGCTGAACATCGGGTCCTGCATGTAATCGATTACTCCTTGCCACGGAAAAGCGCCGGAAGGCGCCTTCGTCGAGCCCGGAAAACTAGCACAGGCTGGCTGACCGCAGACCCATTCGTCATGGGTGGAGCCGAGCATGGGCTCGGCTCTACAGAGCCGCGACAACCGAGCCTCGGCCCGGCCCCGGTCACAGCGCGTCGATCGCCTCCGACAACCGCTCCACCGCGATCACCTCCATGCCCTTCACGCTGCCCGTCTTCGGTGCATTCGCCTTTGGCACGATCGCGCGCTTGAAGCCATGCGTCGCTGCTTCGCGCAGGCGGTCTTCACCGTTGGGCACGGGGCGGATCTCGCCGGACAGGCCCACCTCGCCGAAGGCGATGGTCTTCTCGGCCAGCGGCCGGTCCTGCAGCGAGGACAGCACCGCCAGCAGCACCGGCAGATCGGCGGCGGTCTCCTGCACGCGGATGCCGCCCACCACGTTGACGAACACGTCCTGATCGCCCACCAGCACGCCGCCATGCCGGTGCAGCACCGCCAGCAGCATCGCCAGGCGGTTCTGCTCGAGCCCCACCGCCACCCGGCGCGGGTTGGACAGCGGCGAGGCGTCCACCAGTGCCTGCACTTCCACCAGCAGCGGGCGCGTCCCCTCGCGGGTGACCATCACGCAGCTGCCGGGCTGCTGGGTGCTGCCGCCGGAGAGGAAGATCGCCGAGGGATTGGAGACCTCTTTCAGGCCCTTCTCGCCCATGGCGAACACGCCCAGCTCGTTGACCGCGCCGAAGCGGTTCTTGAACGCCCGCAGCAGGCGGAATCGGCTGCCGCTCTCACCTTCGAAGTACAGCACCGCGTCGACCATGTGCTCGAGCACGCGCGGGCCGGCAATGCCGCCCTCCTTGGTGACGTGGCCGACCAGGAACACGGCGGTGCCGGTTTCCTTGGCAAAGCGCACCAGCCGTGCGGCGCTCTCACGCACCTGGCTGACCGAGCCCGGGGCAGCGGTCAGCGATTCGGTCCACAGCGTCTGCACCGAATCGGCCACGATCAGCCGCGGCTTGGCCACGCTGGCATGCTGCAGGATCGCCTCGACCTGGGTTTCGGCCAGTGCGTTGACGTTGTCCAGCGGCAGATCCAGGCGAACGGCACGGCCAGCCACCTGCGAGAGCGATTCCTCACCGGTGATGTACAGCACCGGCAGGCTGGCGGCCATCTTCGCTACGGCCTGCAGCAGCAGGGTGGACTTGCCGATGCCGGGATCGCCACCGACCAGCACCACCGCACCTTCGACCAGACCACCGCCGAGCACGCGGTCGAACTCGCCGATGCCGGTGCTCACCCGCAGGTGCTCGGTCTGCTGTACGTCCTTGAGCGCCATGATCTTCGGCGCATCCACCTTGCCGGCCCAGCCGGAACGGCGCGACGCCGGCGACGACTTGGCAGGCGTCGCGCTTTCCAGCGTGATTTCGCTGAGCGTGTTCCAGACCCCGCACTCGGTGCACTGGCCCTGCCACTTGCTGTATTCGGCGCCACATTCACTGCAGACGTAAGCGGTGAGTCGCTTGGCCATGTCAACTTCCGCTTCAGAATCGATGCGGCAGGATAGCCGAGCCGCGTCGCAGCAACCGAGACGCCGTGCGCCCCAGCCCCCTCAAGAATCCGGTCACAGTGCCGATACTCCGGCGGGCCACCGCCTTTCCTTCAACTTTCCAGGCTTCTCCATGACCGGCACCTACAGCCAGAGTCTTGTCGTGTTCTCGCTGCTGGTTGCCATCCTCGCCTCCTACACCGCGCTGGACATGGCCGGCCGGCTGGCCAGTACCCAAGGGCGGGTCGCCCGCTGGTGGCTGGCCGGCGGCGCCACCGCGATGGGCCTGGGGGTCTGGTCCATGCACTTCATCGGCATGCTGGCCTTCCATCTGCCGATCCCGGTCGGCTATGACCTGGCGATCACCCTGTACTCGCTGGCGGTCTCGGTCGGTGCCTCGGCCTATGCACTGTGGCTGGTCTCGCGCGCGGAGCTGCCCTGGTCGCGCCTGTGCGCCGGCGCGGTACTGATGGGGCTGGGCATCGCCACCATGCATTACCTGGGCATGAGCGCCCTGCAGATGCAGCCGGGCATCGACTACAACCCGGCCTGGTTCGCCGCCTCCATCCTGATCGCCATCGGCGCGGCCGGCGCAGCACTGTGGATTGCCTTCCGGCTGCGCCTGGAGCAGCGGCGGCCCTTCCTGCTGCGCGGGCTGGCCTCGCTGGTGATGGGCCTGGCGATCGTCGGCATGCACTACACCGGCATGGCCGCGGCCAACTTCCCCGAGGGCGCGGTCTGCGGTGCGGCGTTCGGCGAAGGCATCGATGCCAAATGGCTGGCCGTGCTGGTGATCGTCACCACCCTGGGCACCCTCGGCATCGCACTGATTTCCTCGGTGTTCGATCGGCAGATGCGCACCCGCACCGGCCTGCTGGCCGACTCGCTGGCGCAGGCCAATGAAAAGCTGCTGCAGGCGGCCCTGCACGACCCACTGACCCAGCTGCCCAACCGCATGCTGCTGCAGGACCGCATCGAGCAGGCCATCGAGAAAGCACGCCGTCGACAGTTCAGCTTCGCGGTGATGTTCTGCGACCTGGATGGCTTCAAGACGATCAACGACGCCTACGGCCATCAGCTCGGCGACAAGCTGCTGATCCAGGTTAGTGAACGCGTGTCGGCGCTGCTGCGCGCGCAGGACACCTTCGCCCGGCTGGGCGGGGATGAGTTCGTCATCGTGTTCCAGATCGACGACCCCGAAGACGCCGCCGTTGTCGCCGAACGGATCATCGCCTGCGTGGCCGAGCCGTTCGAGATCGATGCACTGGAACTGCAGGTCAGCGCCAGCCTGGGCATCGCGCTGTACCCGGCCGATGCCACCACCGAGCGCGACCTGATGGCCCACGCCGACGCCGCGATGTACCACACCAAGGATTCGGGCCGGAACGGCTATACGTTCTTCACCCAGTCGCTCAACGTGAGCGCGAACCGCCAGCTTAAACTGCTTCAGGAACTGCGCAAAGCGGTCAGCCGCAATGAGCTGGTGCTGCACTACCAGCCCAAGTTCCAGGCCAATGGTGAATCACTGATCGGCGCCGAAGCGCTGGTGCGCTGGCAGCATCCCGAGCTGGGGCTGCTCTCGCCCGACGCCTTCATCCCCATCGCCGAGCGCAGCGGGCTGATCCTGGCTCTGGGCGAGTGGGTGCTCGACCACGCCTGCCACCAGCTGCGCCAGTGGCACGACGCCGGCCATCCCGACTGGACCATGGCGGTGAATCTGTCACCGTTGCAGTTCGGTTCCAGCACGCTGCTCGATACGGTGCGCCGCACCCTGGATCGCCATGGCCTGGACCCGAAACGACTCACCCTGGAAGTGACCGAAACCACGGCAATGAAGGACGTCGATGCCAGCCTGCTGATCCTGCACGGGCTGACTGCGATGGGCGTGAACATCTCCATCGACGATTTCGGCACGGGTTACTCCAGCCTGCTCTACCTCAAGCGCATGCCGGCTACGGAGCTGAAGATCGACCGTGCCTTCGTGCGTGATCTGGAAGACAACGCCGAAGATGCCGCCATCGTCTCGTCGATCATCGCGCTGGGCCGTTCGCTGCAGCTGCAGATCGTCGCCGAAGGCGTGGAGACGGCCGGCCAACGCCAGTACCTGAGCGACATGGGCTGCGATCAGCTGCAGGGGTATCACCTGGGCCGGCCGGTGAATGCGGCGGAGTTCATGCGGTTGGCGAAGGCGGCCTAACGCGCGGCTCGGCGCCTCGGTTCCGGTAGCCGAGCCCCGCCGCGGCTTCTCATACGGATGCGAGGGCGAACTGACCCGTCCTGCCATAGGTTGACACCTGTGGCGGATGTAGAGGCCGCCGTCAGGCGGCCAAGGACGCCCGATGCACTGCATCGGGCGTCTGCATTTTAAGGGACAGATGT
>NZ_JBDJKY010000012.1:0-110870 GCF_039673075.1 Stenotrophomonas sp. TWI819 | reverse complement strand
GCGGGCCGCGCCGCGGGCCGCGCCCGCCCCGGGCCCCGGCTCCTGCGGGGGTGGCCGGCCCCCGCCCGGCACTACAATGAGCGTATTGCAACCACAGGCTGGACCCCCCATGACGTCGCTCCGCATTGCCCTGGCGCAGTTCGATTTTCCGGTTGGCGCAGTGGCGCAGAACACCGACACCATCATCGCGATGATCGCCGAGGCGCGCGACGAGTACGGTGCCGAGCTGGTGGTGTTCCCGGAGCTGGCGATCAGCGGCTACCCGCCGGAGGATCTGCTGCTGCGGCCCGGCTTCCTGTACGACTGCCAGCAGGCGCTGGAGCGCATCGCGGCGGCCACCACCGGTATCGCTGCCGTGGTCGGTTGGCCACAGGCCGCCGGTGCGGTGGTCTACAACGCGGCCAGCGTGCTGCGCGATGGCAAGGTCGAACACACCTACCGCAAGCGCGAGCTGCCCAACTACGCGGTGTTCGATGAGCGCCGCTACTTCGATGTCGATCCGGACGGCGGCAGCTGCGTGTTCGAGCTGAAGGGCGTGCCGGTGGGCGTACTGGTCTGCGAGGACCTGTGGTTTGCCGAACCGCTGGCCGATACGGTCCGTGCCGGTGCGCAGCTGGTGATCGTGCCCAATGCCTCTCCGTACGAGCGTGGCAAGCATGCCCAGCGCGATGCGCTGCTGGCCGAGCGTACCCGTGAGAGCGGGGCGGCGATAGCCTACCTCAATGTGGTGGGTGGCCAGGACGCACTGGTGTTTGATGGTGCCTCGGTCGTCGCTGACGGCGATGGCACCGTGCACCCGGCCGCCGCGGCCTTCACCGACCAGTGGCTGGTGGTGGATTACGACGCCGATGCGCGCCGCTTCCTGCCGCGCGAGTGGATGGACGACGGCGACGAGAGCATGGATGCGCTGGCCTGGCGCGCCGTGACCCGCGGCATCCAGGATTACTGCCGCAAGAACGGCTTCAAAAAGGTCTGGCTCGGCCTGTCCGGCGGCATCGATTCGGCCCTGGTGCTGGCGATGGCGGTGGACGCGCTGGGCGCGGCCAACGTCACCGCGGTGCGGCTGCCGTCGCGCTACACGGCGGACATGTCCAACGATCTGGCGGCCGAGCAGTGCCGCGCGCTGGGCGTGAAACTGGAGGCGGTCTCGATCGAACCGGTGTTCGAGGGCCTGATGGCCGCGCTGGGCCCGATGTTCGAGGGGCAAGCGGCCGATGTGACCGAAGAGAACCTGCAGTCGCGCAGCCGTGGCGTGATCCTGATGGCGCTGTCCAACAAGTTCGGCGGGCTGCTGCTGACCACCGGCAACAAGAGCGAGTACGCGGTGGGCTACGCCACCATCTACGGCGACATGTGCGGCGGCTACGCCCCGCTCAAGGACCTGTACAAGACGGAGGTGTTCGGGCTCTCCAAGTGGCGCAATACCGTGGGCGGCGCCCCGGTGATCCCGCCGGCGGTGATCTCCCGCCCGCCCTCGGCCGAACTGCGCGCCAACCAGACCGACCAGGACTCGCTGCCGGCGTACGACGTGCTGGACGGCATCCTGTACCGCTATGTGGACCAGGAGCAGTCGCGCGAGGAGATCGTGGCCGCCGGGTACGCCGCCGAGGTGGTGGACCGTGTGCTGCGCCTGGTGCGCACCAGCGAGTGGAAGCGCCATCAGGCCGCCCCGGGGCCGAAGGTCTCGCGCCGGGCGTTCGGGCGGGAGCGCAGGTACCCGATCAGCAATGGGTACAAGGGGTAGGCGTCGAGCGCTACCGTAATAAGAAAGGCCCCTTTCGGGGCCTTTTTCATTACTTGCGGTTCATCGTGGCGTTGCGTTCACCGGTACTGGCGGACTTCTCGCCGGCAAACGGGTTCAGCTTGCGCACCATCCACGGGTACTTCGGCCACTTGCCCTGCAGCCACGGGTGGTCAGGCTGGTTCAGCTCGAGCACGCGGCGGGCATCGTCGGCCAGGGTCTTGTTGCCCAGGTGGGTGTAGGCCTCGCCCAGGGCGGCCACGGCATCGTACTGGAACGCGCTCTGCGGGTAGTTCTCCAGCAGGAAGTTGGCGCGGCCAGCGGCCGAGACGTACGCCTCGCGGCGCAGGTAGTACAGGGCGTTGTCCAGCTCGTACTGGGCGAACACGTCGCGCAGGGCGATCATCCGCTGGCGCGCATCGGCGGCGTAGCGGCTGTTGGGGTAGCGTTCGGTGACGATGGTGAAGTCGGCATAGGCCTGACGCGGGCTCGACAGGTCACGGCGGCTCGGGTCCAGCGACCAGACGCGGCGCAGGAAGACCGTGTCGCGATTGCCATTGGCCAGGCCGCGCAGGTAGTACATGTAGGCGATGTTGCGGTGGGTCGGGTAGGTACGGATGAAGCGGTCCACGCTGGACACCGCGTCATCGTGCTTGCCGGCCTTGTACTGCGCGTAGGCGCTTTCGATCATGGCCTGTTCGGTGTACGGGCCATACGGGTATTGGGCTACCAGACGGCGGAAGCTGGCTTCGGCACCGCTCCAGTTCCCCCCTTCCATGAGCTTGTGGCTCTTCTCATAGAGGCTTTCGACCGGCAGACCTTCATCCGGATTCTTGCCCTTGGTACCGCGGTGGCAACCGGTGGCAACGAAGAGCAGCACCAGCATCAGGGCGGCGAGGCGGACGGGCGCGGACAGCATAACGGAGCGTCGGATCATGGGGTCAGGGCGGGACGCGGCTGGAATACGAAGGGTCGATGATAGCCTAGTGGCCTGTCCCGCGACTGAAACTGGTCGCCCGGACCCCAAAATTGTCCCTATTGCGGTGTGCCCCCATGTCCGATACCCCTGCTGATTCCGATTCCCCCCGCCAGGCCATCGTGCCCGATACCGCCGCCGGCCGGCGTTTTGACGCGGTCCTGGCCGAGCTGTTCCCCGAGTTCTCCCGGTCCAAGCTGACCGAGTGGATCAAGTCCGGCGACGTCCTGCTGGACGGCGACACCGTGCGCGGCCGCGACCCGGTGCGCGGCGGCGAGGTGGCCAGCCTGCATGTCGTGCTCGACACCCAGACCCACGCCGAGCCGGAGGACATCCCGCTGGAGGTCCTGTACGAAGACGAGCATGTGTTCGTGATCAACAAGCCGGTCGGCCTGGTGGTCCACCCCGGCGCGGGCAACCCGACCGGCACCCTGGTAAACGCGCTGCTGTTCCGCGATCCCTCGCTGTCGGTGCTGCCGCGTGCGGGCATCGTGCACCGCCTGGACAAGGACACCAGCGGCGTGATGGTCATCGCCCGCACGATCCAAGCGCAGACCGCGCTGGTCGAGCAGCTCTCGGCACGTGAAGTGCATCGCCAGTACCTGGCCGTGGTGGTCGGTGCGCTGGTCTCCGGCGGCACCGCCACCGCCGGTATCGACCGCCACCCGCGCGACCGCATCCGCATGGCCGTGCGCGAAGACGGCAAGGAAGCGATCACCCATTACCGCCTGCGCGAGCGTTTCCGCGCGCACACCGCGCTGGAATGCCGCCTTGAAACCGGCCGTACCCACCAGATCCGCGTGCACATGGCGCACCTGCGTCATCCGATCATCGGCGATCAGCTGTATGGCGGTGCGCTGAAGCTGCCCAAGGGCGCCAGCGAGGAGCTGGTGGCCGAACTGCGCGGCTTCAAGCGCCAGGCGCTGCACGCTGAAACGCTGGAGTTCGTGCACCCGATCACCGGTGAGAAGATCACCAACAGCGCACCGCCGCCGGCCGACATGCAGGCCCTGCTGCACGCCCTGCGCGAAGACAGCAAGCGCTTCGCCGAGCAGGAACGCAACCGCCGCTGATGGACGCCACCGTGCCCGTGCTGCCAGCCGACTGGCAGGCCCCGAGCGGGGTCCATGCGCTGACCACCCTGCGCTTCGGCGCGGGCGGTTCGGTGGCCCCGTTCGATCAGTTCAACATGGGCAACCGCTACGCCGCCGACGGCGATGATCCGGCGCAGGTGCAGCGCAACCGCGATCTGCTCGTGCCCGGGCTGGGCCTGCCCTCGGCGCCGCATTGGCTGCGCCAGGTGCATGGCACCGGCGTGCGTCGCTTCACCGCGCCGCCGACGGCCGTTGGCGTCGAGGCCGAACCCACCGCCGATGCGGCGGTGACCTCGGTTCCGGGCGTGGTGCTGGCCATCCTCACCGCTGACTGCCTGCCGGTGGTCTTTGCCGCCCGCGATGGCGGTGAGATCGGGGCGGCCCATGCCGGCTGGCGTGGGCTGGCCGACGGCATGCTGGAGGCCACCGTGGCCGCCATGCAGACCCCGGCCGCGCAGCTGCAGGCGTGGCTGGGCCCGGCGGCCGGGCCCGCGCTGTATGAGATCGGCGAGGACGTGTTCGAGGCCTTCGTCGAGCGCGACGAGGGCGCCGCGGTGGCCTTCGTGGCGACCCGTCCGGGGCACTGGAAGGTGGACCTGTACGCGCTGGCCCGCCGGCGCCTGCAGTCCGCAGGCCTGGACGCGGCACACATCAGTGGCGGGCAGTACTGCACTCTGGCCGACCCGCAGCGGTTCTACTCGCACCGGCGCGACCGCCGCACCGGGCGCATGGCGACCTTGGCATGGATCGCGCCCTGACCGTTGGACAGACGGTGAGTGGAGCGGCCGATGCGGTCATCGTCTTCGACGGCGTCTGCGCACTGTGCAGCCGCTGGGTGCGGTTCCTGCTGCGCGTCGATACGCGCGGCCGCTATCGCTTCGCTGCAATGCAGGGCGTGCACGGGCGCGCTCTGCTGCAGGCGCACGGGCTGGATCCGGAGGATCCGTCGTCGTTCCTGCTGCTCGAGCAGGGGCGCGCATGGACCGACACCGACGCGATCCTCCGCGTACTGGCCGGGTTGGGTGGTGCATGGCGTGTGGTGCGTGTGCTGCGCTGGTTGCCCCGCGGGCTGCGCGACCGCGCGTATCGCGCGCTGGCGCGCAACCGCTATCGGTGGTTCGGTCGGTATGACACCTGTTTCCTGCCGACACCGGCGCAGGCAGCTCGGTTTCTGGACTAAGAAGGGACGGGTTGCCGGCCAGCGGCCGGCACTACCCTTCCAATGCCTGCAGGTACGTCCGCCGCCAATGATTGATGTCGTACGTGCGCAGGTGCTCCATCATCGCCTGCCAGCGCTCCACGCGCTTTTTCAGCGGCATCGTCGCCGCCGTGGCGATCGCATCGGCGACGCCATCCAGGTCATGCGGATTGACCAGCAGCGCCTGCTTCAATTCATCGGCGGCACCGGCCAGCAGTGACAGCACCAGCACGCCCGGGTTCTCCGGGTCCTGCGAGGCGACGTACTCCTTGGCGACCAGGTTCATGCCGTCGCGCAGCGGCGTGACCAGGCCCACCGCGGCTGCCCGGTAGAAGCCGGTCAGCGTGGCATGGGTGAAGTTCTGGTTGACGTAGCGCAGCGGGGTCCAGTCCGGTGCGGCATGCCCGCCGTTGATGTGCCCGGCGATCTGTTCGAGCTGGCTGCGCAGCTGGCGGTACTCGGTGACATCCCCGCGCGAGACCGGGGCGATCTGCAGGTAGGTCAACGAGCCGTGCTGGTCCGGATGACGCTCCAGATACCGCTCGAACCCCTGGAAGCGTTCGGGCAGGCCCTTGGAGTAGTCCAGCCGGTCCACGCCGATCGCCAGCTGACGATTGCGCAGGCTGCCGCGCAGGTCCTTGACGGCGGGTTTGTTCGCCCCCGCTTTGGCCTGGCGGGCGATGAATTCGGTATCGATACCGATCGGGAAGGCCGCAGCGCGGAAACGCCGGCCGCCGGGTGCTTCCAGCTCACCGTCAGGCAGCACGCGGCCACCACCGAACAGGCGCACGTAGGACTGGAAGCGGTCCGCATCGCGCTGGGTCTGGAAGCCGACCAGATCGTAGGCGTACAGGCTGGAGAACAACCGCAGGTGATCCGGCAGCGCCTGCAGCAGATCGGCCGAGGGCATCGGCACGTGCAGGAAGAAGCCGATCCGGCAGCCGATGCCGCGCTCGCGCAGCAGCGAGGCCAGCGGGATCAGGTGATAGTCATGGATCCAGACGATGTCGTCCTCGCGCAGCAGCGGCGCGAGTTTCTCGGCGAACAGCGCGTTGACCCGGCGATACGTTTCGCGCGTGGCGCGATCGTAGTCGACCAGGTCCAGCCGGAAGTGCAGCAGCGGCCACAGCGTGCGGTTGGCGAAGCCGTTGTAGTAGCCATCCACGTCGCGCTTGTTGAGGTCCATGGTGACGTAGCGGATGTCACCGTCCACCTGCTCGTGCAGCGTGCCGCTGTTGTCGCGGGTGGATTTCCCGCTCCAGCCGAACCACAGGCCGCCACGCTCCTTGAGCGCGGCCAGCAGGCCGACTGCCAGGCCGCCGGCGCGGGATTCACCGGGAACGGCGACCCGGTTGGACACGACGACCAGGCGGCTCATGATGCCTCCTGCCAGCTGCGCGACAGGCGCATGGCGGCAGTGATCAGGCCCACGTGCGAATAGGTCTGCGGGAAATTGCCCCAGGCCTCGCCGCTGTCGAACGCAAGATCCTCGGACAGCAGGCCCAGGTGATTGCGGCGTTCCAGCAGCATCTCGAACATCTCGCGTGCTTCGTCCAGACGACCGATCGCGGCGAGCGCATCGATGTACCAGAACGTGCAGATGGTGAAGCTGGTTTCCGGCTCGCCGAAATCATCCGGCGCGACGTAGCGATACAGCGCGTTGCCGTGCTTGAGATCGCGGCCGATCGCCTCGACCGTGGCGACGAAGCGCGCATCGGTGGCGTCGATGAAGCCGATATCGGCCAGCAGCAGCAACGAGGCATCCAGGCGATGGCCGCCGAAGGTATCGGTGAAGTGGCCGAGTGCTTCGCTCCACGACTCGCGCATGATGCGCGCATGGATGATGTCGGCGCGCTCGCGCCAATAGGTGGCGCGGTCATCCAGTTTCAAGCGCACGGCGATCTTGCACAGGCGGTCACACGCGGCCCAGCACATCGCACTGGTGTAGGTGTGCACTTCGGTGCGGCCGCGGAATTCCCACAGGCCGGCATCGGGAACATCGTGCAGGGTGAAGGCCTGCTCGCCGAGCGGCTCCAGCCGCGCGAAGGTGTGCGCATCGCCCGGGTCTTGCAGGCGGCGATCGAAGAACAGCTGGGTGGAGGCAAGCACCACGCTGCCGTAGACATCGTGCTGGCGCTGCACCCAGGCCAGGTTGCCGCGCCGCACCGGGCCCATGCCGCGATAGCCGGAGAGCGACGCGACTTCGGTTTCCTCCAGCTTGGCCTCGAAGCTGATGCCATACAGCGGTTGCAGGCTGCCATCGGCCGTGGCCAGGTTGAAGATGTAGCCCAGGAACTGCTCCATCGTGCGGGTCGCACCGAGACGGTTGAGCGTACGCACCACGAAGGCGGCATCGCGCAGCCAGCAGTAGCGGTAATCCCAGTTGCGGATGCTGCCGGGTGCTTCCGGAATGGAGGTGGTCATCGCGGCGATGATGGCGCCGCTGTCCTCGTACTGGCACAGCTTCAGCGTGATCGCGCTGCGGATCACCGCGTCCTGCCACTCCAGCGGGATCGACAGATAGCGCACCCATTCGCGCCAATAGTCACGCGTGCGCTGGAAGGATTCCTGCACGTAGCCACTGAGCGAACGGTTGAGCGATTCGTCCACCCCGAGCACCAGATGCACCGGGTGGTTCAGCACGAACGGCAGGCCATCGCGGACGAAACGCAGCGGCACATCGGTGGTCAGGCGCAGCACGTGGTCGGGAAGCACCCAGCGGATGTGGTTGCTGCCCCACGTGGCATCCGGGACGCGGGCGCCCCAGTCGGCCAGTGGACGCGCGCGCACGATGATGCGCGGGTTGCCGGACAGCGGCCGCACCTGGCGGATCAGGCTGACCGGTCGGTAGAAGCGGTCGTTCTGACGCCAGCGCGGCGCGAAATCGATGATTTCCAACGCACCACCGTGCTTGTCGCGCAGCACGGTGCGCAGGATGGCGGTGTTGGTCAGGTAGCTCTGTTCGCTGTCGACCATGTCCTCCAGCTCGATGCCGAAGTCACCGCCGTCCTGTTGATTGGGGCCGAGCAGGGCGCAGAAGGTCGGGTCGCCGTCGAAGGTCGGCAGGCAGCTCCAGACGACGCGCGCGTGCTTGTCGATCAGCGCGCCGAAGCTGCCATTGCCGACCACGCCCAGATTCAGATCGGGTTCGCTCATGATGCAGGAAGTCTCGTGTCATGCCGCGGCGGCACACCGGTGGGGGAGACCTGCGCGCGGCGTCAGGGGGCCTTGGGGTCAAGGCATCAGTAGGCATTCTCGCGAAGCCAGGCGTGCACGCTGCGTATCGTCGGCAGCGCGAACACCGCATCGCTGGGCTCGCGCGCACCGACCAGCACGCTCCAGCCATGCAGGTCGTTGGCCGCGCCGAAGCCGAATTCATCGGTGAGGTCATCGCCGACGAACACCGGCATGCGATCGCGGAACGGCGGCTGCAGCATCAGCTGCCGCATAGCACGGCCCTTGTCGCTGCCTTCGGGCAGGAACTCGATGACATGGTCACCGGGCTGCAGCCGGTAGCCGCCATGGCCACGGATATGCCGTTCGGCGAAGGCGCGCACGTTGTTGGCGGCGTGCGGGGCACCGCGCCAGTGCAGGGCCAGGCTGCGGCCTTTGTCCTCCACCAGTACGCCGGGATAGCCATGCGCGAAACGCATCGCCTGCTGGTGCAGGGCATGCAGCCACTCGCTGGTATCGGCAGAAGGATCGCTGCTCTGCGCGCGCTGCTCATGGTTGCGCAGCTCGTGGCCGTGCAGGCCGGCCGCGGGCAGGCTCAAGGGGGCGAAAAGTTTGTCCAGTTGCGCCAAGGGGCGCCCGCTGATCAGCGCGACCGCGCCATCCAGCCGGTCGCTGATGCGCCCGATCGCTTCACGCACATCGGGCAGCAGCGCGACCGACTCGGGGTCGTCCGCGAATTCGATAAGGGTGCCATCCACGTCCAGGAACAGCGCACAGGCATCGTCCAGCAGCGGCGGCGGCGGACGTTGGGGGAAGTCGTTGGCCATGTTGACCAACATGCCAGCGTGGATGTGATCGCCAGGTCATGGCATCACGCACGCGTCCTCCCCATTCACCACCGGTAGAGCCGACCGTCGGTCGGCTGCCCCCCTCCGGTAGAGCCGACCGTTGGTCGGCTGCCCCCCTCCGGTAGAGCCGACCGTTGGTCGGCTGCCCCCCTCCGGTAGAGCCGACCGTTGGTCGGCTGCACCCCTCCGGTAGAGCCGACCGTTGGTCGGCTGCCCCATCAGAACGTATACCGCACGCGCCCGTAGTAATACGCGCCATTGCTGCCGATCGGTGACAGCACGTCGTACGGCAGGTTACCGAAGTAGTAGATGTCGTCGTTGGACAGATCCGAGTAATTGTCGGTCAGGTTCTGCCCACCCACCGCCACGCTCCACTGCGGGGTGATCTTGTACTCCACTTCGGCATCCAGCTGCCACTCGGCGCCGTAGGTCTGGCGCGGGATGTAGCCATCGCCGAAGTTGAACACACGGGTCACGCTGCCATAGCGGCTCAGACGGCTGGTCAACGACCAATGATCGTCGGCCCAGCTGGCGGCCAGCGCGGCGCGGGTGCGCGGGGTGGCATCGGTCAGCGTATTGGTTTCTTCCACGCCGAACAGCACGTAATCCGGATCCAGCGCGAGCAGGCCCGGCGGCGTGGCGAGCACGTTCTTCAGCGTGGTCTTGGTATAGGCATAGGTGCCGGTCAGCACCAGTTCGCCGCCACCCAGCGACTGCCGCCAGTTGCTCACCAGTTCCGCACCGCGGGTGCGGGTATCGGCGGCGTTGACGAAGAAGCTGGCGCTCTGCAGGCCGGCCACGCCGAACTGCTGCTGCACGTAGTCGGTCAACGCATCACCGGTGATGCTCTCCGACAGCGCGATGCGGTCATCGATGTCGATCTGGAAGAAGTCCAGCGAGACATCGAAGTGGTCGCCGATGCGGCTGGTGAAGCCCAGGCTGGTGTTGAGCGACTTCTCCGGCTTCAGATCGGTGGCACCCAGGCCACGCGCGATCGGATTGTTGACCGACAGCACGCGGCCCTGCACCAGCTGGCCGGCGGCGTTGTAACCGGTGGAGGTGGATTCGTAGCCGATCTGCGCCAGCGACGGGGCACGGAAGTTGTTGGAGATCGCACCGCGCAGCGCGAAGGCCGGGGTGAATTCATAGCGCAGACCGAGCTTGCCGGTGAGCTCACCGCCGAAGTCATCGCTGTGCTCGTAGCGCGCCGCCAGATCGCTGGAGAAATGCTCGCCGAACTGGCTGGAGAGGCTGGCGTAGGCGCTGGCGACATCGCGCGACAGCGAGGTCGCATCCTGCGGGGTCAGGCCGCCACCGGCCTGCGAGCCGGTCGGGCGATCCGTGAACGGGCCGGCAGCATAGCTGCTCGGGTCACCGGGGCGGGTTTGGTAATGGTCGCGGCGCGCTTCCAGGCCCAGGCCCAGGCTGTGGGTGATGCTGTCGCCCTGCGAGAACACGCGGCCGAGGTCGAAGTTCGCCACCGTCAGCTCGTTGCGGTAATCACCGGTCTTGAAGCGGGTCGGGCTGGTCGGGCCCAGCGAGGCGTTGAGCGAGTTGCGCAGGCGGTAGGTGAACGTGTTGACGCCGTAATCCAGGCTCGCGTCGTAGTTCCACTCGCCCCACTGGCCCTTCGCGCCGGCCACGGCCTGCACGTCGCGGTTCTCGCCTTCGGAGATCGGGCGGTAGCCGTTGGGGTAGATCTGCGCCCAGTTGGCGTCGCTGTCCGGGTAGCGGAAGTAGTTCGCGCCTTCGCTGTCGCGCTGGTTGAAGGTGGCGAAGCTGTAGAAGGTGGAGGTCTCACCGAACGGCAGCTGCGCGTTGTACCAGGCGTTCAGATCCTTGGTCTTGCCATCGCCGAGCACGTAGTTGCGCTTGCCCTGCAGGGCCAGGTTGGTCGGGGTCTGGTCCCACGGCGGAATCTGGTCGAAGCCGGCGCGGTTGGTGCCTTCGTGGTTCTTCAGCTCCAGGCCGACCCGCAGGAAGCCGCCGTTGTCACCCAGCGCGGTGCCGACCTTGGCGCTGGCGTAGCTGGTCTGGCCATCGGTGAGGCTGCGGTCGATCGGCTTGAGGTCGGTGTGGTTGGCGCCGAAGCTGGCTTCGAACGCGCCACCTTCCGGAGCGTCATCCAGGATCACGTTGATCACGCCGGCCACCGCATCCGAGCCATACAGCGCGCCGGCGCCATCGCGCAGCACCTCGATGCGCTTGATCGCGCTGACCGGGATCGCGTTGAAGTCGACCGGGGTGGTGCCCTTGCCGATCTTGCTGTCGGTGTTGACCAGCGCGCTGCTGTGGCGGCGCTTGCCGTTGACCAGCACCAGCACCTGGTCGGGCGAGAGCCCGCGCAGCTGGGCGGCGCGGATGTGGTCGGCACCGCCCGAGTTGGACTGGCGCGGGAAGTTGAACGAGGGCAGCAGCGCCTGCAGCGCGCTGCCCAGTTCGCCATTGACCACACCGGCCTTGCGGATGTCCTCGGCGGTGAGCACGTCCACCGGCGAGGTGGATTCCAGCACGGTCCGGTCCACGGCGCGGGTGCCGGTGACGATCACGGTGTCCAGCGTTTTGGCGGTGTTCGGCGCGTCCTGCGCAAGTACGTCCTGGGCCAGCAGGGGGGAGGAGAGGACGAGCGCGATGGCAAGGCCAAGGCGCGACGCGGACGGACGGGACATGCGGACTCCAGCAGAACGACGAGGGGGAGGAACGGGGGAGGGGGGGGGCTGGCGTTGCGACCCATGGCCGGCACTACCAATCCATCCGGATGAAGCGATATATTATCTTCGCGTGATGTCCCTGTGTGATGCAAGTCCCATCGGGGTGGTTATCAGCAGATAGCCGTTGGCGATCTGCGCCGGACCCGGATGTCCGGCACGCTCCTTCCCCTGCCTGCCCTGTGTTTCCGGAGAGTTGTCCATGTCGTTCCGCGCCATTCTGTTTGCCCTGGTCCTGGCCACCAGCGGCTGTGCCACTGCCGCCCCGGCCGCCAAGCCGACCCCGCCCGCCACCGCCACGGCCACCCTGCAGGGCGACGCCGCGCGCCCGGATGCCGCCGCCGGCTGGGTCCGCAGCGAGCTGTACTTCGGCGTGGGCGAAGAAACCGGCGTGGCCGACCGCCCGCAGACCGAGGGCATCAGTGACGCGCAGTGGCGCGCCTTCCTCGACAAGGACGTCACGCCGCGCTTCCCGGACGGCCTGACCGTGTTCGACGCTTACGGCCAGTGGCTGTTCCGCGGTGCGCCCGAGCCGAATCGCCTGCGCACCAAGGTGCTGGTGGTCCTGCACGAGAACACCCCGCAGCGCCGCGCCGATATCGAAGCGATCCGGCTGGCGTGGAAGCAGGCCACCGGGCACCAGTCCGTGCTGTGGGCACAGCAGGCGGTTGAAGTATCGTTCTGAGCCAGGGCGCCGCGGTGGCGCTGCACGGAGCGATGATGAAACACAGGGATGCGATGCTGGCCGCGGTGGTGATGGGCCTGGCGGCAACGTGCGCGCACGCGCAGGATGCCGACCAAGCCCGGCTTCAGCTGGAGGTGGCCGCCGGCGTGCAGGCGCAGGCGACGCTGCAGGACGGCGGCGGCATCGCTGTCGTGCTGGCACCGTCGGGCAAGCGTCAGGTGCTGCCGGGCGTGGCCGATGCGGATGGCAACGTGCGCCTGTCGGCGGAGGACGTCGATTTCGATGGCCACCCGGAGCTGGTGGCGCGTGCCTCGGTCGGCATGGTCAACGAAGCGGTGGCGGTGTATCGCTTTGATCCGGCGCGACAGCAGCTGGTCGCATTGGAGCCGATCTCCACAGAAGGCGCGCAATGCGGTGGCCTGATGGGCCTGACCGTGGATGCAACGACGCGCACCCTGAGCAGCAGCTGCCGCGGTGGCCCGATGTGGTACGTGGACCAGTACCGCTACGACGGTGCGCGCCTGTATCTGTACCGCGCCGAGCGCCTGCTGATGCTCGACGATGTGCTCGAGCCTTACGTGTTCATCAAGCAGACCGCCGACAGCGGTCCGCTGGCGGTCTGGAGCACCTTTGATCCTGACGGCAACGTGCTGGAGACCGCCATCGGCGATGGTCTGGAGACGCCGCGTGCCGGGTCGCCGCTGCGGCGCATTTCCGGTCATGTGATGGTGGCGCGGCTGCCCCTGTACAGCCAGCCCGGTGATGCCACGACCCAGCGGTATCTGGTACGCGATGACCGCGTGGAACTGCTTGATGAGCGCGATGGCTGGGTGCAGGTGAGTTATGACAATCCCACGCGGGGCGCGGTGCTGGGCTGGGTGAACACGCAGCCGTGATCGGGCGCTGCCACGGGTAAACCTACATGAGTGTCACTTGCCCGGGACTAGGCTGACCCTTCCCCCTCGTCGTGGAAGCATGTCATGAGCAAGCGCGTTGCCGAGATCGTGGTTGAAACCCTGCAGGCCGCTGGTGTCCGTCACTGTTACGGCATCGTCGGCGATACCCTCAACTACGTCACCGATGCCATCCACCACAGCGAGATCGAGTGGGTGCACATGCGGCATGAGGAAGTGGCCGCATTTGCCGCCGGTGCCGAGTCGTTGATCAGCGGGCAGCTCACCGCCTGCGCCGGTTCGTGCGGCCCCGGTGGCCTGCATTTCATCAACGGCGTGTTCGAGACCAACCGCAACCGCGCACCGATGGTGTTGATCGCCAGCCAGATAGTCACCGCCGAACTGGGTATGGAGTTCCCGCAGGAAGTCGATTTCAAGGCGGTGTATGGCAGCTGCAGTGTGTTCTGCGAACAGGTACAGAGCGCCGAGCAGGCGCGCCGCGTAGTGACCCTTGCCTGCCAGGCGGCCATCAGCCGCCGCGGGGTGGCGGTGGTGATTCTGCCCGCCGACATCAGCGAAGCCGAGGTCAAGCACGATGTGCCGTTCTCGGTGCACTACACCCAGCCGGTGTTGCGCCCCTCGGACGACGAACTGCAGCGCATCGCCGCGCTGATCGGCGAGGGCAAGCGGATCGGCATCTACGCCGGCGCTGGCTGCGAGCATGCGCACGATGCGCTGGTCGCCCTCGGCGCCCGGCTCAAGGCGCCGATCGCGCATACCTCGCGCGCGAAGGATTTCGTGGAGTACGACAACCCGTACAACATGGGCATGACCGGCATCTTCGGCATCGAATCCGGGTATCACACGCTGATGGCCTGCGACACGCTGCTGCTGCTCGGTGCGGACTTCGCGTGGGGCCAGTACTACCCGGACAAGGCCACGCTGATCCAGGTGGATCGCGATGGCAGCCATCTTGGCCGCCGTCACCCGGTGAACCTGGGCGTGGTGGGCGATATCGGCCCGACCCTGGAGGCGCTGCTGCCGTTGCTGCCCGAGCGCGAGGACCGCAGCTTCCTGGACGAATGCCAGGAGCACCGCGAAAAGGCGCTGGCCACGCGGGCCAAGGAAGAGCAGCCGGGCGAGGGTGAGCTGATCCACCCGCAGCACCTGACGGCACTGATCGACCGGCATGCCGCCGACGATGCCTTGTTCACCGCTGACGGCGGCTCGCCGATGGTCTGGATCCTGCGCCATATCCGCGTCAATGGTCGCCGCCGCACGCTGACCAGCCTGCTGCACGGCACGATGGCCAACGCGATGCCGCAGGCGCTGGGCCTGCAGAAGGCCTACCCGGGCCGGCAGGTGATCTCGCTGTCCGGTGATGGTGGCCTGGCGATGCTGCTCGGCGACCTGCTCACCGCCGTGCAGGAGAACCTGCCGATCAAGGTGGTGGTCTACAACAACAGCTCGCTGAACTTCGTGGAGCTGGAGCAGAAGGTCGAAGGCCTGCTGGACAACTACACCGACCTGAAGAACCCCGATTTCGGCCGGCTGGCCGAGGTGATCGGCTTCTACGGGCGCACGGTCACCCGCTCGGAAGACCTGGAGCAGGCCGTGCAGGACATCCTGGCCCATCCCGGCCCGGCGCTGTTGGACGTGCACACCAGCCCGACCGAACTGGTGATGCCGCCGCAGGTGGAAGCCAAGCAGGTGGCCGGTACTGCCCTGTACGCCGCCAAGGCGCTGCTGAGCGGGCGGGTCGGGGATGTGCGGGACCTGCTGGCCAACAACTTCCTCAACAAGCCCTGATCCCACGCCATCGGGTAGTGCCGGCCGCTGGCCGGCTCCCGCCATTGCATGGAGCATCCCGAGGGAGCCGGCCAGCGGCCGGCACTACCGTGCGGTGACGCGTTCCATCGGCGGACGTTTCCCGGCGTTCCATTCATGCGCCTGTTACTGGGGGCGGGGAGGCCCTACCATCGGCTACCCCCTCCCCACGGCCGCCCTGCGCATGTCCGCCACTGCTCCCGTCCCCACCGGACGTCCCCGCTGGTTCGTTGCCGGCGATCTCAACGGTTTCTTCGGCCTGGTGGTCGACAATCTGTCGATCCTCGGCTTCATCGCGATGGCGCTGGTCGGCATCTTCCAGTTCCCGGCCGATGTGGTGTTCGGCCGCATGTTCCCGGGCACCGCCTTTGGCGTGCTGGTCGGCAACGTGCTCTACACGTGGATGGCCCGGCGCCTGGCGGCGCGCACCGGCCGTGACGATGTCACCGCGATGCCGCTCGGCCTGGATGCGCCGACCAGCATCGGCATGGCGCTGCTGGTGCTCGGCCCGGCCTTCCTCGCCTTCAAAGGGCAGGGCTTGGCACCGCACGATGCCGCCATCGCCACCTGGCAGCTGGGCATGGCCTCGCTGGTGATCATGGGCGTGCTGAAGGTGATCCTGTCGTTCTTCGGCGAAGCGGTCACCCGCGCACTGCCGCGTGCCTCGCTGCTCGGCTCCATCGCCGGTATCGCGATCGTGCTGATGGGCTTTCTGCCGCTGCTGGAAACGCTGCGCTCGCCGATCGTCGGCTTCGTCACGCTGGGCCTGCTGCTGTACGTGCTGATCGCCAAGCGCACGCTGCCGATCCGCGCCCCCGGCGTGCTGGTCGCGTTCGTGTTCGGCACGATCCTGTATTACGGCCTCGGGCTTGCCGGGCTGGGCGCACCGGGCTTCAAGGTGCCCGAGTGGGTGCCGCCGCAGGTGGTGCTGCCGTGGCCGACGCTGGGCTTCATCGACGGCCTGCCGACCGCGATCACCTACCTGCCGCTGCTGCTGCCGTTCGGCCTGCTGATGGTGGTGGGCGGCATCAACGTCTCGGAGAGTGCGCGCGCGGCCGGTGACGATTACCGCACCCGCGACATCCTGCTGGTGGAAGCCATCGCCACGCTGGTGGCCGGCTTCTGCGGCGGTGTGGCGCAGACCACGCCGTACATCGGCCAGCCGGCCTACAAGCACATGGGCGCCCGCAGCGGCTACACGCTGCTGACGGGCCTGTTCGTCGGCATCGGCGGCATGCTGGGCGTGATCTCCGGGCTGGTGCAGTGGCTGCCGCTGGCCGTGCTGGCCCCGATCATCGTGTACGTGGCGATCGACATCACCACCCAGGCCTTCCAGGCCACGCCGCGCGAGCACGCCGGCGCGATGGTGCTGGGCTTCCTGCCCTCGGTGGCGTACCTGCTGGCGATCAAGGCCCCGGGCTGGATCGCACCGGAACAGCTGGCGGCGATGACCTCCACCCTGGACGGGCATGGCCTGCCGGAGCTGGCGGTGATCTTCACCCTGGGCAATGGCTTCATCATCACCTCGATGCTGTGGATCGCGGCGGTGGTGGCGATGATCGACGGGAAGCTGCTGCGCGCCTCCGGATTCCTGCTGGTGGCTGCGGCGCTGACGCTGTTCGGCCTGATCCACTCGGTGGACCCGCGCGGTGGCATCTACCTGCCGTGGCAGTTGGAAGGACTGCCGAAGATCATCAGCTGGCAGTTCACCGGCGCCTATGTGGCGCTGGCCGGGTTGCTGGCGCTGTTGTCGCTGCAGAAGCAGCCCTCAGAACGCGCGTAGCGCTCCGGTAGTGCCGGCCGCTGGCCGGCTGCTTTTCCCTGCGCTCACGACCAACGGTCGTGAGCTACCGCCGCATGCGTCGCTCCCGACGGCGAGACATCATTGCTCGCCGTCCAGCTCCGGGTAGTGCCGGAAAATGCCATTGGTGTTGAACGCCAGGCGCCGCTCGGAGGCGAGGTAGGCCGCGATGTTGGGGCGGATTTCCACTCGGTCTTTCAGCGCGCGCAGCTGCGGCAGCGTGGGCCATAGCGCCTGCATGCGGCGCGGGAACATGTAGTCCAGCCCGCTCAGCAGCTGGAACAGCGACAGATCCACGTAGGAATGCTCACGCAGCGGATGCCGCCCGCCGTTGTGCTTGAGCACGCTCTCGAAATACGTCAGGAACTTGGGCATGCGCTCGCCGCGCATCGACGCGGCGCGCGCCTTGGCCTCGTGCTTCTGATCCTCGTAGTACTTCGACGCAGCGATGGGGTGATGGGTGTCGTGCACCTCAGCGACCAGATCGGCGATGGTCATCTGCAGCTGCAGCGCCTGTTGCCGCCGTGAGCTGGCATCGGGAACCAGGCCGAGCGTCGGTCCCAGATGATCCAGGATCGCGCCGACTTGGGCGATGACCTGCTTGCCCGTGCGTAGAAAGGGCGGAGCGAACGGCTGCAGACCCTCGACCTTGCCGTCCAGGTACGGCTGCATCACGGCATCGCCGTGCACGCGCGCCATGTCGGTGTAGCCGGCGCCGGCATCCTCAAGCGCGAGGCGGACAAACTCGCCGCGACCCTGGATGCCGGTCCAGTAATACAGTTCGTAATGCATGCCGCCACTCCGTGCCGAATCGGCCTTCAGCATGACCCGCGCTGTCGAAAGCAGGCGTGAGTGCAGCGTGGTTCCCGTGCTAGGGTCGAGCGGGGATGCAGACGGGAGTACGCGATGCGGAGATGGGTGCTGGGCATGTGCGTGGCGGTGATGCCGGCCACGGTAGCGGCCGATCCGGTGGCGCTGCACGATGGGTTCGGCTACAGCGACGCGGTGCTGCGCGCGGAGCTGACCACGCTGCGCAGCATGAGCGGCGTATCCGGTCCGCGGCGTCACTTGGGCGCGGCCGGGTACCACCGCGTCCGTGGTGAACTGGCCGCGTCCAACCGTGCAGCACGCCAGTGCCTGGAGGAAACCCGGGATGCGCCCCCCGCGCTGCAGGGTCTGGCGTTCCTGTGCGAATCCACCCTCGCCGGCAATGCGCTGATCGAGGGCGACATCGCGGGATGGGCGAGGCTCATGCTGAGCGTGCGCGAGGACTATCAACGCACCATCGTGCCGATGCTCAGGGCCGGCGATGAAGTCCCCGATGTCACCCGGCCGGCATTCGTGTCCTTCACCACCTGGCCGCGCAGCGCGCTGCCCGCAGCCGAGCGGGCGCAGGACGTGGCGGTGCCGATCCAGTTCAGCAATGAGCTGCCCTCGGTGACCCTCACGCTGCACGGCACGCGCGATGGCGCGCCGGTCGCCCACGAGGCGGCCTTCATCGTCGATACGGGTGCCCCGCGCTCGCACATCAGCCGCGCGCTGGCCGAGTCGCTCGGCCTGGCGGTCACTGAGGGTTTCGTGGTGTCGCGCATCGTCGAGGGCGATATCCAGCAGGCGGGCCTGGTGGCACCGATCGATATCGAGGTGGGTGGGCAGCGGGTGCGTGATGTGTCGTTCAACAGCGAACCCACGCGCGAGCTCAACCTGATCGGCCTGGACGTGCTGCGTGCGCTGGGGCGGATCACGCTCTCGCGTGAAACGCTGACCCTGCTGGGGGCACAGGCGCCGGCCGCGTGCACGCGCCGGATGGCAGTGACCTCGTCGCTGTGGGGACCATTCCAGCAACAGCGGTTTCCCATCCGCGGCCAGGACAACAACCTGATGCTGGTCGATACGGGCTTCAACGGAGCCTTCCAGATGCGCGGCGCGCCACGCTCGTCGGTGCCCGCGGCCGCGATCCAGCGCAAGAACGTCATCACCACCCGTGGGGCGGATGACATCGAGTACGCCCAGGCCAATACCCCTCTGCAGCTGACCGACACCGTGACCCACATTCCGGTGGATATCGCCTTCCAGCCCCCGGATCTGTTTCCCTCGTCCTGGCGGATCGGCTACGGCGTCACCGGCGGCTATGACGTGTTTCTAGACCTGCCTGGCGGCATCGGCTGCCTGGTGCCGCGTCCGGCCGAGCCGCCCCTGCTGGGCAGGCCTCCGACCGCCTGACCACGCCTGAATCGGCATCTCATCCACCCTTGAAACACGCGCGCGTAACCGCATCTCAGGGACAGTGCTGGCACGGCCAGCCCCGTTTACATCGAGGACAAGAACATGCGGATGGACAAGCTCACCTCGCGTTTCCAGCAGGCGCTGGCCGACGCGCAGTCGCTGGCCGTGGGCCGCGACCACAACATCATCGAACCGGTACATGTGTTCAGCGCACTGCTGGACCAGCAGGGCGGCAGCACGCGCCCGCTGCTGGCCCAGGCCGGCGTCAATGTGCCGGTACTGCGCGAACGCTTGAATGAAATCCTGGAGGCCCTGCCCAAGGTCTCCGGGCAGGAAGGCAACCTATCGATCGGCAACGATCTGAACCGGCTGCTCAACAACACCGACAAGCTCGCCCAGCAGCACGGCGATGCCTTCATCGCCAGTGAGTGGTTCGTGCTGGCTGCGGTGGACGATGGCGGTACCCTGGGCATGGCGCTGCGCGCCGCCGGCGCTGACAAGAAGAAGATCGACACCGCCATCGACAAGGTGCGCGGCGGCGAGACCGTGCAGTCTGAAAACGCCGAAGACCAGCGCCAGGCGCTGGAGAAGTACACCATCGACCTGACCGCGCGGGCCGAGAGCGGCAAGCTGGATCCGGTGATCGGCCGCGATGAGGAAATCCGTCGCACCATCCAGGTCCTGCAGCGCCGCACCAAGAACAACCCGGTGCTGATCGGCGAGCCCGGCGTGGGCAAGACCGCCATCGTGGAAGGCCTGGCCCAGCGCATCATCAACGACGAAGTGCCCGAAGGCCTGCGCGGCAAGCGCGTGCTCTCGCTGGACATGGGCGCGCTGATCGCCGGCGCCAAGTTCCGCGGTGAGTTCGAAGAGCGCCTGAAGGGCGTGCTCAACGACCTGGCCAAGAGCGAAGGGCAGGTGATTCTGTTCATCGACGAGCTGCACACCATGGTCGGTGCGGGCAAGGCCGATGGCGCGATGGATGCCGGCAACATGCTCAAGCCGGCGCTCGCCCGCGGTGAACTGCACTGCGTCGGCGCGACCACGCTGGACGAATACCGCAAGTACATCGAAAAGGATGCTGCGCTGGAACGCCGCTTCCAGAAGGTGCTGGTGGGCGAGCCGAGCGTGGAAGACACCATCGCCATCCTGCGCGGGCTCAAGGAAAAGTATGCCGTGCACCATGGCGTGGAAATCACCGACCCGGCGATCGTCGCGGCGGCCACGCTGTCGCACCGTTACATCGCCGACCGCCAGCTGCCCGACAAGGCCATCGACCTGATGGACGAGGCCGCCTCGCGCATCCGCATGGAGATCGACTCCAAGCCGGAGGAGCTGGACCGCCTGGAGCGGCGCCTGATCCAGCTCAAGATCCAGCGTGAAATGCTCAAGAAGGAAAAGGACGATGCCTCGCGTCAGCGCCTGGCTGATCTTGAGAATGACATCGATGCGCTGGAGCGCGAGTTCTCCGATCTCAACGAAATCTGGAAGTCGGAGAAGGCCACGCTGCAGGGCGCGACCCGGATCAAGGAACAGATCGAACAGGCCAAGCTGGAACTGGAATCGGCCCAGCGCCGCCAGGATTTCGGCCGCATGAGCGAGATCCAGTACGGTCAGCTGCCGCAGCTGGAGAAGCAACTGGCTGCCGCGCAGGAAATAGAGACCAGCGAGTTCAAGCTGGTCCAGGATCGGGTCACCGCCGAGGAAATCGCCGAAGTGGTTTCGCGCTGGACCGGCATTCCGGTCAACCGCATGCTGGAAGGCGAGCGCGACAAGCTGCTGCGCATGGAAGACATGCTGCACAACCGCGTGGTCGGCCAGGAAGAGGCGATCAAGGTGGTTTCCGATGCGGTGCGGCGCTCGCGTGCGGGCCTGTCCGATCCGGATCGCCCGAGCGGCTCGTTCCTGTTCCTGGGGCCGACCGGCGTGGGCAAGACCGAACTGTGCAAGGCGCTGGCCGAATTCCTGTTCGACAGCAGCGACGCGATGATCCGCATCGACATGAGCGAGTTCATGGAGAAGCACAGCGTCGCGCGCCTGATCGGTGCCCCTCCGGGCTATGTGGGCTACGAAGAAGGTGGCTACCTGACCGAGGCGGTGCGCCGTCGCCCGTACTCGCTGATCCTGCTGGACGAAGTGGAGAAGGCGCATCCGGATGTGTTCAACATCCTGTTGCAGGTGCTTGACGACGGCCGCTTGACCGATGGTCAGGGCCGCACGGTGGACTTCCGCAACACCGTCATCGTGATGACCTCCAACCTCGGCTCGCACCAGATCCAGGACATGAGCAGCGATGACAGCCCGGAGGCCTACACGCAGATGAAGGCGGCGGTGATGGGCGTGGTGCAGGCGCACTTCCGCCCGGAATTCATCAACCGCCTGGACGACATCGTCGTGTTCCATCCGCTGGACAAGGTGCAGATCAAGCAGATCGCCCGCATCCAGATGCAGGGCCTGGAGAAGCGCCTGGCCGAGCGTGGCCTGCGCATCGAGGTCAGCGACGACGCCTTCCAGCTGCTGGGTAACGTCGGTTTCGATCCGGTCTACGGCGCCCGCCCGCTCAAGCGTGCGATCCAGTCGCAGCTGGAGAACCCGCTGGCGCAGAAGATCCTCTCCGGCGAGTTCCTCAACGGCGATGTGATCCGGGTCGATGCGGCCGAGGGCAAGCTGGTGTTCGTGAAGGGCTGAGCCCCGCGCGCACCGGCGGCCTGATAACCGTTGGGCCTCACACCATGCATGTTTGGCATGAACCCCCGCTTCGGCGGGGGTTTTTTGTTCGGTATCGTCGGCATTCACCTGGAGACGATGCGATATGTCCGAACACGGCAGTCCCGAATCACAGTGGCGCGCGGAGACCATCGCGGTGCATGGCGGTTACCGGCCCGATCCCACCACCCGCGCGGTGGCGGTGCCGATCTACCAGACCGTGGCCTACGCCTTCGATGACACCCAGCATGGCGCGGACCTGTTCGACCTGAAGGTGCCGGGCAACATCTACACCCGCATCATGAACCCGACCACCGATGTGCTGGAGCAGCGCATCGCCGCGCTCGAGGGCGGCATCGGCGCGCTCGCACTGGCCTCGGGCCAGGCCGCGATCACCTACGCGATCCAGACCATCGCCGAGGCCGGCGACAACATCGTCTCGGCCAGTGCGCTGTACGGCGGCACCTACAACCTGTTCGCGCACACGCTGCCGCAGTTCGGGATCGAAACGCGCTTTGCCGACTATCGCGACCCGCAGGCGTTCGGCGCGCTGATCGATGACCGCACCAAAGCGGTGTTCGTCGAGTCCATCGGCAACCCGCGCGGCAACATCACCGATATCGAAGCGGTGGCGAAGATCGCGCATGCGCACGGCGTGCCGCTGATCGTGGACAACACGGTGGCGACACCGTACCTGCAGCGCTCGTTCGATTTCGGTGCGGACATCGTGGTGCATTCGCTGACCAAGTATCTCGGTGGGCATGGCACCAGCCTGGGCGGGGCGATCGTGGATTCCGGGCGGTTCCCCTGGGCGGAGCACAAGCAGCGCTTCCGCCGCTTGAATGAGCCGGACGTGAGCTACCACGGCGTGGTCTACACCGAGGCACTCGGGCCGGCCGCCTACATCGGCCGCGCGCGGGTGGTGCCGCTGCGCAATACCGGTGCGGCGATCTCACCGTTCAATTCCTTCCTGATCCTGCAGGGCATCGAGACGCTGGCGCTGCGCCTGGACCGGATCAACGCGAACACCCTGGCCGTGGCCAAGCATCTGCAGGGTCATGCGAAGGTCGCCTGGGTGAATTACGCCGCGCTGCCCGACCACCCCGAACACGCGCTGGTGCAGAAGTACCTGCGCGGGCACGGCTCCGGCGTGCTGACCTTCGGCCTGCCCGGTGGCCGCGCGGCGGGTGCGCGTTTCCTGGACGCGCTGCAGTTGTTCACCCGGCTGGTGAACCTGGGGGATGCCAAATCCCTGGCCACGCATCCGGCCTCGACCACGCACCGGCAGCTGGATGCGGCCGAGCTGGAGAAGGCCGGCGTCAGCGAAGACACCGTGCGGTTGTCGGTGGGCATTGAACACATCGATGACCTGCTCGCGGACCTGGAGCAGGCGTTGGCCAAGGCGTAGAGGTGTGACCCACGGTGGCCGGTGCGGGCCGGCCGCCGTGGGGGTTTTGCCATGGCACCATGGGATTCTCCGCCATGGGCGTAGAGCCACGCCATGCGTGGCTGCGCGGCCCCGGAACAAGAAGCAGCCACGCATGGCGTGGCTCTACGCGCAGGGTTAGGATCGGCTGACGATCCCCCAACTGCGCAAGATCGGCCACGCGCAGGGGCGCGGCAAGGCGCACGCTGAGCGTCACCTAGAGAGGGAGCCCGCCATGCGCCGCATTGCCCAAGTACGCCAGCGCCACGGTATCGACCGCGTCATCGCCCACCTGCAGGCGTGCCTGCGCGCTGGCGATCCCTTGCCCGACCTGGAGGCACTGGCCGCGATCGCGCACCAGTCGCCGTTCCACTTCCATCGCCTGTACCGCGCGCTGACCGGCGAAACGCCCGGGCGCACCGTGGCGCGCCTGCGCCTGCTGCAGGCGCTGACGCTGCTCGGCCAGGCCGAGAGCCGGGTGACCGAGGTCGCCTTGAACGTCGGCTATGAAAGCCCGCAGGCGCTGGCCCGTGCCTGTCGCCAAACGCTGGATGCCAAGCCGAGCACGTTGCGTGAGGATGCCGGGCTGCGCAGCCACTGGCAGCAGCGGCTGTCGCTGCCGGCGGGCGATCACGCGGACGGGACGGTGCCGTTGCAAGTTACGGTGACCACGCTGGAACCCTTCGATGTGGTCGCGCTGCGCACGCAAGGGGCCTTCGATGATCTGGATCAGGCCTTCGGCGAGATCTTCACCTGGGCGGCGGAGCAGGGCTGGGCCGAACAGCTTCAGCAGCTGGTCGGCATCGCACGGACGGACCACCGCGACGCGCCGGCGCAGGAATGCGTGTTCGATTGCGCAATGGGATTCGGGCGCACGCCGCAGGCGCTACCAGCCCCACTGCGTGCGCTGACGCTGGGCGGTGGCACGTTTGCCGTGCTGCGCCATGTGGGCAGTTACGCAGGGCTGGAGGCCGCCACCGATGCGCTGCTGCGCGACTGGCTGCCCGACAGTGGCCACGCGCTGCGCGATGCGGAGCTGTACTACCACTACCTGGATGACCCCGAAGAGGTGCCCGAGGCGATCCTGCGCGCGGATATCTGCGTGCCGGTGGTGTAGCGGCCCTCACACCACCGGAATGCTGTGCTGCTGCCCCATCGTGCGGTACGGCGGGGTGGACATCACCATCTCGGCCAGCGAGTAGGCCAGCTCGCGCTCGGCCATCACCGTGCCGTCGGCACCGTGGGCGAGCAGGTGCTTCACCTCGGCATCGCTGTGCGCCCGTGCCAACAGGGTCAGGCCGGGGTTGAGCGCGCGCAGCTTGGCCAGTGTCTCACCGGCCTCCAGCGGCTGCGGGATCGCCAGCACGGCGATCTTGGCGCGCTCGGGATGCGCTTCGGCCAGTACGCGGTCGGAGGCGGCACTGCCGCGGATACCGGGCAGGCCGGCCGCGTGCGCTTCGGCGACGTGTTCCTTGTTGTCGTCGATGATCATCACCGGCACGCCACGGTCGCGCAGCACCTGCGCCAGCGCGCTGCCGACGCGGCCGTAGCCGATCACGATGGCGTGGTCGTGCAGATCCAGCGACGGGCCCGGCGGCAATTCCGTCTCCACGGTGGTGGGGGCGGTTTCCTGGTTCTTGAGCAGCCAGCGGTCGAGCAGGCCGAATACCAGCGGGTTGAGCATGATCGAGATCAGCGCACCGGCCAGTACCAGCGCCTGGCCCGTCGGCGGCAGGATCTTCAGGGTCACGCCGAGGCCGGCGATGATGAAGGCGAATTCGCCGATCTGCGCCAGGCTGGCCGAAATGGTCAGCGCGGTACCGGTCGGGTGGCCGAAGGCCCGCACGATCACGAACGCGGCGGCGGACTTGCCGAACATGATGATCGCGGCGGTGGCCAGCACCTGCCACGGGTGCTCGATCAGGATGGCCGGGTTGAACAGCATGCCGACCGAGACGAAGAACAGCACCGCGAAGGCGTCGCGCAGCGGCAGTGAATCGTTGGCCGCCTTGTGGCTCAGTTCGGATTCGTTGAGCAGCATGCCGGCGAAGAACGCGCCCAGCGCGAAGGACACGCCGAACAGCATGGCCGAGCCGAACGCCACGCCCAGCGCGATCGCCAGCACGGCCAGGGTGAAGAGCTCGCGCGAACCGGTCCCGGCGATGCGCTCCAGGATCCAGGGAATCACCCGGCGCCCGACTACCAGCATCACCGCCACGAACAGGCCCAGCTGCACGAAGGTCCAGCCGATGCTGGCCAGCACGCTGCCGACGGTATGGGTTTCATTGGCCGCATCCGGGCCGAACACGCCGGCCAGCACCGGCATCATCACCAGGGCCAGGACGCAGGCCAGGTCTTCCACGATCAGCCAGCCGATGGCGATCTTGCCGCGGGTGGTTTCCAGCAGGCGCCGTTCTTCCATCGCGCGCAGCAGCACCACGGTACTGGCGGTGGCCAGCGAGAAACCGAACACCACGCCGTAGATCACCGGCCAGCCCATCAACGCCGCCAGGCCCCAGCCGAGCAGGGTGGCGACCAGGATCTGGCCGATCGCACCCGGGATGGCGATCGCTTTGACCTCCATGAGGTCTTTGAGCGAGAAATGCAGACCGACCCCGAACATCAGCAGCATCACGCCGATCTCGGCCAGCTGGTTGGCCAGGGCCTGGTCGGCAACGAAGCCCGGGGTGAACGGCCCTACGCAGATGCCTGCAATCAGATAACCGACGAGCGGAGACAACCGCAGCTTGTTGGCCAGCGCGCCGAGTATGAAGGCGAGCCCCAGGCCAACGGCAACGATGTTGATCAGGTCGGTGTCATGGTGCATCGGGGCTCGCAGAAATAGGGGATGCCCCGATTTTCACCGATGCGGCCGGTCCGGGCAAACATCGGCGACCGTAATGCTGCTATGTCCCCGTGGGCAGGTCATGTGCTGTCCGGGACAGCCCGTGCGTTGAAGGGTGAATGCGCGGAATCCCGGTTTCCTGCGGCCAAAACGCACATGCCCCGGCGAACCGGGGCATGTGGTTTATCAGGCAGATTTATTTACCACTTGTAGGTCACGCGACCGTACACGTAGGCGCCGTTGAACCCATAGGGCGAGTAGTTGCTGTACGGCAGCATGCCCCAGGTGGAGTTCTGCAGATCCACGGTGCGGTCCGGATACTGGTCCAGGATGTTGTCCGCGCCCAGGGTAAGGGTCCAGTTCTCGCTCGGCTTGTAGCTGGCCGAGGCATCGAGCACCCACGAGGCGTCATAGGTCTGGTCGCGCAGGGCGGTGGCCGAATTGCGCACGGTGAACGAGCCGTAGCGGGTGGCGGCCAGATTGAGGTCCCAGTGGTCGGTGCGCCAGGTGCCGCTGAGGATGGCCTTGTCGCGCGGGTAGCTGTCCTCGATGCGGCCGGTCTCATCACGCCCGATCAGCGACTGGGTGATGCCCAGCGCGCCGAACACCGCCGGCGAGGCGATGAACTTCTTCACCTCGGTCTCGTTGTAGCTGTAGGCCGCGGTCAGCTCCAGCGAGCTGGCGGCAAAGGGAATCGTGTAACTGGAGACGGCATCCACGCCGCGGGTGCGGGTGTCCACGCCGTTGGTGAAGTAGGAGAACGCGGTGACGCCCGGCAGGCCCAGGTTGGTCAGCAGCGCGTTGGCGGCGTCATTGGTGGTGATGTTGGTCGACAAGACGATGCGGTCGTCGATGTCGATCTGGTACGCATCTACGGTCAGGTACAGGCGATCCACCGGCTGCAGCACCAGGCCCAGGCTGTAGGAGGTCGAGCTTTCGGCCTTCAGCGGGCTGGCACCCAGCGCCTGCGCGGCGGGGCTGGTGGTCGGGAAGGTGCCGCGTTCGACGAACACGCCGTTGATGATCGTGCTGGTGACCGCCTGGTAGCTCTGCTGGGCCAGCGACGGGGCGCGGAAGCCGCTCGACGCCGTGGCGCGCAGGGCGACCTTGTCGGTGAAGGCATAGCGCGCGGAGAGCTTGCCGGAGAACTTGTCGCCGAAGTCCGAGTAATCCTCATAGCGGCCGGTCACACCGGCGGAGAACTTGTCGGTGAGGTCGGCTTCCAGGCCGGCATAGACGGCGTAGTTGTCGCGGTCGGCATCCACCGCGTTGAGCGGGGTGAAGCCGCCGAAGCCCTGCGCACCGCTGCCGGTATAGGCGTTCAGTTCACCTGCGGACTGTTCCCACTTTTCCTTGCGGTATTCACCGCCGAAGGACAGCGTGACCGGGTAGGCCAGGCCCCAGTCCAGGGTCTTGGTCACATCGGCATTGACGATGTTCTGGGTGTACTCCAGCGCGCCATCGTAGAACGAGCGCGGGCTGTTCACGCCGAGCGCGTAGTTGATGCTGTTACGGGTGTGGAAATCGATCTTGTTGGTGCCGTAGTTGTAGCTGACGTCCCAGTTCCATCCGCTGTCCGTATCGCCCTTGACCCCGGCGACCAGCGAGCGGTCCTTGGAATACTGATTGATCTCCGGCACGAAGCCGTCCGGGTAGGTCTGCGCCAGCAGCGCGCCCTGGTTGCTGTTGTTGCGCGAGCGATAGAACGCGAACGAGGTGATGTCGCGGTTGCTGGCCATCGCGGTGGCGTAGGCCGAGACGTGGTCGCTGAACTGGAAGCTGGCGTTGGCCGAGGCGGCGGTCGCATCCACCTGCGGGTCGCCGACCACGAAGGTGGTCTGGCCGATGTTGGGGAAGTTGCCGGTGTTCGGCGTGGTGCCCTGGTACGGACCGGCCCGGTTGCTCTCGTCCTGCTGGACGATCTGGCCGGCCACATGCACGCTGCCGCGGCCGTCGGCGAAGCCAATGCCGGTATCGCCGGAGAGCTGGTACTTGTTGCCGTCACCGGCCGAGTACTGGCCGGCATCCAGCGCCAGGCTGCCGCCGGAGGACGAGCCCTTGAGCACGATGTTGATCACGCCGGCGATGGCGTCCGAGCCGTACTGCGCCGAGGCGCCGTCGCGCAGCACTTCCACGCGCTCGATCGAGGCGATCGGAATCGCGTTGATGTCCACTGCCGACGAGCCACGGCCGATGCTGCCGTTGACGTTGATCTGCGCGGAGGTGTGGCGGCGCTTGCCGTTGACCAGCACCAGCACCTGGTCCGGGGAGAGGCCGCGCAGCTGCGCCGGGCGGATGCCGCTGGTGCCATCGGTCAGCGCCGGGCGCGGGAAATTCAGCGAGGGCAGGGCGCGGGCCAGCGCGGTGGCCAGCTCGGTGGTGCCGGTGGACTGCAATGCCTCAGGGGTGATGATGTCGATCGGCGACTGCGACTCGGCCACGGTGCGGTCGGCCACGCGGGTGCCGGTGACGATGATGGTGTCCAGGGTATTGGCCGCGGTGCGGGCGGGGGCGTCCTGGGCGGTGGCGGCGAAGCTGGACATACCGAGCGCGACAGCTACGGCGGCGGCGAGCGTACTGGTCTTGCGGTTCATCAGGATGTGGCTCCGGTTGTGACGGTGCGGCACCAAAGCGACATGACGACATCGAGGATCGGGTCAGCGAGGGCGGGTGTTGCGGTGCGCAATAGACGAATTAACGGGATATTCATCGCTTGTCAAATTTTCGCAAATTTCGTAAAAAACGTTGCAGAAGCAACCATTTACGTGCGGCGTTCGATTCGACAGGAGGGTCCCGGGGAAGCGCAGGCGGGGTCGTGGGAGAGAGGAACGAGTCCCGCCGCGCATCCCGGGGCGCGTCAAGTATTCGTTAACGTTAGAATTACGTCGCAGGAAAGGTGCTCACCAGCACATTCCATTCCGTTATATGGACCCCCAAGATGATCTCCCTTCGTAACTTCGCCTTGCGCCGTGGCGAGCGGCTGCTGTTGTCCAACGTCGACCTGACCCTGCACGCGGGGTACCGCGTCGGCGTGGTCGGCCGCAATGGCGCCGGCAAGTCCAGCCTGTTCGCTGCCGTGAAGGGCGAGCTGGAGGCGGACAAGGGCGACGTCGATCTGCCCGGCAAGATCCGCATCGCCAGCGTGGCCCAGGAAACCCCGTCGCTGCCCGACCCGGCGCTGCAGTTCGTGCTGGAGGGTGACACCGAGGTGGCCGCCGTGATGCGCGATGAGGCCGCCGCTGCGGCGCGTGAAGACTGGGAAGCGGTTGCCACCGCCCATCAGCGGATGGCCGAGATCGGCGCCTATGACGCGGAAGCGCGCGCCGGCAAGCTGCTGCACGGCCTGGGCTTCCCGGCCGAGACGCACTCGCGCGCGGTGTCCTCGTTCTCCGGCGGCTGGCGTGTGCGCCTGAACCTGGCGCGCGCGCTGATGATGCCCAGCGACCTGCTGCTGCTCGACGAACCGACCAACCACTTGGATCTGGACGCCGTGTTCTGGCTGGAACAGTGGCTGCTCAAGTACCCCGGCACCCTGCTGCTGATCTCGCATGACCGCGAGTTCCTGGACAACGTGGCCACCCACACCCTGCATCTGCACGGTGGCGGCGCCAAGCTGTACGTCGGCGGCTATACCGATTTCGAGCGCCAGCGCGCCGAACAGCTGCGCCAGCAGCAGCTCGCCCACGACAAGGAACAGGCCGAGCGCGCGCATCTGCAGAGCTTCATCGATCGCTTCAAGGCGCAGGCCAGCAAGGCTGCGCAGGCGCAGAGCCGCATGAAGCGCCTGGCCAAGCTGGCCGGCACCGAAGCGGTACGCGCCGAGCGCGAGTTCCGCATCGAGTTCGCGCCGCCGGCCAAGCTGCCGTTCTCACTGATCCGCCTGAACCATGTCGAGGCCGGTTACGGCGCCGATTCGGTGATCCTGAGCAACGTAGGCTTCGGCCTGGAAGCCGGCCAGCGGATCGGCCTGCTCGGCCCGAACGGTGCCGGTAAGACCACCCTGGTCAAGACCCTGGTGGGCGAACTGGATCCGATCAGCGGCGAGCGCGCCGCGCATCCGGACCTGCGCATCGGGTACTTCGCCCAGCACACGGTGGAATCGCTGCACGAAGGGCAGTCGCCGATGGAGCACTTCCGCGATCTGGCCCCGGACGCACCGAACCAGTCCTTCCGCGATTTCCTCGGCAAGTGGAACTTCGCCGGCGACCGCGCGTTTGAACCGGTGGACGGCTTCTCCGGTGGCGAACGTGCGCGCCTGGCCCTGGCGCTGATCGCTTACCAGCAGCCGAACGTGCTGCTGCTCGACGAACCGACCAACCACTTGGACCTGGAAATGCGCGAAGCGCTGGCCGAAGCACTGGCCGACTTCGAAGGCGCGATCGTGATGGTGTCGCATGACCGCCATCTGATCGGCCTGGTCTGCGACACGTTCTGGCGTGTGGCCGATGGCGTGGTCGAACCGTTCGACGGCGATCTGGATGCCTACGCGGCGTGGCTGCGTTCGCGACCGGCCGCGCAGGGCACCAAGCAGAAGATGGCCGCGGCCGCCCCGGAGCCGGTGCCGCCGACCCCGCCGCTGCCCGCCCGCAAGCCGGCCAACCCGCACAAGCTGGCCGCTGCCGAAGCCAAGGTGGGCGAGCTGGAAGCGCTGCTGGCCGATCTGGACCGCCAGCTGGCCGATCCTTCCAACTACGCCGATGCGACCCGCATGGCCGTGCTTGGCCGTGACCGCGAAGCGACCGCCACCCTGCTCAGCAAGGCCGAGCAGACGTGGATGGAATTGCTGGACGCCTGATCGCGGCGGGCGATGCGGCACGCTGGTGCGTGCCGCATCCCGTGTAGATCCACGCCATGCGTGGATCGTGGATGCGGTTCGTTCGGACATTGCGCTATCCACGCATGGTGGATCCACCCAAGGCTGGGCATCCACGCATGCGTGGGTTTACCGCGCTTCCAGCCATTCGCGGAATCTGCGCGCCGCATCGCTCTCGGCGCGCGAGCGCAGCCGCGTCAGCCAGTAGCTGCCCAGGTCCAGCGTCTGCGCAAACGGCTGGATCAAGCGTCCCTGGGCCAGGTCCTGCTCGAACATCTTCAACGGCAACAGCGCCACGCCCGCACCGGCGGCGGCCGCCGTGGCCAGCGTCAGCGACGAATCGAACACCGGCCCCCGTGCTTCCAGCTCCGGTGCTCCGGCCGCCTGCAGCCAGCGTGGCCACTCGTCGCTGCGGTAGGAGCGCAGCAACGCCACGCTGGCCAGATCGCGCGGCTGCCGCAGCGTACGTGCCAGCGCCGGCGCGCATAGCGGCGCGAATGGTGCCTCCAGTACAGCGTCGCTGATCTGCCCCTGCCAATCGCCATCACCGAACCGGATCGCGAGGTCCAACCCTTCACCGGCCAGATCGATGCGGTTGTTGTGGGTCTGCAGGCGCAGCTCGATATCCGGATGGCGCGCGTTGAAATCTCCCAGGCGCGGCAGCAGCCAGCCGGTGGCGAAGGTGCCGACCACCCCCACGCTCAGTACCTCGCGGAAGTGCCCGCCGACGAAGCGGTCCAGGCTCACCGCGATGCGGTCGAAGGCCTCGTTGAGCACCGGATACAGACGGGCCCCTTCATCGGTCAGGGCGACCCCGCGCGGCAACCGGGTGAACAGCGACACGCCCAGCCGATCCTCCAGCGCGCGGATCTGATGGCTCAGCGCGGCCTGGCTGACGCACAGTTCCAAGGCGGCGCGGGTGAAATTCTGGTGCCGCGCGGCAGCCTCGAAGGCGCGCAGGGCGTTGAGCGGCAGCTGGGGGCGGAGCATGGGGCGAGCCGTGAGCAGGGGTGATGCATCATCGCATCGCCTGCCGGGTTGGGTGCAAAGAGGGCCATCTACGAAGGCAATGCGTCGTCTCGTCGTCATCGAGCCACCGCGTAAGCATGAGGAAAAGTAATGAATGACACTGAAAATCGTCGCTGGTGGACGGGCGTGGACCTGCCAATACTCAGGCCTTCGCCAAGGAGAACCTGCATGATCGCTCGACGACAGTTCCTGCAATGGACCGGCGCGGCCGCCGCGTCTGCGCTGGCCGCCACCGCCTTCGCCAAGACGCCGCTGCCGGCGCCGAAACCCGCCGTCGCGGCGAAGGACTTCGCGGCGTTGGAAGTAGCAAGTGGCGGGCGCTTGGGCGTGACCCTGCTCAACACCGGCACCGGCTGGCGCACGGGCAACCGGCAGGACGAACGCTTCCCGATGTGCAGCACGTTCAAGTTCGTGTTGTCCGCCGCGGTACTGCAGCTGGCCGACCAGGGCAGGCTCTCGCTGGACCGGCGCGTGGCCGTGCGCCAGCAGGACATGCTCTCGCATGCGCCGGTGACCACACGGCATATCGGCAAGGACGTCACCGTGCGCGACCTGTGCCGGGCGACCATGATCACCAGCGACAATCCCGCCGCGAACCTGCTGCTGGGCATGGTGGGCGGGCCGGCCGGGGTGACCGCGTTCCTGCGTGCCAACGGCGATGCGGTGACCCGCAATGACCGTCTCGAGCCGGAGATGAACCGCTTCGCCCCGGGTGATCCGCGCGACACCACCAGCCCGGCCGCGATGGCCGCCAGCCTGCAGCGCTTCGTGCTCGGTGACGTCCTCAAGCCCGCCTCGAAACAGCAGTTGGCCGATTGGTTGATCGATAACGAAACCGGCGATACACGGCTGCGCGCCGGGTTGTCCAAGGCGTGGCGGGTGGGTGACAAGACCGGCAGCAATGGCGAGGACACCACCAATGACATCGCGATCCTGTGGCCGCTCGCCGGCGGTGCACCGTGGGTGCTGACCAGCTACCTGCAGGGCGCAACGGTGGATGATGCCGGCCGCAACGATGTGCTGCGGCAGGTGGCGGTGATCGCCGAAGGAATCATGCAGAAAGCCGGGTAACCGGGGCCTACCGGGTAGTGCCGGCCGCTGGCCGGCAACCCATGAAACCGGCACCGTTCGCAGCCGGCCAGCGGCCGGCACTACCTCTACAACGTCAGCCTTCGGTGTGGCTGGTGCGCACGGCTTCCAGGAAGTCCTGGCCCCAGCGATCCACGTCGTAGTACTCCACGCTGCCAAACAGCTGGCGCATACGCCCGGTGGCTTCATCGTCGGGCATCGACAACGCCTGCAGCAGGCCGGCGGTGAGGTCGGCCGGGTCATGTGGGTTGGTCAGCACCGCGCCTTTCAGCTCGGCGGCCGCACCGGCAAACTCACTGAGCACCAGCACGCCGTTGCTGCCCTCGATGCCCTGCGTGGCCACGAACTCCTTGGACACCAGGTTCAAGCCATCGCGCAGCGGGGTGATCCACATCACCTGCGCGGCAGCGTAGTGCGCGACCACTTCTTCGAACGGGAGTGCCTGGGCGAAGAAGCGCACCGGGGTCCAGTCCAATCGCGAGAAGCGCCCGTTGATCCGCCCCACCGCCTGCTCGATCTGGTTCTGCAGCGTGCGGTAGATGGTCATCTCGCGCGCGGCTGGCACGCAGATCATCAGCAGGGTGACCTTGCCCTGGCGATCCGGATGCTGCTCCAGCAACCGCTCGTACGCCTCCAGTTTGGCCAGCGTGCCCTTGGTGTAATCCAGGCGCTCCACCGACAGCACCAGCTTGCGTGCGCCGATCTCGCGGCGCAGCTTGAAGATGTCATTGCGCACATCGCTGCGTGCGAGCACGTTGTGGATGCGGCGCAGATCGGTGCCGACCGGATGCGCACCGAGGGCGACTTCGCGGTCGCCCACGCGCAGGCGCGTGGTCATCGTGTCCAGACCCACCGCACACCCGTACGTGAGGAAGCGCGGGGCGCAGCTTTCCCACGCCAGGCGCTCAGCCGGCATCGCGCCGCGCACGACGTCCACGAAGTTCTCCACCTGGCGCGGAATGTGGAAGCCGATGTAATCGCAGCTGAGCAGGCTGCCGATGATTTCGCGGCGCCAGGGCACCACGTTGAATACATCGGCCGAGGGGAAGTAGGTGTGGTGGAAGAAGGCGATCTTCAGGTCCGGGCGCAGCTCGCGCAGCGTGGCGGGCACCATCCACAGGTTGTAATCGTGGATCCACACGGTCGCGCCATGCGCGGCTTCGGCAGCGGTGGCTTCGGCGAACTTGCGGTTGACCTTCAGGAATACCTGCCAGTCTTCTTCGCGGAACTTCGCGCGTTCCCAGAACACGTGCAGCATCGGCCAGAACGCTTCCTTGGAAAAGCGTTTGTAGAAGATGTCCACTTCCTGCTTGCTCAGCGGCACGCGCGCGGCGGTCAGGGTGGGGTAGCGCTCGGCATCCACCGCCAGATGGGTCTGGAACGGGCCGCGCTTGGGATCATCGATCCCCCACGCGACCCAGGAGCCTTTCTGGCCGCCTTCGAAGAAGCTCAGCAGCGAGGGAATGATGCCGTTGGGCGAGCGCGGCGGGCGCTGCACCAGCACACCGTCCTCCATGACTTCATCGAAGGGCAGGCGGTGGTAGACCATCACCAGATCGGCGCCGTCCGCGCGTGCCTGCGCTGGCGGGCGCAGGAACGGATCGTCATCGGCGAGCAGGCCGAAATGTTCGATTGCTTCGAGGATGCCGCCGCAACCCGGCGCCTGTGCATGGAACGTGTGCTTCAGGTCGGCCGTCGCGGCGGTCAGCGCCGGCTCCGAATCGCCCACGCACACCCCGCGGAAACCGGAGGTGTACATCGACAGGTCATTGAGGGTGTCGCCGGCCACCAGAATGCGATCGCGCGGGAGCTCCAGCAGGCGCGCAAGCGCGGCCAGGGTGCGGCCCTTGTCGGTATCGGGCGGCAGGATGTCCAGATAGCGGTCGGCCGAGTACAGCACATCGCAACCCAGCGCCTGTGCGGCGGCCTGGATCTGCGAGCGCAGGGGCGCCAGCGTGTCGGGATCGCAGAAATACGAGCAGCGGCGTTCCTGCGGCACATCCTGGCGCTGCAGCGCGGTGAACGGGCGCATCGCGGCGGCGACGACCTGCTCGCCTGGCCAGTGCGCGTCGATCATCGATTGCAGAGGCTGCAGCGGCTGCAGGGTGTGGCCGTCGACGACGGTGGCGCCGACATCGCAGACCACATAGTCCGGGCGCGGAATGGCTGGATCGGAGAGCAGGGGCATCACCGCTTCCAGGCCGCGGCCGGTGATGAAGATCAGGCGTATGCCGGGGTGCTGGTCGACCAGCCGGTAGAGCCGATGGCGCGCGGCGGCATCGCCGGCGAGGAAGGTGCCATCCAGATCGGTGGCAAGGATCAGTTGCGGTGCCGGCGGGGCCGGCGGTGTACGGGTTGGAGTGAGGGAGGTCGGTGTCGAAACAGTCAATGCACTTCCTTATCGGAGTCAGAGGGGAGGGGAGTATCGGGATCCGGCGGCGCGGTGTCGGTCTCCGGCATCAGCTCCAGCGCCGAAGGCGTGGTGCGCAGCATCAGCCGGAAGCCGACCGGATGCGTGCGCAGGCGCTGGAAGCTGAGCAGGCGCGCGGTGGTGAACAGCGCCAGCAGCATCAGGACCACCGCGAAGTACAGCGGCAGTGCCGGCGCGCCGAAGCGCTGCATGGCCGCACCGGCCAACGCAGGGCCAAGCGCGGCGCCCACGCCATGCACCAGCAGCAGGCTGGAGCAGCCCGAAAGCAGGTCTTCGCGCGGCAGGTAGTCGAGCATGTGCGCAACCGCAAACGGATACAGCGCGAAGGCCAGCCCGCCGTAGAAGAAGAACAGGCCGAACACCAGATGCGTCTGTACCTGGATCATCGGCAGCGAGGCCACCACGGCGATACCGGCGGCCGCCAGGCTCAGGGCGACCAGCCCGGTGCGCCGGTCATGCCCGTCGCTGATGTGGCCCAGCGGCCACTGCAGCAAGGCACCGCCGGCGATGGCGGTGAGCATGAACAGGGCCACGCCGTTGCCGTCCAGGCCGATCTCGCCGGCATACACCGGCAGCAGGCCCCAGAACGCGCCCATCGCCAGGCCGGACAGGCCCGCGGCCACGGTCGCCACCGGTGCCATCGCATACAGCCGCGCCAGTTTCAGACGCGGCACCGAGGGGATCTCGGGCGGGCGCAGACGCGTTGCGGTGACGGGTAGTACCGCCGCGCAGACCAGGATCGCGGTGAGCATGAACATCGAGGTCGCGCCGGCATCGCCCAGCATCAGCAGCACCTGGCCGAGCGCCAGCGCCGAGAGATTGACCACCATGTACAGCGAGAAAGCGCGGCTGCGCAGGCGCGGATCGGGCTCGGCGTTGAGCCAGCTCTCGATCACGGTGTACAGGCCCACCAGCGCGATGCCGGTGAGGATGCGCAGCACGCCCCAGCCCACCGGATTGATCCACAGCGGGTGTACCAGCACCGCAATGGCGGCGAGGGCGGCGAAGAAGGCGAACGCACGGATATGGCCGATGCGGCCGATCAGCGAGGGGGCGAAGAAGGTGCCGATGAAGAACCCGGCAAAATAGCCGGACATCACCAGTCCCAACGTGCCGGCACCGAAGCCGGCTTCACCCCCGCGCACCGCCAGCAATGTGCCCAGCAGGCCGCTGCCGGTCAGCAGCAGCGCCACGCCGGCGAGCAGGGCGGTCAGCCGCAGCATCTGCGCGCTCTCGATGGAATTGGAAAAACTAACACCTGCTCAACCCTAACATAGCGAGCTTGAAGGCCGTGTCAGTGGGCGCGCGTGCCTGTTGCGCTGCCGTGGCGAACGCTGGAAACTCCGCGGGCCGCGCCCGCAGGTGCGCGATCCTTTTCTTTCATGTCCCGGCCGCCGGGTGTTTCAACAGGAGTAACAGGTGTGATCCAGGACGTCGATACGAAGCGCAGCCTCTTGCCGGGGAAAATCCTGCTGTATTTTGCCGCCGTGATGCTGGTGGCGCTGCTCTGCTATGGCTGGTCGATGCCGCCGGTGGATGCATCCGGCTTCCGCCAGACCCAGACCGCCTTGTCGATCGACTGGATCGCCCGTGGCTTTCCGGTGTTCAGCTACATCACCCCGGTGATCGGCGCGCCGTGGTCGATTCCGTTCGAGTTCCCGCTGTACCAGTGGCTGGCGGCGATGTTGTCCAATGCCACCGGGATGGGCATCGACAACAGTGCCCGCCTGGTGTCGGCGGTGTTCCACGTCGGTTGCATCGTGATGGTGTACCGCGTGGCCCTGGCGATCCGGCCGGAGCGTGCGCTGGCGCTGTGCATCGCTGGTGCCTTCGCGGCATCGCCGTATGCGCTGTTCTGGGGCCGCTCGGTGATGATCGAATCCACGGCGGTGTTCTTCGGGCTGGTGTTCGTCTGGGCGCTGGCGCGGCTGCGGGCGTCGCCGCTGGACTACCCGCGCTTGATCGGGCTGGGGCTGGTTGCGGTGATCGCGGCGGTGCTGTCGGCATTGGTCAAGGTCACCACGTTCTTCGCATTCGCCGCCTTCGTTGCACTGGCGGTTGCCTGGCTGGCCGTGCGCGAGCACGGTTGGCGTCCGCAGTGGCTGGCCCGGCACTGGCCGCTGTTGGCCTGGGGCGCGCTGTCGGCGGTGGCCGTGCTGGCCGTGATGACCCAATGGCTCTCGCATGCCGATGCGCTGAAGGCGCAATCGCCGCTGGGGCATGAGGTGACCTCGAGCGCGTTGTCGGCGTGGAACTACGGCACGCTGCAGCAGAAGCTGGATCCGGCCACCTGGTGGGGCACGGTGTTCAAGAAGCGCTTCAGCGGCGCCGTCGGGTCGAACTGGGTGTTCCTGATCTTGCTGGTCGTGGGGCTGTGTGCGCGACCGATCCGCGGCGCGGTGCTGTTGTTGCTGGTGGCCTACCTGGCACCGGTGGCGGTGTTCACCAACCTGCATATCGCCCATCCGTACTACCAGGCGGCCAACATCGTGTTCGCCACCTCGATCGTCGGCCTGGTCGTGTGGTGGAGCATCCAGCGCGCGCAGATCAGCGGCAGGACGGCGCGGCCGATCTGGCTGGTCGGCCTGGTGTGCCTGCTGTCCTTCGGCAACCTGGCAGGCAACTACGCCAAGCGGATGCGCGAGGCGCGCGAGCCGGGCGAAGTGGCGCAGATCGCGGCGCTGATCAAGTCGAGCACGCAGGCGCAGAGCGTCATCGTCGGTTTCGGGCAGGACTGGTCGTCCGAGCTGCCGTACTTCGCCGGCCGGCGTGCGGTGATGGTGCCTGACTGGGCCCCGACCACCGCGTTGGCCTCGATGGCCGGTTCGGACGCCGCGCTGGGCGGCTTGCCGCTGGGTGCATTGGTGGACTGCCCCCATGGGCTGGCCAGCGATCCTGCCCGCAGCGCATACGTGCAGCAGATCATCGCGCGGTACAGCGCCGGCGCCACCGCCCAGACCGTGGGGCACTGCCAGGTGTGGCTGCACCGCTGAAGACGGCCCGCCCCGGTTTGCACGCGCCGTGCGGGGCCGTTAGGGTGGGGGCATGAATGCTTCCGCCCTCGTTCCTGCTGTTCTGGTGCTGGCTTTGGCCGGCTGTTCCCCTCAATCGGATGCGGTGTCGCACGACATCGCCAATGCCCCGTCCGATGCCTTCATGTCGGCCGTGGCCGCGCATTGCGGCAAGGCCTTTGAAGGCCGTATCGCGGTCAATGAGCCCAAGACCGACGCGCCCGATCCCTTCGAGGGCAAGCGGCTGGTGATGCATGTGCGTGGCTGTGAGGATCCGGCGCATGAGCTGCGGATTCCCTTCCATGTCGGTGATGATCACTCGCGCACCTGGGTGCTGACCCGTACCGAGCATGGGCTGCGTCTCAAACACGATCACCGCCACGAAGATGGCAGCCCCGATGCGGTCACGATGTACGGTGGCGACAGCAAGCCGCCGGGCACCGCGCAGCGCCAGTCATTCCCGGTGGATTCGGACTCGGTGGCGATGTTCCGCAAGGCCGACATGCTCGCCTCCGTGCAGAACACCTGGGCGATGGACGTGGAGCCGGACCAGCGCTTCGTCTACGAATTGACCCGCCCGGGCGGCCGCCACTTCCAGGTGGTGTTCGACCTGAGCAAGCCGGTGGCATTGCCGCCGGCGCCGTGGGGCAGCGAGCCGCCCGCGCCGTAACGTTCAAGGGTGCCGACCCGCGGTCGGCACCTATCCGCAAAGGGGCGCTCAGCGCGCCCCGAACCGGGCGCGGCACCCGCCGCTCACCCACAGGCTGCCGTTGCTGTAGCCCCAGCTGCGGCCTTCCACGCAGGCCGTTCCCGACAGCTGCTGTACCAGTGCAGGGCGCCCCTGGCGGTCGTCCCAGGCGCAGGTCTGCTGGCGCTTGTCGTTGCTGCTGCAGGTCACGCTGTAGTTGCTGTTGCCGCCGGGGCCGCCCCAGTTGCCACCGCTGTTGCCCCGCGCTTCGGCGAATTCGCCGCGGCAGCCACGGTTGACCCAGACTGCGCCATTGCGCACGCCCCAGGTCTGGCCTTCGACACAGGCCGAGCCCGAGATCTGGCGGACCAGGGTGGCATTGCGCCAGCCGGTGTTGCAGGTGCGCTCTCGGTTGTCCTGGCTCTCGCAGCGGATGGTGGCCCCGGTGCCGCCACCGCCACCCCAATTGCCGCCATTGCCACGGCCCTCGACGAATTCGGCCCGGCAGCCGCCGCTGACCCAGACGGTACCGTTGCGCGAGCCCCAGTTGCGGCCCTCGGTACAGGTGGTTCCGGAAATCTGGCGCGACAGCTGCGCGCTGCGCCAGCCGGTGTTGCAGCTGCGCTCGCGGTTGTCCTGGCTCTCACAGCGGACCGTGCCGTTGTTGCCCGGGCCGTTGCCGCCGCCATTCCAGTTGCCGTTGCCGCCGCCGTTGCCGCGCAGCGAGGTGGCGATGTCCTGTTTGATGCGGGAAAAGCTCCAGCCCGAGTTGACCTGGGCCAGGTAGAAGCGCAACTGGTCATCCGGGATCCGGCGGCCATTGGACTGGTCGGCGTATTCCTGGGTGATCACCCGGCTGCGGTCGGAGGGGGACAGCTGCGACAGATTTTCCGGGGCATAGGCCCGGGTACTCATCTGGGCGTGCAGGGCCGGGGCCGTACAGGCCAGGGCAAGGGTGAGGCAGACGGTGCTCAGACGGCGTTGCATGGCGACATCCCCGTGCGGTCGTTGGTGCGCGGACTATAGGAATGCCCCCGGTTCAGAGCGCGTGATGCCGGGCCGCGGCGCCCGGATTTGCCCCGCCGGGCTGGCGGCCGCAGAATAACGGGCTTTCCGGCGCAGCTTGGCGTCGGCACTCTCCTGCGGAGCTTTACCCCCATGCGTACCCACTTCTGTGGCCTGGTCGACGAGACCCTGATTGGCCAAACCGTAACCCTCGCCGGCTGGACCGACGTTGCCCGCAACCAGGGCGGCGTGGTTTTCATCGATCTGCGCGATCATGAAGGCATCGTGCAGGTGACGGTGGAAGTCGACAACGCGGCTGTATTCGCCGTGGCCGCCAGCCTGGGCTACGAGGACGTGCTGCAGGTGGAAGGCGTGGTGCGCGCGCGCCATGCGGCCAACGACAAGCTCCGCACCGGCAACGTGGAAGTGATCGCCACGGCCATCACCATCCTCAACAAGGCCGAGCCGCTGCCGTTCCACGCGCATGAGAACCCGGGCGAAGAAACCCGCCTGAAATACCGTTACCTGGATCTGCGCCGCCCGGAAATGCAGCGCATGCAGCGCACCCGCATCAAGCTGGTGCAGGCTCTGCGGCGCCACCTGGATGCCACCGGCTTCCAGGACATCGAAACCCCGATCCTGACCAAGGCCACCCCGGAAGGCGCCCGCGACTTCCTGGTGCCGGCGCGCATGCACCCGGGCGAGTTCTACGCCCTGCCGCAGAGCCCGCAGCTGTTCAAGCAGATCCTGATGGTGGCCGGCTTCGACCGTTACTACCAGATCGCGCGCTGCTTCCGCGACGAGGCCCTGCGTGCCGATCGCCAGCTGGAGTTCACCCAGCTGGACATGGAGTTCGCCTTCGTGCGCGAACGCGACGTGCAGGACTTCGTGGAGAACATGATCCGCGCCATCTTCGCCGAAGTGGTCGATGTGGAGCTGGCCGCCAGCTTCCCGCGCATGACCTGGGCCGAGGCGATGCGTCGCTATGGCTCTGACAAGCCGGACCTGCGCATCGCGCTGGAGCTGGTGGACGTGGCCGAGCTGGTCAAGACCAGCGAGTTCCCGGTCTTCACCGCCGCCGCCAACGATGCCGATGGCCGCGTCGCCGCGCTGCGCATCCCGGGTGGTGCCAGCCTGTCGCGCAAGCAGATCGACGACTACGCCGCGCATGCCGCCAAGTACGGCGCCAAGGGTCTGGCCTACATCAAGATCAGCGAAAGCGGCGAAGTCAGCTCGCCGATCGCCAAGTTCTTCAGCGAAGAGGCCTTCGCCGCGCTGGTCGCCCAGGTGGGCGCCGGTAACGGCGACATCGTGTTCTTCGGCGCCGGTGGCTACAACAAGGTCTCCGACTTCATGGGCGCCCTGCGCCTGAAGGCCGGCAAGGACTTCAACCTGGTCGCTGCCGGCTGGGCACCGCTGTGGGTCACCGATTTCCCGATGTTCGAGTACGACGACGAAGCCCAGCGCTACGTCGCCCTGCATCACCCCTTCACCGCACCGGCAGTGGATGACATCGCCGATCTGCGCGCCAACGCCAGGACCGCCGTATCGCGCGGCTATGACATGGTGCTCAACGGCAACGAGATCGGCGGTGGTTCGATCCGTATCCACCGCTCGGACATGCAGAGCGCGGTGTTCGACCTGCTGGGCATCGGGGCCGAAGAGGCCGAGGGCAAGTTCGGCTTCCTGCTCGACGCGCTGCGTTTCGGCGCGCCGCCGCACGGTGGCATCGCCTTCGGTATCGACCGTATCGCCGCACTGATGGCCGGTACCGAGTCGATCCGCGACGTCATCCCGTTCCCGAAGACCACCGGCGCGCAGTGCCTGATGACCGGTGCCCCGTCGCCGATCCCGGACGAGCAGCTGGCCGAAGTGCACGTCCAGGTCCGTCCGCGCGCGGTCAAGGAATAAGCCGGTAAACGCCGGCCATCGGTCGGCGTGGGGTGCGGCAGGTACCGGCCGGGGGTTGGTGCCTGCCTACTGATTGCGCCTGTCATGATTGAAAAAGTCGATGGTCACGAGGCGCCATCGCCGCAGCGTTCAGGTAAATTGGCGGCTCCCGCCGATGCCGATGCTCCTGCCGTGACCCCAGGCCGTTACACCATCCGCCGCGCCACCCCGGACGATGCCCAGACTCTGTCGGTGCTGGCCGCCCGTACCTTCGTGGAAACCTTCGGCCACCTGTACCCGCCGGAGGATCTGCAGGCCTTCCTGGATGAGGCGTACCCGGCGCAGCGCCAGCGCATCATCCTCGAACACCCCGATTACGCGGTCTGGCTGCTGGAGCTGGACGGTGTTGCCGTGGGTCACGCCGCTGCCGGCCCCTGCGGCCTGCCGCATGCCGAGGTGCAGCCAGGGGACCTTGAACTCAAGCGTTTGTACCTGATCAAGGAGCAGCAGAGCTGTGGCTGGGGCAGCCGTCTGTTCGAAACGGCGCTTGCCTGGCTGGAACGCGACGGCCCGCGCACGGTGTGGCTCGGTGTCTGGTCGGAAAACTTCGGCGCGCAGCGCTTCTATGCCCGCTACGGCTTCAGCAAGGTCGGCACCTACGAGTTCCCGGTCGGCAACGTGCGCGACCTGGAGTTCATCCTGCGCCGTCCGCCAACGGCCGCCTGAGCCGGATCCTGAAGGGCCGCGACGGCTTCACCTGCCGTTGTCCGGTCCATTCGTCTAATGACGCTGTTTCCTTCTGCAGGCGCCCCGCCCAACGGGCTAGGCTGACACCATGAATCCCCCTGTTTTACTGCTGCATGGCATCTGGAATGCGCGCGCGTGGGTCGGCCCGCTGGCCTGGCGTCTGCGTGCCCGTGGCTTCGCCGTGGATACCTTCGGGTATTCCAGCGTGTTCGGGGGGCCGGAGGTGGCGGTGCCGCAACTGCTGGAGCGGCTCAAGGACAGCGGTCCAGTCTCGCTGGTCGGGCACAGCCTGGGCGGACTGGTCGCGCTGGAGGCGCTGCGGCGCGCGCCGGAGCTGCCGGTTTCGCGGGTGGTCTGCCTCGGTTCGCCGCTGCGCGGCAGTGTGACCGCCCGCTCCCTGAGCGATCACGGCTGGTCACTGGCGCTGGGGCGCAGCTCGGAACTGCTGCTTGATGGCCTGCCGGCCTGGGAGGGCAGGGCGCAGGTCGGCCTGATCGCCGGCTCCGTCCCGCACGGGTTGGGCAGCCTGCTGGGCGCCTGTGGCGATGCGTCCGATGGCACCGTGGCGCTGGATGAGACGCAGTTGCCCGGTCTGGCCGACCACTGCGTGATCCCGGCCAGCCATAGCGGGCTGGTATTTTCGCCGGATGCCGCGCGCCAGACCGCCGCGTTCCTGCGCGATGGCCGGTTCCGCCGGGACGACGCGGCCCACGCTGCCTGATCGGGCCCGGCACTGACACGGGCGGGCCGACGGATCAGGTAGAATTCGCGCCCTGTTCCTGACAGAAACACGAGAGTCACCCCATGGGTAGAGGCCCCTCCATCGAGAACCGCAAAAACGCGTCTGACGCGAAGCGCGGCAAGATTTTCACCAAGATCATCCGCGAGATCGGCGTTGCCGCGCGCGGCGGTGGAGGCGACCCCAACAACAACCCGCGCCTGCGGGTGGCCATGGACAAGGGCCTGTCGTCGAACATGTCCAAGGACGTGATCGAGCGCGCCATCAAGAAGGCGACCGGTGAGCTGGAAGGCGTCGAGTACGAAGAGATCCGCTACGAGGGCTATGCCCCCGGTGGCGTGGCCGTGATCGTGGACTGTCTGACCGACAACCGCGTGCGTACCGTGGCCGATGTCCGCCATGCGTTCAGCAAGTGCGGCGGCAACATGGGCACGGAAGGCTCGGTGTCGTTCATGTTCAAGCGCCTGGGCGTGCTGCACTTCGCCGCCGGCGCGGACGAAGAGGCCGTCACCGAAGCGGCGATCGAGGCCGGCGCGGATGACATCGTGGTCTACCCGGAGGACGGGGCGATCGACGTGGTCACCGCGGCCGACAGCTACCACGCGGTCAAGGATGCGATGGCAGCCGCCGGGTTCACGCCCGACCACGCCGAAATCACCTACCGCGCCGACAACGACATCAAGGTCGAGGGCGACACCGCCCTGCAGGTCAAGAAGCTGCTGGACATGCTCGAAGACCTGGACGACGTGCAGGACGTGTTCTCCAACGCCGAGCTCGGCGCGGACGCCTACGCCTGAGCGGGCGCTTCACCGGTCGCTTTGCGCGACCGGTGAGCGGACAATGCGGACCATGATGACTCCAGCCGTTCCCTGTTATCCCCGTGTGTGTGCCGCATGACCCGCATTCTCGGCATCGACCCCGGTTCGCAGCGCACCGGGGTGGGCATCATTGATGTGGACGCCGCCGGCAAGGTGGTGCATGTGCATCACCTGCCGCTGGTGCTGTTGGGCGCGGACGACTTCCCCCAGCGGATGAAGCTGCTGGTGGTCGGCCTGACCGCCCTGGTCGAGGAATACCGCCCCGACGAAGTGGCCATCGAAAAGGTCTTCATGGCGCGCAACCCCGATTCGGCCTTGAAGCTGGGCCAGGCGCGTGGCGCCGCCATCTCGGCCGTGGTGATGCGTGATCTGCCGGTCAGCGAGTACGCCGCCACCGAGATCAAGCTGGCCGTGGTCGGCCGCGGTGGCGCGGAAAAACAACAGGTCCAACACATGGTCGGGCTCATGCTCAACCTGAAAACCAAGCTGCAGGCCGACGCTGCCGATGCGTTGGCCGTGGCGATCACCCACGCCCATGTCCGGGCGACGGCGCTGCGCCTGGGCGTCAATGCGCGCCAGGCCTGGAGCCGGAAATGAGGAACACTGCATGATTGGTCGTCTGCGCGGGATCGTGGCCTACAAGGCACCGCCTTGGCTGATGGTGGACGTCAATGGCGTCGGCTACGAGCTGGAGGCGCCGATGAGCACCTTCTACGACCTGCCCGAACTGGGCCGCGAGGTCACCTTGTTCACCCATTACGCGCAGAAGGAAGACAGCGTCTCGTTGTACGGCTTCCTGCGCGAGGGCGAGCGGCGCCTGTTCCGCGATGTGCAGAAGGTCAGCGGGATCGGCGCCAAGATCGCGCTGGCCGTGCTCTCCGGCGTCAGCGTGGATGAGTTCGCGCGCATGCTGCAGGCCGGTGACATCACCGCGCTGACCCGGATTCCGGGCATCGGCAAGAAGACCGCCGAGCGGATGGTGCTGGAACTGCGCGACCGCGCGGCCAATTTCGGTGGTGGCGGCGCGCCGATCGCCGGTGCCGCACCGGCCACCGATCCGGTCTCCGAGGCAACCGTGGCCCTGCAGCAGCTGGGTTACAAGCCGACCGAGGCCGCGCGCATGGCACGCGATGCCAACGCCGAGGGAGACGATGTCGCCACGGTCATCCGCAAAGCCCTGCAGGCCGCGCTGCGCTGAGCCGCGCGCCTGTCTTTCCCTAGCTGCCGACACTACCGACCGCGTCCGCCCGGAGCCCCATGTCCACCACTTCTTCCCAGCACAGCGATGGCCCGTCCCCGCACGGGCACGCGCCGGCCGCCGGTGGCATGGCGCTGATGATCGGCGCCATCGGCGTGGTATTCGGCGATATCGGCACCAGCCCGCTGTACACGCTGAAAGAAGCGTTCTCCCCGCACTACGGGCTCAACAGCGACCACGACACCGTGCTGGGGGTGCTGTCGCTGGCCTTCTGGGCACTGAACATCGTGGTTACCCTCAAGTACGTCACCATCATCATGCGCGCCGACAATGAGGGCGAGGGCGGCATCATGGCGTTGATGGCGCTGACCCAGCGAACCCTGCGCAACGGCTCGCGCTCGGCCTACGTGGTGGGCATCCTGGGCATCTTCGGCGCCTCGTTGTTCTTCGGTGACGGGGTGATCACCCCGGCCATCTCGGTGCTGGGCGCGGTGGAAGGCCTGGAGGTCGCGGCCCCGGGGCTGCATGCGTTCATCGTGCCGATCACGGTGGTGGTGCTGCTGGCGGTGTTTGCCGTGCAGCGCTTTGGTACCGAAAAGATCGGCAAGCTGTTCGGTCCGATCACCTCGATCTGGTTCATCTCGTTGGCCGCGATCGGCATCTACAACATCGTCGATGCGCCCGAGGTGCTCAAGGCGTTCAACCCGATGTGGGCGCTGCGCTTCTTCATGGAGCATGGCTGGCACGGCATCTTCATCCTCGGCGCGGTGGTGCTGGCCGTGACCGGCGGCGAGGCGCTGTACGCGGACATGGGCCACTTTGGCGCCAAACCGATCCGCCACGCCTGGTACTTCTTCGTGCTGCCGTGCCTGGTGCTGAACTACCTGGGGCAGGGCGCGCTGGTGCTCAACAACCCCGAGGCGGTCAAGAACCCGTTCTTCGAAGCGGTGCCGGACTGGGCGCTGTACCCGATGATCATCCTGGCCACCATGGCCGCGGTGATCGCCTCGCAGTCGGTGATCACCGGTGCGTTCTCGGTGTCGCGCCAGGCCATGCAGCTGGGCTACATCCCGCGCATGCGGATCACCCACACCTCGCACGACACCATCGGCCAGATCTACATCCCGGGCATCAACTGGGGCATCGCGGTGATGGTGATCGGGCTGGTGCTGGCGTTCCGCAGCTCCTCCAACCTGGCCGTGGCCTACGGCATTTCGGTCTCGGCGACGATGCTGATCGATACCCTGCTGCTGGCCCTGGTGGCCCGCGCGCTGTGGCCGACCTCGCGCTACTGGATCATTCCGCTGTGCGCGGTGTTCTTCGTGATCGACCTGGGCTTTGTGATCGCCAATGGCGCCAAGCTGCTGCAGGGCGCGTGGTTCCCGGTGGTGCTGGGCATCGTGCTGTTCACCATGATGCGCACCTGGCGCCGTGGCCGCGAGCTGCTGCGCGATGAAATCCGCAAGGACGGCATCCGGATCGACACCTTCCTGCCGGGCCTGATGCTGGCCCCGCCGGTGCGGGTGCCGGGCACTGCCGTGTTCCTCACCGCCGATCCCTCGGTGGCCCCGCACGCGCTGATGCACAACCTCAAGCACAACAAGGTGCTGCATGAGCGCAACGTGTTCCTGCACGTGGTGACCCTGCCGGTGCCGTACGCGCCCTCGGGTCAGCGCCTGAAGATCGAATCGGTGGGCGACGAGTTCTACCGGATCTACGTGAAGTTCGGCTTCATGGAGACCCCGGACGTGCCGCTGGCGCTGATGCGTTCGTGCGACCACGGCGGGATCTACTTCGATCCGATGGACACCACGTTCTTCGCCAGCCGCGAGACCATCGTGGCCACCGCCAACCGCGGCATGCCGATCTGGCGCGACAAGCTGTTCGCGCTGATGCACCGGAACGCCGCGCCGGCGACCGGGTTCTTCCGGATTCCGGGCAATCGGCTTGTGGAGCTAGGGGCCCAGGTCGAGATCTGAATCTCGACCTGGGCTGCCCCACGGTTTGCGATGCAAACCGTGGGCCCCGGCGGCATTCCACCTTATCCCCGCGCCTTCGGCGCGCCCCCTTGAACAACAAGGGGGCTCTTCTCCAGTTGGTTGGCTGCTCAATGCGCCTGCATGGCGCGGCGCCGGCTGGGGCTGCCGGGCGCGGATCGCGCCGCTTTTGCCGCATAATTGCCGAATGACCGACGACCGCATCATCGCTGCCGGTGCCACCCGCGAAGACGAGGGCACCGACGCCAGCATCCGCCCCAAGCGCATGGCCGATTACCTCGGCCAGGCCCCTGTGCGCGAGCAGCTGTCGATCTACATCGAGGCGACCAAGGCCCGTGGTGACGCGCTTGACCACGTGCTGATCTTCGGGCCGCCGGGTCTGGGCAAGACCACGTTGAGCCATGTGATCGCCAATGAGCTGGGGGTCGCGCTGCGCGTCACCTCCGGCCCGGTGATCGAAAAGGCGGGCGATCTGGCTGCGCTGCTGACCAATCTGCAGCCGCACGATGTGCTGTTCATCGATGAAATCCACCGCCTCTCGCCGGTCGTGGAAGAAGTGCTGTACCCGGCGATGGAAGATTTCCAGATCGACATCATGATCGGCGAGGGCCCTGCGGCCCGCTCGATCAAGATCGATCTGCCGCCGTTCACCCTGATCGGCGCGACCACCCGTGCGGGCCTGCTGACCGCGCCGCTGCGCGACCGCTTCGGCATCGTGCACCGGCTGGAGTTCTATACGCCGGAAGAGCTCACCAAGATCGTCCGGCGCTCGGCCAGCATCCTCAACATTGATTGCACCGCCGAAGGCGCGGCCGAGATCGCACGGCGCTCGCGCGGCACCCCGCGTATCGCCAACCGGCTGCTGCGCCGCGTGCGCGATTTCGCCCAGGTGAAGGCCGCCGGCCACATCGACCAGGACGTCGCCCAGGCGGCGATGCAGATGCTGAAGGTCGACCCGGAGGGCTTCGACGAGCTCGATCGGCGGCTGCTGCGGACCATGGTCGATTACTTCGACGGTGGCCCGGTCGGCATCGAGTCGCTGGCGGCGGCCCTGTCCGAAGAGCGTGGCACGCTGGAGGATGTGGTCGAGCCGTACCTGATCCAGCAGGGCTTCCTGATCCGCACCGCGCGGGGCCGCATGTGCACGCACAAGGCCTACCGGCACATGGGGTTGAAGCCGAAAAACCCGCCGGCCGACCTGTTCGCGGAGATTCCGGATGTCGGTTGATCCCCGATTCAGTTGGCCGACACGCATTTACTGGGAAGATACCGACGCTGGCGGGGTCGTGTACCACGCCCGCTACGTGGCCTTCATGGAACGGGCGCGCACCGAATGGATGCGGGCATTGGGGTATGGTCAGGAGCGCATGCGCTGCGACCACGGCCTGGTGTTCGCGGTGCGCAGCATGTCCATGGATTTCCTCAAGCCGGCGCGTCTGGATGATGCGTTGGCGGTCACCGCCACGCTGGTGCAGTGCAAGCGCGCCAGCATGGTGTTCGCCCAAGCGGTCCATCGGGGCGATGAGACACTGCTGACCGCGCAGGTGAAGATCGCCGCGCTCGATGCAACCACCTTCAAACCGCGTGGCATGGACGATGCACTGCATGCCGCGCTGAAACACCTCGAATTTCCAGAATCCGCACACTGAGGAACAACGGATGATCGCAATGCTCCTGGCCCTGCAGGCCACGGTGACCGAAGCGCTGCCGCAGGAAGTCACCAGCGCCGCGGCACAGACTGTCGCCCAAGCCGCGCATGGCGGTGGCATCAATTACCTGGATCTGATGATCAAGGCCAGCATCCCGGTGAAGATCATCGTGCTGCTGCTGTTGGCCGGCTCGTTCATCAGCTGGGTGATCATCTTCCGCAAGGCGCGCGTGTTCAACGCCGCCAACCGCGAGGCCGATGAGTTCGAAAGCCGCTTCTGGTCCGGCGCGGACCTGGGCAAGCTGTACAGCTCGGCGACCGACCGCAACCGCAAGGTCGGCGGGCTGGAAGCCATCTTCGAAGCCGGCTTCCGCGAGTTCACCCGCCTGCGCGACAAGCGTCGCCTGGACGGCCGTGCGCAGCTCGAAGGCGCCCAGCGCGCCATGCGCACCACCTACACCCGTGAAGTGGACCAGATGGAACGCAGCCTGGAGCTGCTGGCCAACATCGGCTCGACCGCCCCGTACGTGGGCCTGGTCGGCACCGTGTTCGGCATCATGGTGACCATGCACGACATGATCAACAGCGGTGAGCAGGCCGGTATCGCCTCGGTGGCCCCGGGCATCTCCGAAGCCCTGTTCGCCACCGCGATCGGCCTGTTCGTGGCGATCCCGGCGGTGTGGGCCTACAACCGCTTCACCACCCGCGTGGAGCGCATGTCGGTGCGCTTTGAAACCTTCGCAGAAGAGTTCAGCTCGATCCTGCAGCGTCAGACCGCGGGCGACGAGTAAGCGCCCAGCACAGGAGTCCTGCCATGACCGCAGCCATTGGCCGCCGCAAGCGCCGAAAGCTCAAATCCGAAATCAACGTCGTGCCGTACATCGACGTCATGCTGGTGCTGCTCATCATTTTCATGGTGACCGCGCCGCTGCTCACGCTGAGCTTTGAAGTGGATCTGCCGACCTCCCAAGCCAAGGCGCTGGAGAGCAAGCAGGATCCGGTGGTCGTGTCCGTCCGCCTGGATGGCCAGCTCAGCCTCAAGCTGCCCGAGGCCAAGGACCCCGAGCCGATGGATGCTGACCGGCTGCAGGCTCAGCTGTCCGCACTGTCCTCGCAGGACAAGAACCTGCGCGTGATCGTCGCTGCCGACAGGGCCGTGGCGTATGAAAAGGTGGTCGCGGCCATGGACGTGATCAAGCGCGCCAATGTGGAAAAGGTGGGCCTGGCGACCGATGCACACTGAAGCCCTGCCACCGCAGCGCGCACGGGATGAGGAGTGGGGCCTGCCGGTCGCGCTGGCGCTCGGCGTCCACCTGCTGCTGGCACTGATCTTCATCGCCGCCTGGTTGTGGTCGCCGCAGCGCACGACCGAAGCGGCGGCCGGCGATCCGGCGATTGAAGCCAGCCTGCAGCTGTCCGCCTCCGAGGCATCGGCCGCGCGCCAGGCCTTGCGTGCCTCCGAAGCGCTGCCGGACCTGCCCGAGCCGGTCGCCGAGCCCGAACCGGTGCCGGAAGATACCGTCCCGCCGCCGCAGCCGATTGAAGAGCCGCGCCCTCAGGATGCTCCCACCCCGCAGCAGCAACAGGCCCAGGAGCGCATTGCCCAGCCCGATACGGTCGATCAGGAGGCGGTCAACGCCTTGGCGATCTCGGCTGAAAAGGCCAAGCAGGAACAGGAAGCCAAGCGCCGCCAGGAACAGATCGACCTGACCGAGCGCAAGCGCCAGGACCAGGCCGAGCAGAAACTGCGCCTGGCCAAGCAGCAGGAAGAGGCCGAGAAGAAGAAGCTGGCGGAGCAGGAACAGAAGGCCAACGACGCCAAGGCCGACGCCGAGCGCGACAAGAAGCTCGCCGAAATCCGCCGCAAGCGCGCCCAGGCCGAGAACGAAGCCAAGCTGGCCGAGCAGAAGCTGCGCCAGGTCTCGGCGGCACGCGCGGCCAATGCCTCGGCATCGACCTCCGGCGCCACCGGTGCGGCCAAGCCGGCTGCCGGTGCCGGCGGCACCAGTGACGATCTCAGCGCCAAGTACGCCGCGGCCATCCAGCAGAAGGTCTCGGCGCAGTGGACCCGTCCGGATTCGGTGCCGCTGGGTCAACGCTGCCAGGTCTCGATCACCCAGATTCCCGGTGGGCAGGTGATCCAGGCCAAGGTCAGCGGGAGCTGCCCGTTCGATGAGGCCGGCCGCCGCTCGATCGAGGCCGCCGTGCTGAACGCCCAGCCGTTGCCGTACCGCGGCTTTGAGTCGGTGTTCGCGCGCACGATCAATTTCACCTTTACCGCCCAGGATTGATCCCGGGCGGGTCGGCGACGCGGGTTCAGCACCGCCCGAGGATGGGTGGGGCGCATCGCGCACCTGGAAATGGGGCCTCGTCGTTAACGGCCTGTGAGTTTTGCGCAGTCAGTGACTCGGATTTCACACGGCCTTGGTTCATGATTGCGAAACTGTTCACTGCCGTCCTGTTATCCCTCGTCCTGGTTTTCCCCTATTTGAGCACTCCATGAAAAAAATGCCTCGTTGGCTTGCCGTTGTTGCGGCCCTGTTGTTGCCCTTTGCTGCCGTGGCGCAGCAGAAGGGGCTGGATATCGACATCATCGGCGGCAACGCCTCCGCCACGCCGATCACCGTTGTCCCCATGCCTTACCAGGGCTCGGCCGGTGCACCGCAGACCGATGTGGCCGCCGTGGTTCGTGCCGATCTGGACCGTTCGGGCCAGTTCCGCAATCTGCCGGAAGCCCAGATCGTCGAAAAGCCGACCCGTGGCAGCGAGATCCAGTTCGCCACCTGGCGCGCGCTGAAGCAGAACTACATCGTGGTCGGCCGGGTCATGGACGCCGGTGCCGGCGCCTACCGCGTCGAATACGAACTGTATGACGTGCCCAAGGGCGAGCGTCTGCTCGGCCTGGCGATGACCGCCCGTGGCAATGCCATGCGCGATGTCGCCCACCAGATGGCCGATGCCATCTACGAAAAGATCACCGGTGTGCGCGGCGCCTTCTGGACCCGCATCGCCTATGTCACTGCCAGCGGCAAGGGCGATGCCATGCGCTATGCGCTGATGGTGGCCGATTCGGACGGCTTCAACCCGCAGACCATCGTCCGTTCGGCCGAGCCGTTGCTGTCGCCGAGCTGGAGCCCGGACGGCAACAAGCTGGCCTACGTGAGCTTCGAGCGTGGCAATTCGGCGATCTACATCCAGAACATCTCCAGCGGCGCACGTGAGCTGGTGACCAGCTTCCGCGGTATCAACAGCGCGCCCTCGTTCTCCCCGGATGGCCGCCGCCTGGCCCTGTCGCTGTCGCGCAGCGGCAACCCGGAAATCTACGTGATGGACCTGGGCAGCAAGCAGCTGACCCAGTTGACCAACCACTTCGCCATCGATACCGAGCCGACCTGGAGTGCGGACGGTTCCAGCGTGTACTTCACCTCCGACCGTGGCGGCCGCCCGCAGATCTACCAGGTCGCCTCCAGCGGTGGCAGCGCCTCGCGCGTGACCTTCCAGGGCAACTACAACGCTACCCCGAGCCTGTCCTACGACGGCAAGAAGCTGGTGGTCGCCCAGGGCAGCGGCAACACCTACAAGATCGCGATGATGGACAGCAGCACGGGCTCGGCCCGCTGGAACACGCTGTCGCCAGGGTCGCTGGATGAATCGCCGAGCTTCGCGCCCAACGCGAGCATGGTGTTGTACGCCGCCCGTGAGGGTGGTCGTGGAGTGTTGTACGCCGTTTCGGCCGATGCGCGCGTGCGCCAGCGGCTTGTTCTGGCGGACGGTGATGTTCGCGAGCCTTCTTGGTCGCCATACCGTACAAAGCGCTAACAGAGTGTTAAGATTTCGCCGTATTCATCCCTCATCCGGCTTTAGGAGCCTCAAAGGTATCGCCATGAACAAGACCACCCGCGTTCTGCTTGTCTCCCTGTTGTCCGTGGCCGCCCTGGCCGGTTGTTCCAAGAAGGTCAAGGAAGTGCCGGCTGCCCCGGTTGATACCGGCAGCACCACCGCTCCGACCGGCCCGTCCACCTCCGGCCTGTACGGCCCGGGTGATCTGGATACCGATTCCTGCCTGCGCCAGCGCGTGGTGTACTTCGACCTGGACAAGGAAGACGTGAAGCCGGAATTCCAGGCCATCATGGCTTGCCACGCCAAGTACCTGCGTGACCGTCCGTCCTCGCGCATGACCCTGCAGGGCCACACCGATGAGCGCGGTTCGCGCGCTTACAACCAGGCCCTGGGCGAGCGTCGTGGCAACGGCGTGTCCTCGGCACTGCAGGCCAACGGTGGTTCGGCTTCGCAGCTGACCGTCGTGTCCTACGGTGAAGAGCGTCCGGTCTGCACCGAGTCGGGCGAGTCCTGCTGGTCGCAGAACCGTCGCGTCGAGATCGTGTACACGGCTCAGTAATAGATGCGCTTTCGATTTCTATCGATGATCGTTGCGGCAGCCCTCGTGGCTGCCGCACCGGCCAATGCGCAGCGCCAGAGTCTGGCCGACCGCGTCGGCGCGCTTGAGCAGCAGGCGAACAACAACCAGTCCAACATGGACATGCTCAATCAGCTGAATCAGCTGCGTACCCAGTTGCAGGCGCTGCAGTCGCAGGTCGAGCAGCTGCAGCACGACAATGAGCAGCTCAAGCAGTCCGCCAAGGACCAGTATCTGGACCTGGACAGCCGTCTGAACCGCCTGGAAGGTGGAGCCCCCGTGCTTCCTGCCGCCCCGGCCGCAGCCGCGCCTGCCCCCGCTGCATCCCCGAAACCGGCAACGGCCGCTTCCGAGCGGCCGCCAAGCGTGCACGGCGATGCCGGCAGCCTGGCCGCCAGTGGCGATGAACGCACCGCCTACAATGTCGCCTTCGATTCGCTCAAGGCGGGCAAGTACGACGACTCGGCGCAGCTGTTCATGAGCTTCCTCGAGCTGTACCCCAACGGCGTCTATACCCCCAACGCGCTGTACTGGTTGGGCGAAAGCTATTACGCCACCCGCAATTTCCCGCTGGCTGAGGCGCAGTTCCGCGACCTCATCTCGCGCTACCCGACCCATGACAAGGCGTCCGGTGGCCTGCTCAAGATCGGCCTTTCCCAGTATGGCGAAGGCAAGGTCGACCAGGCCCAGGCGACCCTCGAACAGGTCGTGTCCACGTATCCCGGCTCCGACGCCGCGCGCACTGCGCAGGACCGTCTGCAGTCGATCCGGCTGGGTCAGCAGATCCGCTGAACCCGCCCCGGGCCGCTCAAGCGGCCGGGCCCGGTATAATGATGGATTGCCAACCGGGCGCTGCCCGGTCCTCCGTGCCGGGCCATGCCCGGCTGTTGTCGTTTCCGAAGCCGTCCGCCAAGAATCACCGCCATGACCACGACCCTGTCCGCTGCCGCCGCACTCCCCAGTGAGATCGTGCAGTCCCCACTGCCGCGACTGAAGATCACCGAGATCTTTCTGTCCCTGCAGGGCGAAGCCGATACCGCCGGCTGGCCGACCGTGTTCGTGCGCCTGACCGGCTGCCCGTTGCGCTGCACCTATTGCGATACCGCCTACGCCTTCCATGGCGGCACCTGGTGGGACATCGACGCGATCGTGGACGAAGTGCTGGCCCAAGGCGTCCACCACGTCTGCGTGACCGGTGGCGAGCCGCTGGCGCAGAAGCGCTGCCTGGTGCTGTTGGAGAAGCTCTGCGACGCCGGCCTGGACGTCTCGCTGGAAACCTCCGGCGCGCTGGATGTCAGTGCCGTCGATCCGCGCGTGTCGCGCGTGGTCGACCTGAAAACCCCCGGCTCCGGCGAAATGGCCCGCAACCGCCTGGAGAACCTGCCGCTGCTGACCAAGCGCGACCAGATCAAGTTCGTCCTGTGCAGCCGCGAGGATTACGAATGGGCCCGCGGCATGGTCCGCGAGCACCGGCTCAATGAGCGCAGCATGGTGCTGTTCTCGCCGAGCAAGAGCGAGGTCAGCCCGCGCGAGCTGGCCGACTGGATCGTGGCCGATCGCCTGCCGGTGCGCTTCCAGATGCAGCTGCACAAGCTGTTGTGGAATGACGAGCCCGGGAGGTAACGCCGGCTGCAGCGCTACGGCGCTGCGCTTGTCATCGACCACGCCTCACCATCCGTAAAGACGTCCGGCGCGGGACAGCGTGCTGGTTCCCCGCAAACCACCGGAAACACCCCCATGAAAAAAGCAGTCGTCCTCCTGTCCGGCGGCATGGACTCCGCCGCTGTTGTCGCCATCGCCCGCGAGCAGGGCTTCGCCGTCCACGCACTGAGCGTGCGCTACGGCCAGCGCCACACCTCCGAACTCGATGCCGCTGCCGCCGTCGCCAGCGCGCTGGGTGCGGTCGCCCACAAGACCGTCAATGTCGACCTGCGCAGCATCGGCGGCTCGGCCCTGACCGATGACATCGACGTCCCGGAAGCGGGCGGCGAGGGCATCCCGGTCACCTACGTGCCGGCACGCAATACGATCATGCTGTCCGTCGCGCTGGGCTGGGCCGAAGTGCTGGGCGCCAACGACATCTTCTGCGGCGTCAACGCGGTGGACTATTCCGGTTACCCGGATTGCCGCCCCGAGTTCATCCAGGCCTTCCAGGCGCTGGCCAACCTGGCCACCAAGGCAGGCGTGGAAGGGGCGGGGATTCAGGTCCATGCCCCGCTGCAGTTCCTGAGCAAAGCCGACATCGTGCGTGAAGGCGTCCGCCTGGGCGTGGACTTCGGCCTGACCGTGTCCTGCTACAACGCCGACGACCAGGGCCGCGCTTGCGGGCATTGCGATGCCTGCCGCTTGCGCGCGCAGGGTTTCACGGATGCCGGCGTGCCGGACCCGACCCATTACGTGTGATGCCGGACGGGTACGCATGAGCTTCAAGATGCGTTAGAATGCGCACCCCCGGCGTCATGTCGGGGATGCAATGGGCCGTTAGCTCAGTTGGTAGAGCAGAAGACTTTTAATCTTTTGGTCGATGGTTCGAATCCATCACGGCCCACCATTGCATCCATGATGAAGGCGACCGCGGGGTCGCCTTTTTCATGTCTCCGGTTCTGCCCGGATCGCATGAAGCCCCCTCCCTCCGCATGGAACGCGTCGTGAGCAACCACCTACCACCTCCCCCGTCTGCCTCCCGTCGTCGCGCGATCCTGCGTGGCGCTGCGTTGGCCTTTGCCGTGATCGCCCTGGATGCGGGCGCCGCGCAGGATCTGACGATCACCTACTACGACGTACAGGGCGAAAACCTGCAGGAACTGCGTGCGTCACTGAACGCGCACGGGCCCGTCGGCAAGGACGGCGCACGCCATCACGGGCACGTGGACTGGCACGTTGGCTGGAACTACGACTACGCCCCGCGAGCGGTCGGCTGCAGAATCGGAAAGCTGCGCGTGGACGTGAGGGCCACCATGGTGCTGCCGCGCTGGACCGGTGCCGATACAGCGCCTGCGTCGCTGCAACAGGAGTGGGCGCGCTACAGCCAGGCGCTGCGGGTGCACGAAGACGGCCATGCAGCACATGCCGATCAAGCTGCCGAGGAAATCCAGCGGCGGTTCGCGGCTGTCGGCGGCGGGATGCGCTGCGCGCAGCTCGGTGAGGAACTCAACCGCATCGGGCAAGCGGTTCTCGATGAATACGCCGCGCGCGATAAACAGTACGATGACACCACCGAGCATGGCGCCACGCAGGGCGCGCGTCTCTAGCCCGTAGTAATTCTCACAGCCTCATGCGCGCTTCCCCGACGCGCAGCGAGGAAAAGACCGATGCGCAGAGAGAGCACCCACGCGCACGCTACCCCTCCAGACCTTGAGCGCGGCAGGCCCACTCCCGTGTGATGCGGCGGGCACGCGGTGGGTCGATGCGGGGCAGTGCGATGCCACTGGTAATGGATCTTCTGCAGACGGCACTCGTCTTTGCGACGGTGCTGGCCGTTCTTACCGGGTTGCAGTGCGCGTGGCGGTACGTATCGAGCGCAGCAACCAAACCGCCGAGACCAGACAGGTGAGAATGACCGCCATCGACAACGGCAGGTGGAAGGCGCGATGCCCGAACGCGGCAAAGCCGACGTGGACGGCGAACGTGGCCAGGCCCAGCGCGGCACAGAGGAGCGCGTAACCGCGCGCCTTGCTGGTTTGCAGCACCACATGTCGGTAGCCGACCAGCAGGATGCCCACTGCGGTCAGATTGAACACCAGGAAGCCCTGCACGCCGCCGGGTAGCAGGAACATCTCCCACTCGCGCCAGAAGGCGGCATCGATCTGATGGAGGATCAGGGCGAGCAGGGTGGAGAAGTAGCTTTGTTCCATGCGCAGCGCGGCCATCAACGCTGCGGATCCTGCAGCGGCCGTAGTGTAGCGGGCGATCGTTCCCCCCTCACATCGTCCTCCCCCACGCAGGCGCAGGATCAAACGGTAACGGGCCACAGTGGGATCTGCGATTCCACGGAGCGGTGTCATGAGTACCGACAACAACGGCCAAGCAGTACGCGGGCTCAATCAGATCATCAGCATTGCGCGCGATGGTCACGGGATATACGCCAAGGCCGTCGCGGGCGTGCAGGCCACGGATCCGACGTTGAGCGCGCTGATGATGCGCATGGCCGCATCCAAGACCAAGGTCGTCACGGAGGTCACCACGCTGGTGCGTCGCGCTGGTGGACAGCCGGCACTGCATGGGACGCTCTCGGGACATGTACGCGGTGGGTTCGGGTGGTTCGGCACGGTGCTCGGTGATGCCGGCATCCAGTACGTGAGCGAGAGCCATGCGGCCGAAGCCCGTCTGGTTCGCGCAATGGAAGCGACCGTCCACCACCGCGCACTGTCCGGCCAGGCACGCCGCACCCTTGGCAACCTGCTGCTGGAGACGCGGTTGTGCTGGGACGATATGCGCCAGCAGTTGGCCACGCTGCGCGAGCGTGATCCCTGATCCATCCGCGTGGCGGGTACCGTCACGGCGACGCGACGGCCGACGTCCGCCGCCGTCATCACAGATCAAGACGATCAGGACGTGCGCACACCAGCGCAGGTCGACACGGAGACACACCATGAACATCGTATTGCAAGACGCCACAGGTCGACGATTGGGTCTGGGCGGATCGTGCCTGGTGGAGGATGGCGTGCTGTATTACCGCCGGTTGATGCTGGTGGCGATCGGCGAAGGCGTTCGCCTCGCACCCTCGGTGCTGGAGGTGATCAACGCGTCTGTCGCAGGCAGTGCGTGGGTGTTGGACGATGACGTGCCGACGGGCGTCATGACGAGCCCCGAGCTCTCCCTCCACGCGATGCGGTGAGGGCGTTGCAGCGATCCAGGTAAACCCTGTCAGGGCTGCGCGGGTGCGCAGCCCCGTCCTGTAACAGAGGGAATCCAGTAGCAGAGCAAACTTACTTCTGCTGCGGCTTGTTGCCGGCATCAGGCGCTTTCTTGGTGTCCTGTTCCTGCTTTTGCTGCTTGGCCTGCGCGTCCTTGCGTTCCTGGTCGGACTGCGGCGCGTTCTGGGCGTTGGCGGCATTCTTCACGTTGTTTTCGTTGTTCTGCATGTTGGACATGGGTGACTCCAAGGCGACGTGATGTCGCAACCCCAGCGTGGACCTGCCGCTGTTACTCGAGGGTCGCACTGGGATGAGCATCGGGTCAGGATAGTCTCATGACCCAGTGCTACGCCGCGTGGGTGGGACCACCCACGACGCTGCTGGTCCACAACGTGCCTTCATCCGAGGCGCCGAGTTGGTGGCCGCGGCCATCGATGTATCAGGATTGGCAGAGTGTCCCGCAATGGTCGCTGCTGAACCCGGCAATGGCCTGCTGCAGGAGCGGAACGTCGCTTGGGTCCACCTGTTCCAGCGCTTCCTTCAACGCGTCGCGCACCGGCTGCCGTTGCGCGGGCTGCAGCATCTGCGCGTAAGGCGCCGCCGTCTCCGCCAGCGCACGGACCAGGGTCCGCTTCAGCGTGCTGCCCGCCGGCTGGGCACGCATCACCTCCAGCATCTCCAGATACTGGCGTTGCGCATTGCGGCGAAGGGTGTCGGTGCCGCCCGGGCCCAGACCGGCGAGCTCTGCGGGCGTTGCCACGGTCAGCCACGTATCCACCAGTGGCTGCATCCGTGCACCGCACTGCAGCAGGTACGGCAGCAGCAGGCCCAGCTGTGCCTGGAAGCGCTCGGCGTTGTGGTTGCCTTGGCGGGCCTGCTCGCCGGAATGGAGGAGCACGGCTGCTGGCATCGCACCCATGCCGAACTGCATCAACCGGGTGGACAGCGTTACGCCGTACTGGCACGCGTTGGTCAGCAGACCCAGGTCCGCCGTCGCGTAGTCCGGCGCCAGGACGTCGGTCTTGTTGGTCACCGCCGCCAGCAGTTGCATGGCGCGTGGGCTGTCGAGCTGCTCCGGTGCCTTGTCGGCGTCGGCTTGCTGCAGCAGTTGCAGGTAATCGCGCGTGGCTTCGTACTGCGCCATGAACTGCGGCGGTATGTCATCGGCACGTGCGGGTGAGGCGACCAGCAACACCACGAGGAGGGCAGCGCCCAGCGGTGTCTGGGCAGGCGCACGCGCCGGCCATGCCAGTCGTCGCGTGAGAGAAGAAAACGGGCTGCCACTCATCCGGGGTATGGTCCTTGGATCGATTCGGGCGTGGAGCGTAGGTGACCCGGGGCAGGGCGGCAACCGGGCGCGCAGCATGCGTCGCCGGGGCATCCTGCGGGCGCGCGGCAATCGGTTGTCCTCGAATGACGGTGAGCAGCGATGCAGGCGTGGCCCACGAGCGGTCTGCCTGTGCACACCGCAGAACCGCTTACGGGGGCACAATAGCCAGTCATTCGTTGATCGATGTTGGAGGTGCCATGAACCGTTTCGTCCTGCTGGGTGTGGGGGCGCTTGCGCTCGCGGCCTGTTCCAAGCCGGCGCCGTCCGATACCGCGACTCCGGCAGAGCCTGCCGCGCCGGCCACGTCGGCCCCCGCTGCCAGCGCGCCCGCCGCCCCCGCCAGCCCGACCCTGCAGCCGCCGTCGTTCGATTGCGCCAAGGCGCAGTCCCAGGCGGAGACGCTGGTGTGCGGCGACGCGCGCCTGGCCGCGCTGGACCGCCAGCTGGCCGCGCTCTACAAGCGGGTGCAGACCAGCCCGGACGAGCTGGACATCGCGGCCGAACAGCGGGGCTGGATCAAGGGGCGTGATGCCTGTTCGCGCGCGGTGGATCCGCACCGTTGTCTCGTGGAGTCCTATCAGACCCGGCTGGTCGAGCTGACCATCAATGGCGGCGGCATCCAGGTACCCGCGACGGTGGAGTACCGCTGTGATGACAACAGCAAGCCGGTGACCGCCGTGTTCTACAACGATATCGACCCGACCGCGGCCGTGGTCAGCTGGGGCAGGGATCAGGCCATCGTGTTCCCGGTGCCCGTCACCCAGGACGACAACAACGGCGGTCGCTGGGGGCGCGAAGGTGTCGACCTGCGTACCCACAACGACCAGACAACGCTGGAGTTCTACGGCACCACCCTGCAGTGCCAGATCGCCAGGGGATGACGATCACCGCCGCGTCGCTCAACGCACGCGGCGGTAGCGCACTTCGTTCTGCCGGTCGCCCACTTCGGTGGTGACAAAGCCATCGCGGCTCTGGCTGATGTCGAACACGCTGCTGCCGACGTTGAGCTGGCCGCCGTTGATCCAGCCGTTCAAGGTCTGGCCACGTGTCTGTGCGCTCATGCGGCCATCGCTGTCGATGCGCATGCGGATGTCGGCATTGAAGGTAGGGTTGTAGCCCTCGAACTCGCCGATCATCCAGCCGGGGATATACGAGTTGTGCCGGGCGCCCTGGTAGTTGTCATCGTCGTAGCGCGCATCATCCTTGTCGGCGTTGTGCGCCAATGCGCCGAGAATCGCCGCGCCAATCAGAACGCCGGCCGCGACCTTGGCGTCGTGGTTGTCCTTGTCGTGGCGGTCATCGCGATCGCTGTCGCCATGTACACGGAACGAGGCGCGGCAGCCATCGTCGACCCAGACCTCACGACGATCGTAGTCCCAGTTGCGGCCCTGACGGCAGTCCGCACCGGACAGTTTGCGGTCCAGGGTGACGTAGCCGGCGCGAGGCAGGGAACAGGATTGGTAGCGGTTGTCGCGGCTTTCGCAGGTGACGACGTCATCCGCGCGCGCGTCGTCCAACGGCAGCATCAACAGCAAGGGTGTAGCCAGCAGCATACGGAAGAGCATGTCGTCGATTCCGGCAAGGAAAAGGAGCGTGTCGCATCGTATGGAAAGCGGGAGACCCCCGTTCCCGGCACCGACGATGGCCACGCGGACATGAAATCCGGATGAAGGTCACTCAGCGGCGCGCTCGGCCGGCCGCCGACCGACGCAGGCGACTCGCCTCAGGCGCAGGCCGCCAGCGGCTGCTGGAAGCAGGCACGGATCGCGTCGAGCAGCTCGCTCATGCTGTAGGGCTTGGGCAGGAAATGCATGCCCGGGCCGAGCTGCGGCAGCACCACGGAGGGCTCCAGGCCCGAGGTGACCAGCACCGGCAGCCCGGGCTGTTGCTGCTTGACCCGATGCGCCGCCTCGATGCCACTCACCGCGCCCAGGCAGACATCGGTGAACACCAGATCGAAGCGCTCGCCGGCCTGCAGCAGGCCCAGCGCGGCTTCGGCGGAGCTGACCGCCACGACTTCGCAGGCCTGGCTTTCCAGGGCCATGCGGCTGAGCTCGCGGGTGTCTTCGGTGTCTTCGATCAACAGCACGCGCGGTTCGGGATGGTGCTTGGACAACAACATGGAGCGTGGTTCCGGCTTTCCCCCGGAGAGGGGCGCGCAATTATCGCGGGGCGCTGGTGAGGAGATCGTTGATGTCGCCGAAATGCCCGGTGAACCGGCGGTGCTGCCCGCGTTGGCGCGGGTCAGGCGAGGGCGAGTGAACGTTTTCGACGGCGCTGCCAGGCCCACACCAGCCCGACCGCCAGGCCCGCCGCCGACAGGCGCAGCACCGTCGCCGGCCAGCCGACGGCGGTCGCCTCGGTGATCACGAACACGTTCCACGCCAGATTGAGCGACACGTGCAGGGCCAGTCCGCTCCACAGGGTGTAATCGTCCAGCGTATTGAGCCAGGCGAACACCAGCCCGCCGATGCCGGTGATGGCGAACACCTGCAGCGCCATGCCCCCACCGCCGCCGAACGACCACCAGTGGATCGCACCGAATACCATCGCCTGCATGAGCGCAGCGGCCAGCCACGGCCAGCGCTGCTGGCGGTGGGCGAAGATGAAACCGAAACCGCGGAAGATGATTTCCTCGGCCAACGGAAACAGTACGCCGAGCATCAGCAGGGCCAGCAGGTCCTGGGTGGGATTCACCCCGCCCAGCCACCACAGGCCGAGCCAGCAGGGCACGGTCGCCAGCAGGGCCAGCGCCGGGCCCTGCCAGCCATTCCAGCGCAACCCGAGCAGCGCGGGCAGGCGCTGCCCGGGGCGCAGCAGCAGTGCGGCCACAGCAATCACCAGCAGCACGCCCAGGCCGTTATCGAGGATGGCGCCGCCATAGGGGATCGGCAGCTTCGGAATCGGGCTGCCCAGCCACGCGGCGAGGTCGCGCAGATTGATCGACACGGCCAGGGTCAGCACCACCACACAGGCGGCCAGCCACGCAGGCAGGCGAAGGGGCAGCATCGAACGCTCCCTATTCAAGGACTGGGTGGATTGTTGGGCACGGCCGCCGCGGCAGCATGGGGCATTGGTCGGGGGGCCATCGGTCATGGCCGCGTTGCACCACGGTCAGCTATGACCGGCTAGAGTGCGGCTTTGCCCCTTGGATTACCGCCCATGCAATGCCCCGTATGCAAAACCCAAGCGCTGCAGATGTCCGAGCGTCAGGGCATCGAGATCGACTACTGCCCGCAGTGCCGTGGCGTGTGGCTGGACCGTGGTGAACTGGACAAGATCATCGAGCGCTCGGCCGGTGCCGCAGCGCCTGCGCCCGCCCCGGCACGCGCCGCCGCTCCGCCGCCGCCGGCCGCCGTGCAGCACAGGGATACCCGCCATCTGGGCCAGCAGCAGTACAGTGATCAGCACGGCTATCGCAAGAAGAAGAAAGAGAGCTTCCTGTCGGACCTGTTCGACTTCTGATGCAGGCCTGCGCTGCGCTCAGGCGCGGCGCAGGATGAATTCCCGGTCGACGCTGTCGCCGACCGGGAAATCGTATTCGCCCACCTTGCTGCAGCCATAGCGCGCGTAGAAGCGTTGCGCACCCAGATTCTCGCACCACACGCCGACCCACAGCGTGCGCCGCTGCGGTTGATCGAGCCATGCCAGGAACGCGTCCATCAGGTGCGCACCGTGACCACCGCCCTGGTGGCTGGCGAGCACGTACAGCCGCTTGAGTTCGATATCGCCTTCGGCAGCGTCCGCATGCGGCAGGCTGTTCGGGCCTGCGGCGAGATAGCCCACCACACGGTCGCCGTCGTCCAGCAACCAGGCCGCGTTGCGTGGATCGGCGAGCTCGCGGCGTTGTGGTTCGACCGCGTAATGGTTGTCCAGAAAATCGCGCAGGTCCTGCGGCGGGTAAGAGTCGCCGAAGGTCTCGGTGTAGGTGGCGATGGCGATCGCCGAGAGGGCGTCGGCATCGGCAACGTTGGCACGGCGGAGGATCAACGTCATGGCGCAAGGCAGGCAGGTGGGGCCGGCAGCTTACGCCATCGCCTGGGATCGGCCGTGGTTCCGGGTACGTTGGTACCCGGAACCTGTCATGGCTGCTGGATCAGAACCAGACCCGTACACCCGCCACCCAGCGGGTATCGCGTGCGTGTTCGGCGGCCGCTTCGTGGTAATCGGCGGTAGCGCCGAACAACCGCTCGTGGCTGATGCCGATGTACGGTGCGAAGCGGCGGCTGAATTCATAGCGCAGGCGCAGCCCGGCTTCGACCTTGTTGAGGCCCGCGCCGTTGCGATACGCGGGCTCGTCCTTGGCCGAGAAGGTGGCTTCCAGCAGCGGTTGCAGGATCAACCGGTTGGTCAGCAGCAGCTCGTATTCCACCTCGACCGTGGCCGCCAACTGACCGCCTTCGCCGACGTAGGCGGTGGCCGAGGTCTCGAACTTGTACGGCGCCAGGCCTTGGATGCCGACGGCCGCCCAGGTGCGCGAATCGGCCGGCCGGAAATCCTGCTTCACGCCGACCAGTACATCCCACCACGGCGACACGCTGCGGCCGTACATCACTTCCAGATCGGCCGAGCCGGTGCGGCCGCCACTGCGCTCGCCTTCGCTGCGCAGCCACAGCCTGTTGATGTTGCCACCCACCCAGCCGCTGGCCTCCCAGGCCTGGCCGCTGCCGTGCTGGCCATCCCAGTATTCGAGGCGGTTGACCAGCAACAGGCTGTGAATCTCCGGCGCATGCTCCATCGCGCCGTGGTCGATCGGCGGAAACGCGGCGAGACGGTCGGCGGCGGTCACGGCAGGAATCGGTTCGCGCGCTTCGGTGGGCGCAGGCGGTTTCGGTGGGGCATGGCCCATCGCGGCGTGATCCATCGTTGAATGGTCCATCGTCGAGTGGTCCATCTGGCTGTGATCGGTGCTGCCATGGTCCATCGTCGAATGGTCCATCTGGCTGTGATCAGCGCTGCCGTGGTCCATCGTTGAATGGTCCATCTTGGTGTGATCCATGCTGCCATGATCCATCGGGCGGTCATCCGCCGGTGATGCATCGGTCGTGACATGGCCGGCATGCGACTGTGCCCAGGCCGGTGCGGCCAACGCCAGCAGCAGGGCGGCGCTCAGTGCGGACAGCGCGGTGAGAGGTGAGCGGCTCATTCTTCGATCCTCACTTCGCGCATCATGCCTGCTTCCATGTGGTACAGCAGGTGGCAGTGGTACGCCCAGCGGCCGAGCGCGTCGGCACGGACGCGGTAGGTGCGGCGGGTGCCGGGTGGCATGTCGATGGTGTGCTTGCGCAGGTGGAACTCGCCGTCGGCATTTTCCAAGTCGCTCCACACGCCATGCAGATGGATCGGGTGCTGCATCATCGTGTCGTTGACCAGCACGATGCGCATGCGCTCGCCGTAGGTCAGGCGCAGCGGTTCGGCGCTGGCGAACGGGATGCCGTCGAAGGACCAGCTGAATTTCTCCATGTGGCCGGTCAGGTGCAGCTCGACCTCGCGGCCGGGATCGCGCCCATCGGGATCGTCGAACAGGCTGCGCATCGCGCCGTAGGTGAGTACGTTGCGGCCGTTGTCGCGCAGGCCGATACCGGGATCATCCAGCTTGGGCTCGGTGGCCATGCTTTGCATGTCCACCAGCGGGTTGCCTTGCTCGCTGGCCGGGTGACGCGGCGCTTTGGGATCGGCACCGTGCGCACCGTGGCCCATGCTGGCACCGCAGCCGCCTTCCATGCCCTTCATGTCGTGGCCTGCCATCCCGTTCGAGGCATGGCCCATGTCGTGGCCCATGTCACTCATGGTCAACAGCGGGCGAGGGTCGCGCGCGGGGATCGGCGCCTGCAGGCCGTGGCGCACCGCCAGCGTGCCGGCGGCATAGCCGGTGCGGCCCATGTCCTGGCAGAAGATCGTGTACGCGTCCTGGCCGCTGGGGTCGACGATTACGTCAAAGGTCTCGGCTGGGGCGATGCGGAATTCATCGATGCTGACCGGGTGGATGTACTGGCCATCGGCGGCGACCACGGTCATCTTCAGGCCGGGGATGCGCACGTCGAAATAGGTCATCGAGCCGCCGTTGATGAAGCGCAGCAGCACCTTCTCGCCGCTGCGGAACAGCCCGGTCCAGTTGCCGGCCGGGGCGGTGCCGTTGAGCAGGTAGGTATAGGTGTGGGCGTTGATGTCGGAGATGTCGGTTGGCGTCATCCGCATCCGGCCCCACATGCCGCGGTCGGCGGTGGCCGCGGCCCAGCCTTCTTTGCGCACATCGCGCAGGAAGTCGGGCAGGGTGCGCTTGTAGTAGTTGTCGTGCTCGGCGAGCTTCTTCATGCGCCGGAACAGCGCGCCGGGGTCCAGGTCGGTCCAGTCCGAGAGCAGGATCACGTGTTCGCGGTCGACGTGATACGGCGCCGGTTCCAGCGGGTCGATGATCAGCGCGCCGTACAGACCGGCCTGTTCCTGGAACATCGAATGGCTGTGGTACCAGTATGTTCCCGACTGTTTGAGGGTGAAGCGGTACTGGTAGGCCTCGCCGGGTGCGATGCCATTGAAGCTCAGGCCGGGCACGCCGTCCATGTTGGCCGGCAGCAGCAGGCCGTGCCAGTGGATGGAGGTGGGGTGGGCCTGCAGCGTATTGGCCACGCGGATGTTGACCGTCTGGCCTTCGCGCCAGCGCAGGATCGGCGCCGGAAGGCTCCCATTGACGGTGATGGCCGGGCGGGTGCGGCCGGTGAAATTGGCCAGCGATTCGCCGATGCTCAGCTGCACGTCATGGCTGCTCAGGACCTGCGGGGCACCGGCAAGACCGGGGCCGGCGGCGGCGAACGCACGCGGGCTCAGGCCGGTGGCGGTCAGGCTGGCGACCACGCCGCCGGCAGCCACGCCCTGCACGAACAGGCGGCGTGACGGCATGGGCGGGGTGCCCGTGCCGGGTATTCTGGGGAAAGACATTGCAACTCCGAATCCGATTCGAATGGCACACGGGGTGCCGTCATCGCACACCCGCCGGGGCGCATGTGCAGAGCCTCAGGCCGGCGCTCGCAGCGCGCGGCGGATCAGGCGATCGGAGGGCGGGTGATGCGGTCCAGCGGGGGCATCGGCCGCGACGGATGCGCGGTCAGGATCGGCGCCAGCGACAACGGTGGCGGCGTGGCGATCCACGCGATCTGGACGGTCAGGCTGGGCTGCTGGGCACAGCTGCGCAGGCAGTCCTTGATCTTGCAATGGTCGCCATCGTGCGGGGCCTGGACGCCGGTGTCGGTGTCGGCGGCGGCCATGGCATGGTGGCCGTGTGCGGCGGGCATCGGCGCATCGCCATGGCAGGGCGGAGCCGGGGTGCTGGTGCGGCTCGCCTCGGCCATGGCCAACGTCATCGGACCGGCCATGGCGACATTCAGCCCGTTGAGCAACAGGCTGAGCATCAATACCACTCGCAGGAGCAGGCCACTGGCGGACATGGGCCTCACCTTACTGCCAAATCCGGGCGGTCGCACCTGCGGCTGAACACGTGGTTCAACTCTGGAGGCCGGTCCGTGCGGGCTTGGCCGGGCATCAGCCTTCCTCGCGCACGATCTCGACCAGCCGGTCGCCATAGCGGGCCAGCTTGGTGCCGCCGATGCCGCCGACCCGGCCGAGCGCATCGACGCTGGTGGGGCGCTGTTCGGCGATGTTGCGCAGCGTGCTGTCGTGGAAGATCACGAAGGCCGGCACGTTCTGCTCGCGCGCGAGCTCGGCCCGCAGGCCGCGCAGCGCATTGAAAAGCGCCAGGTCCTGCGGCAGCACCGACAGGCCGGTGCGCTGGCCGCTGCGGTCGCGCTCGCGGGCGGCCTTGGGGGTCTCGCGGCGCATCATGACCTTGCGCTGGCCTTTGAGGACGTCACGGCTTCCATCGGTCAGGCGCAGGCCGCCGTAGGCACTGCTGTCCACCTCGAGCAGGCTGGAGGCGACCAGCTGGCGGAACACACTGCGCCAGGTGCGGGCGTCGAGATCCTTGCCGATGCCGTAGGTGCTCAATTCGGTGTGCCCGAACTGGCGGACCTTTTCGTTGTCGCCACCGCGCAGGATGTCGATCAGATGGCCCACGCCGAAGCGCTGGCCGCTGCGGTAGACACAGCTCAGCGCCTTCTGGGCGGCGACGCTGGCATCCCAGGCATCCGGTGGCAGCAGGCAGTTGTCGCAGTTGCCGCAGGGCTGGGGGTAGGTTTCCCCGAACCCGGCCAGCAGGACCTGACGGCGGCACTGCATGGATTCGCAGTAGCCGAGCAGGTGATCGAGTTTGGACCGTTCGAGCGTTTTGCGGTCTTCGCCGGCTTCGGATTGTTCGATCATCTGCTTGAGCAGCACGACATCGCCCAGGCCGTAGCAGAGCCAGGCTTCGGCAGGCTCGCCATCGCGCCCTGCACGGCCGGTTTCCTGGTAATACCCTTCCATCGATTTGGGCAGATCGGTATGCGCTACGAAGCGCACGTCCGGTTTATCGATGCCCATGCCGAAGGCGATGGTGGCGCACATCACGATGCCGTCCTCGCGCAGGAAGCGGCGCTGGTTGGCGGCGCGCACCTCGGCGGGCAGGCCAGCGTGGTAGGGCAGGGCGTTCATCCCTTCCTTGCACAGGAACTCGGCGGTTTCCTCGACCTTGCGCCGCGACATGCAGTACACGATGCCGGCTTCCTGACGGTGGACCTTCAGGAAGTCCAGCAGCTGGCGCTTGGCGTTGTCTTTCTGGACGACGGTGTAGCGGATGTTGGGCCGGTCGAAGGAGCTGACGAAGTGCTGGGCGTTGGTCAGGTCCAGGCGTTCGGCGATTTCGCGCTGGGTCGGCGGATCGGCGGTAGCGGTCAGCGCGATGCGCGGGACGTCGGGCCAGCGCTCGTGCAGGACGGTGAGCTGGCGGTATTCGGGGCGGAAGTCGTGGCCCCACTGCGAGACGCAGTGGGCTTCGTCGATGGCGAACAGGGCAATCCGGCTGCGCGAGAGCAGCGAGAGGAAGCGGCCGGTCAGCAGTCGCTCTGGGGCGACGTAGAGCATGTCCAGTTCGCCGGCGAGCAGTTCGCGCTCGACGCGGGCGGCGGTTTCGCCATCAAGGGTGGAGTTGAGGTATTCGGCGCGGACGCCAAGCTGGCGCAGGGCTTCGACCTGGTCCTGCATCAAGGCGATCAGCGGCGAGATGACGATGCCGGTGCCGTCGCGGAGCAGGGAGGGGACCTGGTAGCAGAGCGATTTGCCGCCGCCGGTGGGCATGAGGACGAGCGCGTCATTGCCGGCGGCGACATGCTCGACGATCGCCTGCTGCGGACCGCGGAATTCGTCGTAACCAAAGATGCGGCTGAGCAGGTCGTGCGCGGGGCGGGAAGACATCACGCTAGTTTACCTTGCCCAGGCTACGGGCCGTGTCCTCTGATGCCGGATCGGTCTGTAGGAAAGCCGAGGCCGGAGCCGGAACCAGAGCCAGAGCCAGAGCCAGAGCCAGAGCCAGAGGCAGAGGCGCAAAGCGAAGGGCGTGGCCTCCTGCGGGGTTGGCGCGGTGTGGGTGGGTCTGCTGGACCCGCCGTGAACCCGTCCTTGGGGGCTCGATGTGCGCCATCCATGGCGCACAACGGTCCTGCAGACCCACCCACACCGCGCCGTCGACACTTGGTTGGTCTTCAAAGGAGAGCCAGTCCAGAGCCAGTCCAGAGCCAGTCACGCGCCAGTCAAACGCAGACAGGCGCCAATCGGCGCCTGTCTGCTGTTGCTTGCCTTTGACCTTTGACCTTTGACCTTTGACCTTTGACTTGTGGCTCGAGGCCCGAGGCCCGAGGCCTGAGGTCTGAGGCCTGTTACCGCTTGCCGAAGAGGCCGCTCTGGCTTGCCCAACCGTCCATCCAGATCTGTCTGGCGGAGTGGGGGCCAGGCCCTGACGGGACCGTCGTGCGCCATGGATGGCGCACGTCGAGCCCCCAAGGATGGGTTTACGGCGCGTCCCGGCGGGGTCTGGCCTCCGCTCGCCAACACGGAGACCCCGTCAGCCAAAGCCTTTGCCGTTGCCGTCAGTCAACCAAGCCCGCCAAAAACACATTCTTACTGCAGCAGCGAACGCAGCATCCAGGCGTACTTTTCGTGGGTCTGCAGACGCTGGGTCATCAGATCCTCCGTCGGTGCGTCGTCCGCATCGTCGGCCACGTCCAGCACTTTGCGCGCCGTACGGCACACCGCCTCGTTGGCGGTGACCAACTGGCGTACCATTTCACGCCAGTCCGCGCTGTCCGTCAGGCCCGGCTCCTCGGCGATCGAGGTCAGGGCCGCGAACTCGCGGTACGAGCCCGGGGCATTGAAACCCAGTGCACGGATGCGTTCGGCCACGTCATCCAGGGCCGCCCACTGTTCGGTGTACTGGGTCTCGAACATGGTGTGCAGCGAGTTGAACATCGACCCGGTCACGTTCCAATGGAAGTTGTGGGTCTTCAGGTAGAGCGTGAACGCATCGGCCTGGAAGGCCGACAGCCCATCGGCGATCTTCTTGCGATCGCCCTCCTTGATCCCGATATCGATGTTCGGGGCCGACGGGGCCGCCGCGCCGAGCTTCTGCTTGGCAGTCTTGGGCTTTGCCGGGGTCTTGGTCGTCTTCGCCATGGGAGAACTCCTTATGGATGGGATGAATCGGATGGCCTTCACAATAGATCAGACTACCCTTTCAGTAGTAAACAAAAGTTCTAAACGAATCGATTGATGAGCGCTATCGAAAAACTACATGCAGCACGCCTGGCCCAGCAGCAGGCCGCCATCAACGGGGCCATGAGCCGCGACCGCGGTCGTTTGCTGGGGATGCTCTCGCGTTGGCGGGCCAAACCGGCGGATACGGGGCTGGCGGCGGCGTTCGAGCAGGCCTTGCGGGCCTCCGTGCAGCGCCGTGAAGCGCGTGCGCTGAATCAGCCGGCCATCACTCTGGACGAGCAACTGCCGATTGCGCGTGAAGCCGAGGCCATCACCGCGCTGATCCGCGACCACCAGGTCGTGGTGATCGCCGGTGAAACCGGCTCGGGCAAGACCACCCAGCTGCCCAAGCTGTGCCTGGCCGCCGGCCGTGGCACCGCCGGCATGATCGGCTGCACCCAGCCGCGACGGATCGCCGCACGTGCGGTGGCGACCCGCGTCGCGCAGGAACTGCAGTCCGAGTTGGGCACCACCGTCGGCTACCAGGTGCGCTTCACCGATCGCGTTGGTGACGATACCCGCATCAAGTTCATGACCGACGGCATCCTGCTGGCCGAGATCAGCAGCGACCGCTGGCTGTCCAGCTACGACACGATCATCGTCGACGAGGCGCACGAACGCAGCCTCAACATCGATTTCCTGCTGGGCTATCTGAAGCAGCTGCTGAAGAAACGGCCGGACCTCAAGTTGATCGTCACCTCGGCCACCATCGATACCTCGCGCTTCGCCCAGCATTTCGACGATGCGCCGGTGATCAGCGTGGAAGGCCGTACCTTCCCGGTGGAGGTGCGTTACCGGCCGCTGGAAGGTGAGGGCGGTGGCGAAGCCGACGGTGGGCGCGATGGCGAGCGCACCGTCAATGATGCGGTGGTCGCGGCGGTGGATGAAATCACCCGGATCGACCCGCGTGGCGACATCCTGCTGTTCTTCCCGGGCGAGCGCGAAATCCGCGATGCGCACCAGTCGCTGGAACGACGCAAATACCGTGGCACCGACGTGCTGCCGTTGTATGCGCGGCTGTCGGTCAAGGACCAGGACCTGGTGTTCAACCCGGGCGCCAACCGGCGCATCGTGCTGGCCACCAACGTCGCTGAGACGTCGCTGACGGTGCCGCGCATCCGCTATGTGATCGACCCGGGTTTGGCCCGCATCAAACGCTACAGCCCGCGCCAGAAGCTGGACCGGTTGCACATCGAAGCGGTCTCGCAGGCCAGCGCCAACCAGCGCAAGGGCCGTTGTGGCCGCGTGTCCGAAGGCATCTGCTACCGGCTGTATTCCGAAGCGGACTTTCTGTCGCGCCCCGAGTTCACCGATCCGGAGATCCGCCGTTCCACCCTGTCCGGGGTGATCCTGCGGATGCTGCAGCTGGGCCTGGGCCGGATCGAAGATTTTCCGTTCCTGGAGGCCCCGGACGAGCGTGCCGTCGCGGATGGCTGGCAGCAGCTGGGGGAACTGGGTGCGGTCGATGCCGAGCGTCGCCTGACCCCGATCGGGCGCCAGATGGCGCGCCTGCCGGTGGATGTGAAACTGGCCCGCATGCTGGTCGCCGCGCAGGCGCAGGGCTGCCTGCGCCCGATGCTGGTGATCGCCTCCTTCCTGGGCATCCAGGACCCGCGCGAGCGCCCGCCGGAAGCGCGCGCCGCGGCCGACAACGCACACGCGCTGTTCGCCGATGGGCGTTCGGAATTCGTCGGTGTGCTGCGGCTGTGGGACGGCTACCGCCAGGCCCACGAAGACCTGACCCAGTCCAAGCTGCGCGACTGGTGCGGGCGGCATTTCCTCGGCTTCCTGCGCATGCGCGAGTGGCGGGAGCTGCACCGTCAGCTGCGGGTGCTGTGCGAGGAGCTGGGCTGGAGTGAGGAGCCCGCGGAAACGTCATTGGCGCCTTTGCTTGCCGGATCCTCCGCGCCTGCACCGGCGCGCGATGACGAGGCCAAGATCAAGGCGACGCGTGGCCAGCAGCACCGTGCCGCACGCCTGGCCCGTGAAGGAAAATCCGAGCCGACCCCTGTCCAGAACACGCCGGCGCCGGTCAAGGGGGCCGATTCCGAGGCGCGCAACGCCTTCAGCGACAAAGTACGCGCGGCGGCCTACCAGACCCTGCACCGTGCCTTGATCGCCGGCCTGCCCACGCAGATCGGCCACCGCAGCGACAAGGGCGACTTCCTGGCACCGCGCCAGCGCCGCTTCCTGCCGTTCCCGGGTTCGACCCTGGCCAAGCGGCCGCCGCCGTGGCTGCTGACCGCCACCCTGCTGGATACCCAGAAAATCTGGGGCCTGACCAACGCGGCGATCGAGCCGGACTGGGTCATCAACGAGCTGCCCCACCTGCTGCTGCGCAAGCACTTCGACCCGCACTGGTCGCGCGCGCAGGGCCAGGTGCTGGCCTCCGAGCAGATCAGTCTGTTCGGGCTGGTACTGGCCCCGAAGAAGCCGGTGCACTACGGCCGCATCGCACCGGGCGAAGCGCACGACATCTTCGTGCGGCAGGGCCTGGTGACCGGCGAAATCAACACCCGTGCCGGCTTCGTCGCCGACAACCTCAAGGTGCTGGAGCAGGCGCGCGAAGAAGAGGCCAAGCTGCGCCGTGCCGGCATCGTCGCCGACGAAGGCTGGCAGGCGCGCTGGTACCTGGATCGGATTCCGGCCGAGATCCATTCGGCGATGGGTCTGGATACCTGGTGGAAGGCGCTGGCACCGGAGAAACGCCGCGCGCTGTCGTGGACACTGGCCGATCTGCTGCCGGGTGAGGGCAGCGATGCCGAGCGGTATCCCGCGTATCTGCCGCTGGGTGATGCACGGCTGCCGCTGCATTACACCTTCGAACCAGGTGCCGACGAAGATGGCGTCACGTTGGAGGTACCGCTGCACCTGCTCAACGCACTCGATCCAGCGCGGCTGTCATGGCTGGCGCCTGGCTTCGTGGCGGACAAGGCCGCGGCCCTGATCCGCAGCCTGCCCAAGGCGATGCGCCGCAACTATGTGCCGGCACCGGACTTCGGTCGCGCGTTCGCCGAAGCGTTTGCCGAGCCGACCGCCGATGACATCCGTGGCGAGCTGGCACGGTTCCTGTCGCGTGCGACCGGTGCCAAGGTGGCCGCGACCGATTTCGATGACGCCGCGCTGGACGCGCATCTGCGCATGAACCTGCGGCTGCGCGATGCCGATGGCAAGGTGCTGGCGACCTCGCGCGATCTGGATGCACTGCGCGCCCGCTTCGGTGACAAGGCCGGTGATGCCTTTGCCGCACGCGCCGGCCGTGCGCTGGCGGCCGATGGGCTGCGTGATTTCCCGGCCAGCCCGATCCCGTTGCAGGTGCCCGGCGAAGCGGGCGTGCCGGCCTACCCGGCCCTGGTCGACCAGGGCGAGACCGCCGCGTTGAAGATCTTTGCCGATCGCAATGAGGCGCTGGAGCAGCATCCGCTCGGTGTGCGTCGATTGCTGGAGATCGCGCTGGCCGACAAAGCCAAGCAGGCGCGCAAGCAGCTGCCGGTGCCGCCCAAGACCGGGCTGTTGTATGCCGCGATCGAATCGCAGGAGCGCCTGCGTGGCGACCTGGTCGATGCCGCGATGAATGCCGTGCTTGCCGATGGTCTGGGCGATATCCGCGACCCGGCCGCGTTCGCCAAGCGCAGCGCGGAGGCGGGCAAGGCGCTGTTCGGCGAGGCGATGGCCCGCTTGAAGCTGGCCGAGAACATCCTGGCCCATGTGGCCGAACTCAAGCCGCAGCTGGAGGCGCCGCTGATGGGCTGGGCACGCGGCAATCTCGATGACATGGAGCAGCAGCTGGCGGCACTGGTCCATCCCGGCTTCCTGCGCGAGACCCCGGCCGATGCCCTCGCGCAGTTGCCGCGTTACCTGCGCGCCATGATCCTGCGCACCGAACGTGCCAAGCGCGATCCACCGCGCGACCAGGCACGGATGCTGGAATTGCGGCCGTTCGTGGACGCATTGGCCCAGGCCGAGGCGCGTGGTCTGCGGCAGCGGCCGCAATGGCAGGACCTGCGCTGGGATCTGGAGGAGCTGCGGGTGTCGCTGTTCGCCCAGGAGCTGGGGGCCAGGACCGGCATTTCGGCCAAGAAGCTGGCCCAGCGCGTGGCGGCGCTGCAGAAGGCCTGATCCGGCTGGCGCCCCGTGCCGTTGCGGCACGGGGCGTTACGGTTATTTGACGCGGCGCACTTTGGCGCGGGTGTTGTAGCCGTCCACCTTCATGTACCAGACCCCGACCAGGCCGGGATTGATCGTGACCTTGGGGGCGTTTTTGCGCACGCCGCTCAACGTCGCCTCATCGGTCTGCTCCCATTCCTGCTTGTTGGCCAGCACATACCGGCGGCCCTTGGCAAAGCCGCGGAACTCATCGGTGATGTTGGTTTCGATCGGATCGTTGCTGCCGAAATCGTGGAAGCCGCGGTTCTTGACGATGACTTCCTGGCGGCCTTCTTCACGCGCTTCTTCGCGCGCATTCGCGGCCAGCGCAGCGACCTTGCCCTGCAGCCAGTTGTTGAGCTGGGACAGTTCCTGCGGTGAGAGTTTCTCCAGCCCGGCTGCTTTAAACTCGGCCGGCGACATCTGTTGCTGGAGATCGCCGTCGACCACACGCTGGGCCAGGGCCGGCAGCGACAGACTCATCAGAACGGCCGCGCAGGCCAACAACCGCAGACGGGAATAGCGCATGGCAGGGTCTCTCCTAGGGATGGCCGCAGTGTAGTGCCAGCGCCCCGGCATGTGCACATGCAGGCGACGGCGATTGTAGGGGGGGCGCTGCGGCGCTAGTGTAGGTGGCCTCTATCTTGTCTGTACGATGCTGTGAACCGCGCTTCTGCCCCCGGCCTGGATGCCTTGTTGAACCGTCCCTCGGTGGCCTCGCTGCCGCCTGAACTGCGTGAGGCGTTGCTGCAGCGCTGGCAGTTGCCCGAGGCCGATCCGGACATGCGCGTGGGTTGGCCGGTGCTGGCCGACACCCTCGATGCACTCTCGCTGCTCTCTGCCGACGAGTCGGCGCTGCTGGCCACGCTGTTGTTCGACTTGCCGTGGCTGCGTGCGGGGATGGATGCGCTGCCGCTGGGTGCGCTCAAGCCGGTGATCGTCGGCCTGCTCGATGGGCAGGATGCGGCCGACCAGGTCTGGGCGCTGCACGCCGGGCGCGAGGCCGGGCGCAACAGCGAAGGCCTGCGACGCCTGCTGCTGTCGATCATCCGCGACCTGCGCGTCGTGCCGATCCTGCTCGCCCGCCAGCTGGCCCGCATGCGCGGTGCCGATCGGCTGCCCGAAGAAGAGCGCCGCGCGCTGGCCCAGCTCACCCGCGACATCCACGCGCCGCTGGCCAACCGGCTCGGCATCTGGCAATTGAAGTGGGAGCTGGAAGATCTGGCGTTCCGTCACCTGGAGCCGGAAACCTACCGTCGCATCGCGCGTGAGGTCGATGAAACCCGTCTGGCCCGCGAGCGCTATGTCGAGGGCGTCAAGAAGGCGCTCTCGCGTGAGTTGTTGGCGCAGGGCATCCGCGCCGAGGTCAGCGGTCGCCCGAAGCACATCTACAGCATCTGGCGGAAGATGCAGAAGAAGCGTCTGGCCTTCGAGCAGCTGTATGACATCCGGGCGGTACGCGTGATGGTCGACGACGTGGCCGCCTGCTACGCCGCGTTGGGCGTGGTGCATGCGCTGTGGGCGCCGGTGCCGAGCGAATTCGATGATTACATCGCGCGGCCCAAGGCCAACGACTACCGCTCGCTGCATACCGCCGTGGTCGGTCCGGAAGGGCGCACCATCGAAGTGCAGATCCGTACCCATGACATGCACGCCCAGGCCGAGCTGGGTGTCGCCGCGCATTGGCGCTACAAGGAAGGCAGCAAGGGTGCGGAGAAGGCGTTTGATCGAAAGATCACCTGGATGCGTCAGCTGCTGGAGCAATCCCAGGAGGGCCATGCCGGCGAACTGGCCGGCGCGCTGGATGCCGAGCTGACCGAAGACCGGGTCTACGCGCTCAGCCCCAAGGACGAGGTGATGGACCTGCCGCAGGGCGCCACGCCGCTGGATTTTGCCTACCATGTGCATACGATGGTCGGGCATCGCTGCCGCGGGGCGAAGGTCAATGGCCGCATCGTGCCGCTGACCTACCGCCTGCGCAGCGGCGACCGCGTCGAGATCCTGACCGGCAAAGAGGCCGACCCGCGCCGCGACTGGCTGCTCGCCTCCGGCGGTTTCCTGGCCAGCAACCGCTCGCGTGACAAGGTGCGCGGCTGGTTCCACAAGCTGGACCGGGCGCGTAACGTGCAGGCCGGTCGCGAACTGCTCGAACGGGAGCTCAAGCGCCTCGGCCTGCAGCACGCCGATCTGACCATCGCCGTGAAGAAGTTCCACGCCGACAGCGTCGATGATCTCTACATCCAGGTGGCCTTGGGCGACACCGGGCCGAACCAGGTCAGCCGCACGCTGCTGGAAGCCGAGCGTGCCGCCAGCCAGCCGGCGGTGCCCGCCCTGCCGCGCCCGACGGCGCGGCGCGACAGCGTGCGCAGCGCCAACTTCACCGTCCAGGGCGTGGGCAATCTGCTGGTGCAGCTCGCCCGGTGCTGCCAGCCCGTGGCTGGTGAGCCGATCGTGGGCTACCTGACCCGCGCCCGTGGCGTCACCGTGCATCGCACCGATTGCGCCGCGCTGGCGCGGCTGGCGGCGGCCAGTCCGCAGCGCATCCTGCCAGTGGAGTGGGGCCAGGCCGGCGGCGGCTACGAAGTGGACGTCGTGGTCGATGCGGTCGACCGGCGCTGGCTGCTGAAGGACATCACCAACCTGATCGCGCAGGAGGATGCCTACGTGCTGGACATCCACAGCGACAACGTCCGCAACAGTGGCCGGGCACATCTGCGCCTGCGCCTGAAGGTCAGCGATTACGGGCAGCTCTCCACCCTGCTGGGCAAGCTGGACGCGCTGCCCGGCGTCAGCGAAGCCCGGCGTCTAGGCTGACCTCACGTGCCCCACGCTAGGCTCGCGGCATGAGCCGGGACGATGACAGGCATGACGCCGCGCACGAGGCGCTGCGGCGGGTACGCCGCGAGGGCCGCTGGTGGTGGCTGCAGGCGCGCCACGCCCGCCGCATCTGGCGCTGGGCGGCGCTGGTGGCGGTGCTGCTGTTCGTCAGCCTGGCGTTGCTGCGGCGGCCCTTGGCCAACTGGTTCTGGAACGAGCCGCAGATCGAGCAGCTGCTCGATCAGGGCGATCGTGCGTTGGCCGCGGGAAAACTGACGCTCCCGGACGGTAGTGGTGCGCGCGAGTCGTACCAGGCGGCGTTGGCGCTGGACAATGATCGGCTGCAGGCGCGTGCCGGACTCGCACGGACCGGCCAGGCGGCGTTGCAACAGGCGCACGATGCGCTGAACCACGGCGATCATGCCGCAGCGAGCGCCGCCCTGGCGCTGGCCCGCGACCTGCAGGTGCCGCAACGCGATGCCGATGCGCTGGCCCAGCAGCTTCGCGAGCGTGATCAGGCACGCGCCGGGATCGGCGCGTTGCTCGGCCGTGCCGAAGCCGCGCTTCAGGCACAACGACTCGATGGCAGCCCGGACAGCGCGTTGCCGCTGTTCCAGCAGGTGCTGGCGCTGATGCCCAACCAACTGCGCGCGCTGGAAGGGCGTGAGGATGCGCTGTCCGATCTCCTGCAGCAGGCACGCACTGCAGCGGAGGGTGGCGATGTTGCACGCGCGGCGGCGCTGGTGCGCAGCGCCCGTGGTTTCGATGCAGGGCATGTCGACCTGCCGGCGACCCAGGAGGCCGTGAACAATGCGCTGGAACGCCGCCAGCGCGACGGCGAGACCGCACTGCGTCGGCAGAAGCTGGAGGCGGCGGCAGCGGCCTTCGCTGCGGTGCTCTCGGCAGTGCCCGATGATCCTGCCGCGCACCGTGGGCAGCTGCAGGTCGCCGACGCCCAGCTGATGCGTGCGACCCGCCAGGCCGGCAATTTCCGTTTCGACGAAGCCGGCCAGTCGCTGCAGGCAGCCGAAGCGCTGGGGGCGTCCACGCGTGCGCTCGAGACGGTGCAACATACGATCGACCAGGCCCGCCGTTCCCAGGCGGCGTTGACGACCCCGGCGGTGCCGCGGGCCCAGCGCGAACGCACCCTTCAGCGCCTGCTCGCGCGTCTGGACGAAGCGGAAGGCGCCGGACAGTTCCTGGATCCCCCCGGTCGCAGTGCGTACGATGCCCTGCGTGAAGCGCAAGGGGTCGCCCCACAGGATCCGCGCGTGCGGGCGGCCGCACAGCGCCTGCTGCCGGCCAGCCGGCAGTGTTTCGAAGATCGGCTGCGTGAGAATCGTGTGCTGGCGGCGGGCGCCTGTCTGGATGCTTGGCAGACCTTGTCGAGCAACGATGCCGGCCAGGCCGCCGCGCGTCGTCGGCTGGCGCAGCGCTGGCTGGCCATCGGCAGCGAGCGCCTGGGATCAGGCGACATCGCCTTCGCGCAGCAGGCATTGATGCAGGCGCGCCGCTGGCAACCGGACCTGCCCGAGTTGCCGGCATTCGCCGAGCGCCTGCGCAGCGCCGGCGGCGGGGCGGCGAGCTAGGCCAGGAACACCCGCTGCACCGTGGTGCGCGCGGCATCGAGTGAGAAGTGGTCCACGATGTTCTGCAGCCCGGCGCTGGAGAGCCTGCGCCACAAGGCCTCGTCCCGGTACAGCCGGACCACCGCCTGCGCGAACGCCTCGGCATCATCGGCGACCAGCACATCCTCACCATCGCGCAGGTGCATGCCTTCGACACCACAGGTCGTGGCGACCACCGGCTGGCCATGCGCCATGCTCAGATTGACCTTGCCCTTGACCCCGGCCCCAAAGCGCAGCGGCGCGACGGCAATGCGTACGCCATCCATGTAGGGCACCACGTCCGGCACGAAACCGTGTATCTCCACGCCCGGCTGGGTGGCGGCCAGCTCGCGCAGGGCATCGGGCACTGCTGCACCGATGCAGTGGAAACGGATGTCGGGCAGCTGCGCGCGGATCCGCGCGAACACCTCGCCGATGAACCACTGCATCGCATCCAGGTTCGGCGGATGGCGGAAGCCGCCGACGAAGACCAGGTCGCGACGCTCGGCCCAGTCCGGTCCGGCACCGGCCACTTCATGCAGATTGGAGATCAGTTCCACCGTCGCGCCCGGGGCATCCACACGAAGCTGTTCACGCTCGGCTGCGCTGACCAGCACGGTCACATCCACCTGCGACATCACCGCCAGTTCGCGCGCGCGGGTGCGCTCGGCATTGCGCAGCAGCCCGGCGTCCCCCGCGATCTCCGCGCCGCGCCGCTCGCGCAGGTAATGCAGATCGACGGTGTCGAACACGGTGCGCGCCTGCGGCGCGAAGCTGCGCAGCAGCGGCAGGCATTCGTGGGCGACGTGGTAGCGCACCATCATCACCACATCGAAGCGGGCGCCGTTGGCGCGCAGCCACGGCGCCACACCGTCCAGGTAGGGTGCGTACCAGACCTCCACACCCAGCGCCTGCAGCGCCTCGGTGGCGGCGCCGCCGTGCTCGCGCCGGGTCGGCACGAACACCACGTGGACCCCCGCTTCGAGCAGCATGCGGATCAGGTTGTACTGGCGCAGCGAGGCCGAGTCGCGGTCCGGCTGCGGCACCTCTTCATCCAGGATCAGGACCTGACGCTGGTCGCTGTGCAGCAGGGTCGGGGCGGGCACGCTGCCGACCGCCGGCTGCGCCTTCAGTGCATCGGCCCACTTGGCGGCGAACACGCTGCGGTTGCGGACCTGGTAGGCCTTGATCCCGCTGCCGGTATCGGTGCCGTTGCTGGTGCCCTCGTCATGCACCACGCGGCTGGCCGGTTGCACCAGCACGCGGTGGCCGCTGGCGCGTACCGCGAACGCCAGATCGGTATCTTCGTAATACGCCGGCTTGTAGCGCAGATCGAAACCGCCAAGCGCATCCCACAGGGCGCGGGGGATCATCACCGCCGCACCGGAGCAGTAGTCGGCATCGCGCAGGGCGCTGTAGCGGGGATCCTCGGGCGACTCGAAGCGGCCATAGCTCCAGCCGCTGCCGTCCTGGAAGATCACGCCGCCCGATTCCTGCAGGCGACCGTCGGGATAGAGCAGCTGTGAACCGACCAGGCCCGCGCGCGGCACCCGCGCGAAGGTCGCGAGCAGGGCATCCAGCCAGCCCAGCTGCGGCACGGTGTCGTTGTTGAGCAGCACGATGTACTGGCCACGCGAACGCGCCACGCCATCATTGCAGGTCTCGATGAAGCCGCCGTTGCTTGCCCGCACTTCATAGCGCAGGCCGTTGATCTGCGGCATCCAGGCCGTCGTTTCATCGCTGCTGCCGTCGTCCACCACCACGATCTCGCACGCGACCTGCGGCGGATGCGCGGCCAGCGCCCGCAGGCATGCCAGCGTGTGCGCAGCGTGGTTGTAGACCGGAATGATGATGCTGACCACCGGGTGGTCGCTGGCCGGCAGCGCGAACGGCGAGAAGGGCACGGCATCGGGCAGGTACAACGGCGCGCCACGCGGGGTCGGCACGGCCTGGGTATGCACCCGGATGCGCTGCAGGGTCGCGCGCCAGCCCCGGGTGCGCAGACTGGCCAGACTGCGACGGAACAGGCCAAGCATGCGGTTCAGGAAATAGCGAGCATCGGCCAAGGACATCGACATCCCGTTGCAACTCCAGCTTAAGCGGGGGAACCCGGGAGAACGCGCCGCTCGCAGTGGCTGCGTTAGACTCGCCGGAATCCATATTCTCGCATCCCCGTGCCCCGACGCTACGATTCCGACGACATCGACGAGTTCGAAGACGACACCGAAAGCCGCGGCCCGCTGTGGCGGCGCCGGTTGATCACCTGGAGCATGGCGGCTGTCGCGCTGGGGCTGGGCTTCCTGATCCCCTATACGGTGTACCTGAACCAACAGGTCACCCAGCGCTTCGGCGAGCTGCGCTGGCAGATTCCCACGCGTGTCTATGCGCGCCCGCTGCCGCTGGCGCCCGGCGTGGCGATGGATGCGGCCACGCTCAAGACCGAGCTGGCGGCCTCGGCCTACCGTGATGACGGGATCGGGAAATCACCGGCCACGTACACGCAGGAGGGGGGGCGTTTCGTCATCTCCAGCCGTGGCTACAACGACGTTGACGGCCGGGTCGCCCCGCGCCGCGTCGAGCTGAGCCTGTCCGGCGGGTCGATCGCTTCGCTGCGTGACCCCGACACCCGCAAGGCGCTGAAGGCCGCGCGCCTGGATCCGGCCCGTATCGCCACGCTGTACGGCCAGAAGCAGGAAGAGCGCCGGCTGGTGCGGATCGAAGAGACCCCCGAGCTGCTGGTCACCGGCCTGCAGGCGGTGGAGGACAAGGACTTCAACCGGCACCACGGCATTGATCTGAGCGGCATCGCCCGCGCGATCTGGGTGACGGTTCGCTCCGGTGGCCAGAGCCGCCAGGGCGCCTCGACCCTGACCCAGCAGCTGGCCCGCAGCGGCCTGCTCGGGATCGGCAAAGAGCAGACCGTCACCCGCAAGTTCAATGAGGTGCTGTACGCGCTGATCATGGAAGCGCGCTACGACAAGCGCACCATCCTGGAGGCCTACCTCAACCAGGTCTACCTGGGCCAGCGTGGCAGCCAGGCCATCCACGGCATGTCCTCGGGCGCGGAGTTCTGGTTCGGGCGTGATCTGGCCTCGCTCAACACCGAGCACGTCGCGCTGCTGATCGGCCTGGTCAAGGGCCCGTCGTATTACGATCCACGCCGCAATCCCGAGCGCGCGCTGGACCGCCGCAACTTCGTGCTGGGCAAGCTGCGCGAAGCCAACCTGATCGATGATGCCGAGTACAAACGTGCGGTCGATGCGCCGCTGGGCGTGCCCAAGACGCCGGGCCTGATCGCGGCCAACCGTTTCCCGGCGTATGTCGATCTGGTCCGTCGCCAGCTTGGCCACGATTACCCCGAGTCGGTGCTGCAGGGCGCCGGGCTGAGCGTGATGACCGGCATGGCGCCCTCGGCGCAGGCCTATGCCGAAGGTGCGGTCACCAAGACGATCAAATCACTGGAAAGCAAGCGCCGTCCCGCGTTGCAGGCCGGCCTGGTGCTGACCGACGTGCACAACGGTGATGTGCTGGCCGTCGTCGGCAGCCGTGACGTGTCCGAACCGGGCTTCAACCGGGCCATCGAGGCGCAGCGCCCGGTCGGCTCGCTGCTCAAGCCGTTCGTGTATCTGCTGGCGCTGGCCCAGCCGGACCGCTACTCGCTGTCCAGCTGGGTCGATGATTCGCCGGTGACGGTGCAGCTCAGCCGCGGGAAGCAGTGGTCGCCCGGCAATGCGGACAACCGCAGCCACGGTACGGTCCGCCTGATCGATGCGCTGGCCCATTCCTACAACCAGGCCACGGTCCGGGTGGGCATGCAGGTCGGACCGGAGCGGGTCACGCAGTTGATCCATGTTCTGGCCGGCATCAAGGCCGAGCCCAATCCCGCGGTGATCCTGGGCTCCACGGATCAAAGCCCGTATGCGATGGCCCAGCTGTATCAGTTCCTGGCCTCCGGGGGCGAGATCCAGCCGCTGCACGCGGTGCGTGGCGTGCTCGATCCGCAGGGCAAGTTGATGAAGCGCTACGACAAGACCCCGGCGCCGGCGCAGGAGGGTGACTCGATTGCCGCCAACCTGATCAGCATCGGTCTGCAGCAGGTCGTGGTCAGCGGTACCGCGCAGCGCCTCAACGCCGACGGCCTGGGCCGCCTGCAGCCGGCGGGCAAGACCGGCACCACCAACGACGGCCGCGACAGCTGGTACGCCGGCTACACCGGTGACCATCTGGCCGTGATCTGGATGGGCAACGACCAGAATGAACAAGCCGGGCTGTATGGCGCGACCGGGTCGATGCGGGTCTGGTCGGGCATTTTCCAGCGCCTGCCCAGTTCGCCGCTGAAGGTCAGCAACAAGGGCCTGGACTGGCAGTACGTGGAGGCCAGCGGCACGGCCACCACCGATGAAGCCTGCCCGGGCGCGCGTCGCTTCCCGTTCGTGGTCGGCTACACCCCGGCCTATGTGCCGTGCACCGCGCCGAGCGCGTTGCCGGAAGGCGAGGGCGGCGAACAGAGTGAAGGCGGTGGCTGGCGCAGCTGGTTCGGCCTTGAGAAAAAGCCGGAGCCCGCCCCCGAACCGGCGCAGAATGCACCGGCCGCCACCCCCGCGCGTCAACCCTGATCGAGGCCTGCCTGCATGACCACCCGTTTCCTGATCCGTTCCGCGTCGCTGGCCACGCTGTGTCTCGCGCTGGCGGCCTGCGTCACTCCGCCACCGGCCGTGAAGGCGCCGGTCGACACCACCACGCCGGCCCAGCGCCTGGCCGCTGTGGATGCCGCCGCGGGCAATGACGATAAAGAGCTGGCCGTGCAGCCGCTGCGCGACAGCGAGGTGGAAGACCTGCGCCAGGCCGCGCATGCCCGTCGCCAGGCCAACGATCTGACCGGCGCTGCGGCGGCACTGGATCAGGCGCTGGCGATCATGGCCTCGGATCCGTCTGTGCTGCAGGACCGGGCCGAGATCGCCCTGCTGCAGGGCGATTGGGCGGCGGCGGAAACGTTCGCCCGCAAGTCGGTCGAACTCGGTTCCAAGACCGGCCCGCTGTGCCGTCGCCATTGGGCGACGATCGAACAGTCGCGTCTGGCCCGTGGTGAGAAAGAAAACGCGGCCTCGGCGCATGCCCAGCTGGACGGCTGCACGGTGCCGGGGATCATGCGCTACTGATGTGGGCGATGCAGTCGGATGCGTGACGGCGTAGCGCCGGGCATCGGTCGGCACCCTTTATCATTGCGTCATGTCCCAACTTGCCCACGCCAGCCGCGATGCCCTCAGTGAGGGCGGTGCGCTCGCCAGCCAGCTCGATGCCTTCGTTCCGCGCCCGGCCCAGCTGCGCCTGACCGCGGCGATCGCCGAAGCGTTCGACCAGCGCGACGTGCTGCTGGCCGAGGCCGGCACCGGCACCGGCAAGACCTATGCGTACCTGGTGCCCGCGCTGCTGTCCGGGCTGAAGACCATCATCTCCACCGGTACCCGCGCGCTGCAGGATCAGCTGTATCACCGCGATCTGCCGCGCGTGCGGGCCGCGCTCGGTGTGGGCCACAGCAGTGCGCTGCTGAAGGGGCGTGCCAATTATCTGTGCCGCTATCGGCTGCAGCAGGCCCGGGGGGAACCTCGTTTCAGTTCCCCTGAGCAGGTCGCGCAGTTCCAGCGCATCCTGGCCTGGTCCGGGCGCACGAAGTACGGCGACATGGCCGAGCTGGAGGCCTTGCCGGAGGACTCGCCGCTGTACCCGATGGTGACCTCCACCGTCGATAACTGCCTGGGCACCGAATGCCCCTTCTGGGATGACTGCTTCGTCGTGCAGGCACGGCAGCGGGCGCAGGCGGCCGACGTGGTGGTGGTCAACCACCACCTGCTGCTGGCCGATCTGGCGCTCAAGCAGGAAGGCTTCGGCGAGATCCTGCCGGGCGCGCAGGCGTTCGTGATCGACGAGGCCCACCAGCTGCCCGAACTGGCGGCCAACTTTTTCGGCGAAGGCTTCGGCATGCGCCCGTGGCAGGAACTGGCGCGCGACTGCCTGGCCGAGAGCCGCAGCGTGGCCGGTGCGCAGGCCGCCCTGCAGGAGCCCGCGGCCGCATTGGAGCAGACCCTGCGCGACCTGCGCGTGGCGATGGATGGCCTGCCGCCACGCGGCACCCAGTGGCGGGCGCTGACCGTGCCGCAGGTGCGCGATGGCTTCGATGCGGCGATGAGTACGCTGGTGCAGCTGCGGGATGCGCTGGCCGGCGTGCGCGAGGCGTCACCCGGTCTGGATGCCTGCCATGCGCGCGCCATGGAAGCGGTCTCGCGGTTGTCGCGCTGGCTGGGCGACGATGCGCCGATGCTGGATTTCGACACCGATCCGGACGAAGCGCCGCCGCCAGCGGAGGTGCTCTGGTATGAACTGACACCACGCGGTTTCCGCTGCCAGCGTACGCCGATGGATGTGTCCGGTCCGCTGCGCGAGCATCGCCAGCGCTCGATGGCGGCCTGGGTATTCACCTCGGCCACGCTGACCGTGGACGGGGGGTTCGAGCATATTTCGCAACGACTGGGCCTGGATGATCCGGTCAGCCTGCTGCAGCCCAGCCCGTTCGACTGGGCCCAACAGGCGCTGTGCTATCTGCCGACCGATCTGCCCGATCCGGCCGCGCGCGGCTTTGGCACCGCGTTGATCCGCGCGCTGACGCCGGTACTGGAGGCCTCGCACGGCCGTGCGTTCCTGCTGTTCGCCTCGCACCGCGCACTGCGCGAAGCGGCCGAGGCCCTGCGCGATGCACCGTGGCCGCTGTTCGTGCAGGGCGAGGCACCGCGCGCGACCCTGCTGCAGCGCTTCCGTGAATCGGGCAACGGCGTCCTGCTGGGCTCGGCCAGTTTCCGCGAAGGCGTGGACGTGGTGGGCGATGCACTCAGCGTGGTAGTGATCGACAAGCTGCCCTTTGCCGCGCCGGACGATCCGGTGTTCGAAGCGCGGCTGGATGCAATCCGCCGCGACGGCGGCAACCCCTTCCGCGATGAGCAGTTGCCGCAGGCGGTGATCGCGCTCAAACAGGGGGTGGGCCGCCTGATCCGCAGCGAAACCGATCGCGGCGTACTGGTGCTGTGTGATCCGCGCCTGCTCAGCCGTGGCTATGGCCGGATCTTCCTGGATTCACTGCCGCCGTTCCGGCGTACCCGTTCGCTGACCGATGTGCAGGCCTTCTTTGCGCCACAATGGCCCGTCGATGGCCCTGCGTCTGTACCTGCGCCTGCATCACCACAGCCCGTAGTACGTCTGCAGCCTGCCGATGACTTTCCCACTTCCCTGTTCTGACCGCCATGAAACTGCTCGCCTTTGAAACCGCCACCGAAGCCTGTTCCGTTGCCCTGTATGTGGATGGGCAGGTCAGCGAGCGCTTCGAGATCGCCCCGCGCCGCCACGCCGAACTGAGCCTGCCCTGGGCCGAGGCGCTGCTGGCCGAGGCGGGGGTGGCCCGTTCGCAGCTGGATGCGATCGCGTTGGGGCGGGGGCCGGGCGCGTTCACCGGGGTGCGGCTGGCGATCGCCATCGCCCAGGGCATCGCCCTCGCGCTGGACCGCCCGCTGATCGCGGTCTCCACCCTGCAGGCGCTGGCGCTGCGTGCGCCGGCCGAGGCCGATCATGTACTGGCCAGCATCGACGCGCGCATGGGCGAGGTCTATGCCGCACGCCACATCCGCGTTGACGGGCAGTGGCAACTGCAGGGCGAGGAGAGCGTGTGCGCGCCGGAGCAGGTCGTGTTGCCTGAAGGCACGCGCTGGTTCGGCGTGGGGACTGGCTTCGGCGCGGCCGAGGGCGTGCTGGCAACGCGGTTGGCCGATCAACTGACCGGCGTGGACGCGCTGGCGCTGCCGCGTGCCTCGGACGTGCTGGCCTTGGCAGTGCCCGCGTTCCAGCGCGGCGAGGGCGTGGCACCGGAGCTGGTGGAGCCGGCGTATCTGCGCAACAACGTGGCACTGACCCTGGTGGAACAGCAGGCGGCGCGGGCGGCGAAGCAGGCGGCCTCGTAACGCAGGCCGCCTCGTAGCGCCCAGTTGCGCATCGCATCGTAAGCCCCAGCCACGCATGGCGTGGCACTACCTGCGCGGCGTTCTCGTAGAGCCACGCCATGCGTGGGCTGGACCCTGCGCGCGATCCGCGCACGATCAGCGGTCGTCGCGCAGCTCGCCGCCGGGCAGGAACACCCAGGTGCGGGTCACCTGCAGGATGTCGATCGCATCCTCGGTCTTGGGCAGGGGCGGGAACGGCTGGGCCAGGGTGATCACGCGCAGCGCGGTTTCATCCAGCAACGGCGTGCCGCTGGACTGCAGGATGCGGGCACTTTCGACCGTGCCATCGCGGCGCACACCGACGGTGATCACCACCTGCCCGCCGAGCCGGCGGGCGCGTGCCTCATCGGGGTAGTTCAGATTGCCGACGCGCTCGGCGCGGTCGACCCACGCGCGCAGATAGTTGGCATAGGCGTATTCGCGGGTACTGGCCGAGACGAACTTGCGGTTCGGGCGTTTGGCGTACTGCGCCGAGCGCAGGTGCACTTCGGCGGCCAGCCGCGCCATCTCCACATCGCGCTGCTCGCGGGCTGTCATCGGTGCATCCGGGCGGGGTTGCTCGGGCAGCGGCTGTGGCTGCGCCTCGGCGACGGTGTCGGCCCCATTGCGGCTGTTCACCACGCGGGTCTGCGGCGGCGGCACGCTGGCCGCCTCCTGACGCTGCTGCGGGACCGGCGACAGCCCGGCCTGCGCCTGCGGCACGATCCCGGCCTGGTTGTCGCGCGGGCGCTGCGCCTTGTCGTGGTCGCCACCGCCCTGCTGATTGGCCTGGGCCAGGAAGTCGGCCTGCTTGGGCGTCAGCGGGGTCTGGGTCTGGCTGAAGATCACATCCAGGGTCGGCACCAGTGGCGCGCTGTCGCTCACCGCAAAGCCGACCCCGAGGAGCAGCAGCGCGTGTACGAGCACGGACAGCGTCAGGGTCGCGCCCAGCCGCTGGGATTCGCGCGCCTGCCACGTCGGGGCCGGGACGACGCTGGCGCTCATCGCGGCAGGCCGGCCTCGATCGCGTCGAACAGGGTGCCGGCGATGTTCAGCCCGAACTGGGCGTCGAGCTCGCGCACGCAGGTCGGGCTGGTGACGTTCACTTCGGTCAGGTAATCGCCGATCACATCCAGGCCGACGAAGCGCATGCCGCGCCGCTTCATTTCCGGCCCGACCTGGGCGGCGATCCAGCGGTCGCGCTCGCTCAGTGGGCGGCCTTCGCCACGGCCACCGGCCGCCAGGTTGCCGCGGAACTCGTCGCCCTGTGGAATCCGCGCCAGGCAGTAGTCCACCGGCTCGCCATCGACCAGCAGGATGCGCTTGTCGCCGGCGGTGATGTCCGGGATGAACTTCTGCGCCAGGGCCAGCGTGCGCTCGCCGTCGGTCAGGGTTTCCAGGATCACATTGAGGTTCGGGTCGCCGGTGCCGCTGCGGAAGATCGAGCGCCCGCCCATGCCGTTCAGCGGCTTGAGCACGGCTTGGCCGTGTTCAAGCACGAAGGCCTTCAGGTCGGCGTTGCGGCGGCTGACCAGGGTCGGCGGGCAGCACTGCGGGAACAGCAGGGCGGCCAGCTTCTCGTTGTAGTCGCGCAGGCCCTGCGGATCGTTGACCACCATCGCCCCCGCCTGCTGGGCGACGCTGAGCACGTGGGTGTCGTAGATGAATTCGGCATCCACCGGCGGGTCCTTGCGCATCAGCACGACCTGGCCGGGGCCGAAGACCGTCTGGCTGAACTCGCCCAGGGTGAACCAGTCGTTCTTGTCCTCGCGCACCTGCAGCGGGGCGGTACGGGCGATGGCCTGGCCGTCGCGCAGGGCCAGCCCGCCGGGGCTGACGTAGTGCAGGGCGTGGCCGCGGCGCTGGGCTTCCAGCAGCATCGCGAAGGTGGTGTCCTTGGCAATCTTGATATGGGCGATGGGGTCCATCACCACGATGACATTCAACGGCATGGTCGCAACCTGGCGGGCAGGCCGATGATGGTAGCGACAATGGCCGCCCAATGCCTGCCCCGGGCAGCGCAACGCAGTGTCCGGCCGGGCGGCGGGCCGCCCCCGGGTTTGCGCAGAATGCCCGGCGCCGGGCCGGCGGGAGGCGCTCGCGGCGGGGCCGGGATGGGGATGCTTGAAGCGCGCGCCGGTATTGGGATATAGATACGCTTTCGCAGCGACGCCGGACCAGTGCACGCGTCGCGCGCTTGGGGAAAGGTAATGACTGAATACATGGCTGCGGGTGGGGAACTCGCAGGGCTACGCGTCATGGTCATCGATGATTCGAAGACCATACGCAGGACGGCGGAGACACTGCTCAAGCGCGAAGGCTGCGAGGTGGTGACCGCGACCGATGGTTTCGAGGCGTTGGCCAAGATCGCCGACCAACAGCCGCAGATCATCTTCGTCGACATCATGATGCCGCGCCTGGACGGGTACCAGACCTGTGCGCTCATCAAGGGCAACCAGCTGTTCAAGTCGACGCCGGTGATCATGCTGTCGTCCAAGGACGGCCTGTTCGACAAGGCGCGGGGGCGCATCGTCGGCTCGGAGCAGTACCTGACCAAGCCATTCACGCGTGAAGAACTGCTGGGTGCCATCCGCACATACGTCAACGCCTGACCAGGGGGGAAAGGCACAATGGCTCGAATCGTACTGATCGAGGATTCACCGACCGACCGTGCGGTGTTCACGCAGTGGTTGACCAAGGCCGGTCATGAAGTCCTGGAAGCGGACAACGCCGAGGACGGGCTCAAGCTCGTGCGCGAGCAGTCGCCACAGCTGGTGCTGATGGACGTGGTGCTGCCGGGCATGAGTGGCTTCCAGGCCACCCGCGCGATGGCGCGCGACGCGGCGATCAAGCACATCCCGGTGGTCATCGTCAGCACCAAGGCGATGGAAACCGACAAGGCGTGGGGGCTGCGCCAGGGGGCGGCCGACTACATCGTCAAGCCGCCGCGCGAGGAGGAACTGATCGCGCGGATCAACCAGTTGGTGGTGTGATGCGTTCTCCTTTCGACATCCTCGAGGCTTACGAGCGGCGCAGCCTGGCCCATGCGGTGCAGCTGCCCGAGCGGCAGTTTTCGCAGGACCTGTGGCGTGGCGTCGGCTACCGGGTCGGCAAGCGCCGGCTGGTCTCGGACTTCCGTGAAGTGGTGGAAATCGTCCCGATGCCGCCGATCACCCCGGTGCCGGGCGCGCAGCCGTGGCTGCTGGGCGTGGGCAACCTGCGCGGCAACCTGTTCCCGGTGGTGGACCTGAAGTATTTCCTGGAAGGCGAGCGCACCGTGCAGCAGGAAGGCCAGCGCGTGCTGATCATGCGCCAGGCCGGCGGCGACGTCGCGCTGACCATCGATGAACTGTTCGGCCAGCGCAGCTTCGAGCAGGACCAGGACACCGCCGCAGGCGATCTGGCCACCGGCCGCTATGCGCACTTCGTCGACCGCGCCTTCCACGGCGATGGTCATGACTGGGGCGTGTTCTCGCTGTCGCTGCTGTCGCGTACCCCCGAATTCAGGCAGGCCGCGGCCTGACCGCAGGCGCCTGTCTCTCCGTATTGAAGATCGAGGTTGAACGATGAGTACTGCTTCGGAATCCGCCAAGGCCGGCAAGCTCGGCTCGGTGGGCACCAATTTCTGGCTCGGCCTGCTGGCCGTGTCGATGATCGTGTTCGGCGTCAACACCGGCGTGGCGACCTGGCAGGGCAGTCGCCTGGCCAGTGCGAGCACCGATGCGGCGAACCTGCAGGTGCTCTCGCAGCAGCTGGCCAACCAGGGTCGTGAAGCGGTCTCGGGCAACGCCCAGGCGTTCACCGCGTTCAAGTTGACCAAGACCGACATCGAAACCACCGTCAGCGCCCTGCAGGGCCGCTACGGTACCGAGACCAATGTCGCCGGCCCGCTCGATGCGCTGATCAACACCTGGGAGCCGCTCGGCAAGAGCGCCGGCCAGCTGGTCGCCAGTGAACCGGCGGTGCTGGCCCTGGCGGGCAACGCCAACAATTTCGTCAACGGCGTGCCCGCACTGCAGGCGCAGCTGAACGAAGTGGTCCGTGCGATGTCGGCCAGTGGCGCGCCGTCCTCGCAGGTCTACAACGCGCTGCAGCAGGTGGTGGTGGTCGGCTCCATGGCCCGCCGCGTGACCGAAATGCGTGCCGGTGGTGCCAATGCCGCCGCTGCGGGCGATGCGCTCGCCCGCGACTCGGTGGTGTTCACCCAGATTCTGGATGCGCTGCGCAACGGCAATGACGAGCTGGGCATCGCCCCGGTCCGCAACGGCCCGGCGCTGGCTGCGCTGGAGCAGTCGCAGGCGCAGTGGGACACCATGAAGCAGGACGCCGATGCGATCCTGGCCAGTTCCCGCCAGCTGTTCGCGGCGCAGTCCTCGGCGGCCGCCCTGACCGGCGGCTCGGCGGACATGCTCCGCGACAGCAAAAAGCTGTTCGAGGCGTTCTCTTCGTTCGGCTCGCTGCGCGATACCCGCCTGTTCCCGAATTTCTGGCTGGGCGTGGTGTCCGGTGCGCTCTCGTTGATCGCCATCGTCGGCTTCGTCGGCAGCACCGTGCGCAGCCGCTCGCGCGAGCAGGAACTGCGTTACCAGACCCAGGTGGAGTACAACAGCCGCAACCAGCAGGCCATCATGCGGCTGCTGGATGAAATCAGCTCGCTGGGTGAAGGCGACCTGACGGTGAAGGCCTCGGTGACCGAGGACATGACCGGCGCCATCGCCGACGCCATCAACTACGCCGTGGACGAACTGCGCCACCTGGTGACCACGATCAACGACACCTCGGCCAAGGTTGCCGTGTCGACCCAGGAAACCCAGGCCACGGCGATGCAGCTGGCAGAAGCGGCGGGCCACCAGGCCAACCAGATCACCTCCGCCTCGGACCGCATCGGCGAAATCGCGGCAAGCATCGAACAGGTGTCGCGCAACTCCGCCGAGTCGGCCGACGTGGCACAGCGTTCGGTGGTGATCGCCGCCGAGGGTGCCGGCGTGGTCCGCGAGACGATCCAGGGCATGGACCAGATCCGCGACCAGATCCAGGAAACCTCCAAGCGCATCAAGCGGCTGGGCGAATCCTCGCAGGAGATCGGCTCGATCGTGGAATTGATCAACGACATTTCCGAGCAGACCAACATCCTGGCGTTGAACGCCGCGGTGCAGGCCGCCTCGGCCGGTGAGGCCGGTCGCGGTTTCGCAGTCGTGGCCGACGAAGTGCAGCGCCTGGCAGAGCGTACGTCCGGTGCGACGCGCCGGATCGAAAACCTGGTGCAGGCCATTCAGGCCGATACCAACGAAGCGGTCAGCTCGATGGAGCAGACCACCGCCGAAGTGGTGTCCGGCGCACGCCTGGCCGAAGACGCCGGTACCGCGCTGACCGAAATCGAGCGCGTCTCCAACGCACTGAACAACCTCATCAAGAACATCTCGATCGCTGCCCAGCAGCAGTCGGCCGCGGCATCGGACATCACCCGCACCATGGGCGTGATCCGTCAGATTACCGGCCAGACCTCGCAGGGCGCGGGACAGACCGCCGAGTCGATCGGCCACCTGGCACAGCTGGCGGCCGACCTGCGCCGCTCGGTTGCCGACTTCAAGCTGCCGGCGTGAGCCGCGGGCAGGGCGGAGAGGGAAGGAACAAGCAGATGATGCATCGCGAGAAATCACCGCACGCCATGTGCGCCGAGCTGCCGGGAGACCTGGCATGAGCACGCTGCGCGATGCCATGAGCCACGCTGCGCTGGGCTGGGTCAAGCCGGAACTGGACGAGACCCTGCGCCAGGTGCGCAACGAGGTCGAGTACTACGTGGAAGACCCTGCCGATGGCAGCCGCATGCGCTTCTGCGCCGGCTACCTGCACCAGGTGCAGGGCACCCTGCGCATGGTCGAGCTGTATGCCCCGGCGATGGTGGCCGAGGAGCTGGAGCAGCTGGCCAATGCGATCGGTGCCGGTGAGGTGCCCGATCGTGATGAAGCCTGCGCCACGCTGATGCGTGGCAGCGTGCTGCTGCCCGATTACCTGGAGCGCCTGCAGAACGGTCACCGCGACATCCCGATCGTGCTGCTGCCGCTGCTCAATGACATCCGCTCGGCGCGCGCCGAGCCGGGTATCAATGAAAGCGTGCTGTTCGCCTTCGCGCCGGACAGTGCGAGCGCCACCGAGGCCGAGCTGGATCATGCGCGCGGCAGCCTGAGCGGGCGCAACCGCGAGCTGCTCGACACCGTCGGCAACGCGGTCAAGGAAGAGCTGCTGCGGATCAAGGATGCGCTGGACCTGCACCTGCGCACCGGCGGCGAGCCGGTGCAGCTGCAGACCCAGGTCAACGAACTGGGCGCGGTGGCCGACACGCTGGGCATGATGGGCCTGGGCGTGGCCCGTGGCGTGGTCGTGCAGCAGCGCGACGCACTGCGCGATGTGGTCCAGGGCGTGCAGCAGATCGATGAAACGCTGCTGCTGGATATCGCCGGCGCGCTGCTTTACGTGGATGCCTCGCTGGATGACCAGGTCGCCCATCTGGGCGCCGTCGGCAGCGGCGAAGATGACCCGAGCGTGGCTGAAAACCGGCGCACGGTGGAAGTGTTGGCGCATGAAGCAATCGCCAACTTCGCCGCTGCGCGCGAGCACTTCGTCGCCTTCATCGAAACCAACTGGAACCACCAGCAGCTGCAGGAAGTGCCGCGCCTGCTGGGCGAGGTCGCCGGCGCGCTGCGCATGCTCGATCTGACGGTGCCGGCCGACTACCTGCAGGGCGTGCGCCAGTACATCACGGTGGAACTGCTGGGCAAGCAGCGTGTGCCGAGCGGTCGCCAGCTCGACACCCTGGCCGATGCCATGGCCAGCCTGGAGTACTACCTTGAAGCGCTGCGCGAAGGCCGCGCGGGCCGCGACGAGATTCTGGACATCACCCGCAGCAGCCTGGAAACCCTGCGTTACTGGCCGCTGCCGGATGCCAACCAGCCCTCGGCTGATACCGGGCCGGATGCACTGCCGGTGGCACCGGAACACATCGAGCTGACCCCGTGGGACGCGCCGGTCGCCGAGCCGATCGCGCTGGGCGTCACCGCCGAGATGCCGCGCCCGGCCAACCTGCCGCCGCCGCTGCCGGACTTCACCTTCGATCCGCCGCCGCCGCCGCAGCCGCCGGCCACCACGCCCGTGGCCCCGCCGGCTGCGCTGGTGTTCGATGCGTCGACCGCGCCCATTGCGGCCGATGCGCCGCAGTGGACCCTGGCGGGCAACAACGATGTGGACGAACTGCCGACCTTCGCGCATTTCGATCCGGTCATCGCCGAGGCCCCGGCCGGTGGCGGGTGGGGCGTGCCTCCCTTGGTGTCCACGCCGGTGGCGGACGCCGCCGAGACCGAGCTCGATGCGACGCCGTCGGAACGCACCGACGATGCCGATCCAACCTTCCTGGAGATGCCTGCATTCGTGGCGGACGGGACCGGGTTCGATCCGGTCGCAGCCGAGCACGAGGCGCTGGAGCTGAGCGACGAGCCGATCGAGTTCACCTTCGATGAGCGGCTGGACAACGCCGATGACGTGTTGTCGCTGCAGATCGACGATGCCGACTCGGGTTCGGCCGACGCCGAACCTGTCGCCGGACCTGTTGCCGAATCCGAATCGACATCCGAATCGGTGCCTGACGACGCAGACGTCCAGGCGCTTCCCACCTTCCTTCAGGACATCCCGGTCGCATCTGCGGACGAGAGTGACGACGGGTTGGCCGCGCCACGTCCGACCTCGGGCGTGCAGGACGCGGTGATCCGCAAGATTGAGCTGGACGACGAATCGGTGCGATTCCTGGCCGAACTGGATGCCGCCGCCGCGCAGTTCCGCGCGGAGGGTGTCGATCCCGTTGCGGCACCGATCACCGGCCTGGTGGCCGAGGTCGCTGCCGTGACCGCCGAGGACACCAGCATCGAGGCCGGCTTCGAGGACGATGGCGAGAACATCGACCAGGACATCCGCGAGGTGTTCATCGAAGAGTTCGACGAAGAGTTGGTGAACCTGGGCAACCTGCTTCCGGCCTGGCGCATCGCACCGGACAATATGGACCGGCTGCGACCGATCCGCCGCGTGTTCCATACCCTCAAGGGCAGTGGTCGCCTGGTCGGTGCACGCACCCTGGGAGAATTCAGCTGGAAGATCGAGGGCATGCTCAACCGCGTGCTCGACGGCAGCCGTCCGGCCTCGCCGGCGGTGGTCGCGCTGGTCGGGCAGGCCTACGACGTCCTGCCGCAGCTCAACGCTGCGCTGCGTGATGGCAGCCGCGTGACCGCCGACCTGCAGGCGATGCAGGCGATCGCCGATCGCGTGGCCGCAGGCGAAGAGACCTTCCATGTTCCGCTGCAGCGCCCGGTGGCGCCGGTGGCGACCATGCCGGATCCGGTGGCAGTCGATATTGCACCCGTGCCCGCGCCCGTGGTGGAAAGCACCCCGGCCAACATCGACAGCGTCCTGCGCGAGATCCTGGAAGCCGAGGTCGAGGTGCACCAGGCCACCCTGCAGGCATGGTTGGACAGCGCGTCCGACGCGCCGCAGCCGGTCACCGATGGCCTGCTGCGCGCGGTGCACACCATGAATGGCGCCTTCGCCATGACCGACGTCCCGGAGATCACTGCGGTCACCGGTGCGGCAGAGAGTTACATCAAGCGTTCGCTGGCCGCCGATGCGCTGCCCAGCGACGCGGGTCTGCAGGCACTGGTGGAGACCTGTGCCGCGATCACCACCACGATGGAGGCCCTGCAGGACGAGGCACCGCGCGTGCCTGTCCAGCGCGCACTTGCTGCCCGGTTGGTCGCCCTGGCCGACACACTGCCCGAAGCACGCTGGCCGGCGCTGGTCGACGACGAGCGGGACCTGGAGGAGGAAGACTCGGCCCTGGACGTGACCGATGCCGATCACCTTGCGGGCATGGACGCCGACGCTGCGGATGAGGCCAGCGACGCTGAGCAAGCCATCGCTGCTGAAGAAGCTGTCGTTGCAGAAGAAGCCGCCGCTGACCATGCGCCGGCCGACGTGCAGGCACCGGTTCTGGCAAGCATCGATGATGCTGCCGATGCCGACCTGCAGCAGGCGCTGATCGAGGCCGACGGCCTGACCCTGGTCGACGGGGATGCCGTCGACGTCGAGGCCACGGCGGACGACGCGCTGGTCGCGGCGGAACTGACTGGAACCGATGATCTGTCCGCCTACTTCGATGCCGGGTTGCCGGCGTCGCCGGTGCTCAACGAAGTTCACAACACGCACGACACCGCGGCCGAGGAGACCGATCTGGACGCGGTGCACGCCGGTCTGGATGCCGTGGAGCTCACCTCCGCAGAAGATCTGTCGCGGTACTTCGGTCACCTCACCCCATCCGAGCTGGCGGCCGATCCGGAGCCGGGTGCTACGACGGCCGTGACGGACGAACCACAGGACGTTGCCGGAGCGGCTGCCGACGCCGACGCCGACGCCGATAGCGTCGAGACAACCCTCGATGCATCTCACCCCGGCGGCAGCGGGGCTGTGCCGACTGGCGCCGACGCGGTCGCCGTGGACGACGCCGCCAACGACGGCTGGCGCGACACCGACAGCAGCGATGAGAACGACGACGACGCGCAGGCGCTGGACGACATCCTGCCACCGCCGCCGGTCTTCGGCGAGGTGGTGGATGCGCAGCAGGCCATCGACGACGGCCTGACCGTGCTCGATGCACCGGATGCCGACGCGGGCGAAGACAACGGTGTGCTCGGTCTGGATGCCACGGTCGACGCACCGGTGGAAGGGGACGCCTTTGCCGAAGCCTTCGAAGCGACCGATACCGCAGACGCGGACGACAGTGAACCCTCCGACGCCGCACCCGCGCGCTTCTTTGAACTGGAAGACGCGCCGGCGCCGGTCAACACCGTTCCGCAGTCTGCCGACACCGCATTCGCGGCGGCGGCGGCGGCATCGGACGATGACGTTGAACTCGATGCAGGTGATGCCCTCGATTTCAGCCAGCTCGATCAGGAACTGGTCGACATCTTCGTGGAAGAAGGCAAGGATCTGCTCGACCATTGCGATGGTCTGATCAGCGAACTGCGTGCCGCGCCACAGGACCGCGACGTCATCGCCGGCCTGCAGCGCGACCTGCACACCCTCAAGGGTGGCGCACGCATGGCCGGCATCAATCCCATCGGTGATCTTGGCCATGGCATCGAATCGCTGCTGGAAGCCGTGGCAGCCAACCGCACCGATATCGACCGCAGCGATGTGCATCTGCTGGAGCGTGGCTTCGATCGTCTGCACCAGTTGCTGACCCGGACCGGGCAGCACCGCACCGTGGCCATGCCGGACGACCTGATCGCCGCCTTCGAGCAGCGCACCCAGGGCCGTGCCGAGCCGGAGCAGATCGAGACCGCCGAGCAGACACTTGCTTCCGGCGACGCCAAGGTCGAAGCAGCGATCGCCGCGCTCGTCGCTGCCCCGTTGTCCGCACCGGTGCCGCTGGAGACCGTCAGCGAAGACGACGGTCTGCCGCGTCCGCAGCAGGAACAGGTGCGCGTGCGCGCCGATCTGCTCGACCGCCTGGTCAATCATGCCGGTGAAGTGGCGATCTACCGTTCGCGTCTGGAACAGCAGCTCGGTGCCTTCCGCGGCGCCATGGGCGAACTGGACCGCACCAATGCCCGTCTGCGCGATCAGCTGCGCCGCCTGGATCTGGAAACCGAAGCGCAGATCGTGGCGCGCTATCAGCGTGAGCAGGACCAGGCCGATCACAAGTTCGACCCGCTGGAACTGGACCGCTTCTCCACGCTGCAGCAGCTCAGCCGCGCCCTGAACGAGTCCGCCGCCGATCTGGGCGGCCTGCAGGGCGTGCTGGACGACCTCTCGCGCCAGTACGACGTGCTGCTGCAACAACAGTCGCGCGTCAGTTCGGAACTGCAGGACGGCCTGATGCGCGCGCGCATGGTGCCGTTCGATGGCCTCGTACCACGCCTGCGCCGGGTCGTGCGGCAGGCGGGCCAGGACACCGGCAAGCAGGTCCACGTCACCCTGGAAGGGACCCACGGCGAACTGGACCGCAACGTGCTCGACCGCATGGTCGCGCCGCTGGAACACATGCTGCGCAACTCGGTGGCACATGGTCTGGAAACCCCCGCACAGCGCCGTGCCGCCGGCAAGCCGGAGGAAGGTGAAATCGCCATCCGCCTGCGCCGCGAAGGCTCGGAAATCGTGCTGGAAGTCGCCGACGATGGCGCCGGGCTGGACCGCGAGGCGATCCGTCGCCGTGCCGAACAGCGTGGCCTGATCGCCGCCGATGCGGTGCTGGGCGATGCCGAACTGGACGCGATGATCTTCTCGCCCGGCTTCAGCACCGCCGACCAGGTCAGCCAGCTGGCCGGCCGTGGCGTGGGCATGGACGTGGTGCACAACGAAGTGCGCCAGCTCGGCGGCTCGGTGGACATCCACTCCGTGCGCGGGCAGGGCGTCACCTTCACCCTGCGCCTGCCGCAGACGCTGGCCGTCACCCAGGCGGTGTTCGTGCAGATCGGCGACACCACGTTCGCGGTGCCGGTGGCCTCGGTCAGCGGTATCGGCCGGATCTCGCGCGAGCGCTTTGAAACCGCCGATGGCGACTACCACTACGGCGGCGAAGCGTTCGCGCTGCACGATCTGGGGACGCTGATCGGCCAGGCCCAGGCCCGTGCCGAAGGCCAGGCCCAGGTGCCGCTGCTGCTGGTGCGTGCGGGCGACCTGCGCGTGGCGGTGGCGATCGACCAGGTGCTCGGCAACCGCGAAATCGTGGTCAAGCCAGTCGGTCTGCAGATCGCCTCGGTGCCGGGTATCTACGGTGCGACGATCACCGGCGACGGCCGCGTGGTGGTCATCCTCGACGTTGCGCCGCTGGTGCGCCGTTACATCGCCAATCCGCACAAGCCGATCGCCGCGACCACCCAGGTCAGCGACCGCGATGCACCGCTGGTGATGGTGGTCGATGACTCGCTGACCATGCGCAAGGTCACCGGCCGCATCCTGGAGCGCCACAACTTCGATGTGACCGTCGCGCGCGATGGCATCGAAGCCCTGGAGCGCCTGGAAGAGCGCGTGCCCGATCTGATGCTGCTGGACATCGAGATGCCGCGCATGGACGGCTACGAGCTGGCCAGCGTGATGCGCGCGGACCCGCGTTACCAAGGGGTGCCGATCGTGATGATCACCTCGCGCAGCGGCGACAAGCACCGTCAGCGCGCCTTCGAAATCGGTGTCCAGCGCTACCTGGGCAAGCCGTACCAGGAGCTGGATCTGATGCGCAACGTGTACGACCTGCTGGGGATCGCCCGTGTCCGCGAGTGATGGCCCCGTCTTGTTGACGATCGCGCTGCTGGCCCGTCCGGGTGCGGCCCGTGACCGACTGCGCGAAGCGCTGGATCATGCCGGCGCGCAGGTGGTGCTGGAGGACGATCCGAACACGCTCGAACTGCAGACCCTGCGCGACGCCGATCCCGGTGCCGTGCTGATCGCGCTGGAGCCGGCGATCGAGGATGCCCTTGAACGGTTGGACCCGGTGCTGGGCTCGCCATCGCTGACCCTGATTTTCGATGAGGCCGAACTGGCCGCGCGTCGGGATGGCTGGGAGGCGCAACGCTGGGCGCGGCATCTGGTGGCCAAGCTGCACGGCCATCAGGATGTGTTGCCGCCGGGCTCGGAGCAGGACCAGCATCTGCAGCCCGAACCAGGCCTGCCGGTGACTCCGGCCGAGCTGCATGCCGATGCGCCGCTGGAATTCCACCTGCGCGAAGCCGCCGATGCCGCCCCTGAGGTTCCCGCCGATGGCCTGTACCAGGCGCCGCAGGACCTGCGCGAGCCGGTCTCGCTGGAGGACGCGCTGGCTGCGCTGCAGCCCAGCCAGGACGAACCGTACCCGCCCGCGATGCCCGCTGCGGCACCGCCCGCTGACGTCGCCGCGGTCGTCGCGCCGGTCACCGCGATCGGCGATCACAGCCGCTGGTCGCTGGTGGACGAGCACGTCGTAACGTCGCCGGCTGCATCAACGGCCGAGGCCGTACCGGAGCGCTTCGATATCGACCGGCTGTCGCTGGTCGAGCTTGAGCCCGACACGGGAATCGAGGGCGGATGCCCCGGTGCTGTGCTGGTCCTGGCCGGTATCGGTGGGCCGGACGCGCTGCGTCGTCTGCTCGCTGCGCTGCCCGAAGCGCTGAGCACGGCGATCCTGGTGCACATGCGCCTGGACGGTGGTCGCTACGGCAATCTGGTCAAGCAGATGGCGCGTGTATCTGCGTTGCCGGTGGTCCTCGCTGAAGTGGCACAGCCGGTGGACGCCGGACAGGTCTACATCCTGCCGGACGACGTCGGCGTCGTCGCCAGCCAGGGCGGCCTGCAGTTCATTGCCGACACCGCCGGGATCCAGATCGATGCCTTGCCGGCGGCGCATAGTGGCGTGGTCCTGCTCAGTGGCGCGGACGCCGCCCAGCTGGATGCCGTGCTTGCGCTGGCGGCTGCAGGTGCCTGGGTTGCCGGTCAGGTGGGTGTAGGCTGCTACGACCCGACGGCGGCCAGTGCCGTGGTGGTCGCAGGGCAGGACGCCGGTGAACCGCCGCAGCTTGCCGCCACCATCGCCGAACGCTGGGGCGTTGACGCGTAAGCGCGTCACGCTCCTTTAAAGGAAGACCCATGAGCTACGCCAGCAACGACGAAATCCGCGGTGTCCTGATCCAGGCCGGGCACGAACGCGTACTGCTGCCCAACGCCACCGTCGCCGAGATGATGTCCAAGGTGCCGGTCGAAACGGTACCCGACGCACCGGCCTGGCTGGTCGGTCAGATCGCTTGGCACGGCTGGGACGTGCCGCTGCTGTCGTTCGCCCGGTTGTCCGGGCAGGGCGACGAACCGGTCGTGACCAACAACAAGGTGGTGGTGCTCAAGGCGCTGGGTGGCAATGCCCGCCGCCCGTACTTTGCCCTGCTGACCCAGACCTTCCCGCAGCTGATCGCAGTGCCGCGCGACGGTCTGCTGGCCGATGCCTCCGAGGAAACCCTGCCGCAAGGCGTGCACATGCGCGTCCTGCTGGGCGAACAGAGCGCGCTGCTGCCGGACCTGGATGCGCTGGAAGCGGCGCTGGACGAATCCTTCCCCGTCGCGGGGTGATGTAATAACGGGGACGGGGGTAGTTAATCGGCGCGATTAACTACCCCCGTCCCCGTTATTTTTCAACCCAGATCGCCCAGCCGCGCCTGCACGGCCGCGATCGCCGCCAAGCCCGCGGTCTCGGTGCGCAGCACGCGCGGACCCAGCTGCAATCCCTGGAAGCCCGCCGCGGCCAGCGTCTGGCGGTCGCGTGGCGACCAGCCGCCTTCCGGGCCGATCGCGATCACCACGCCGCCCGGTGCGGCCGAGAGTGTCGACAAGCGATGCTCCCCCTGCGGGTCCAGGGTCAACTTCACGGCCTCGGCCGGGAGCGCGTTGGCGGCCTCCTGCAGCGATCGCGGCGCGGCCACCGTCGGCACGCGGGCGCGGCCGGACTGACCACAGGCCGAGACCACCACGCTGTGCCAGTGCGCCAGCCGCTTCTCGGCACGCGCCGCATCCAGCTTCACTTCGGTGCGTTCGGCGTTGACCGGCACGAAGGCCTGCACCCCCAGTTCGGTGGCCTTCTGCAGGATCAGGTCCATCTTTTCCCCGCGGGCGATGCCCTGCAGCAGGGTGATGTGCAAGGGCGACTCGTTGTCCAGCGCGGTGGCCGCTTCGATCCGCACCTGCGCATCGCGCTTGCCGACGGCCACCAGCGTGGCGCTGTAGTCCTGGCCATCGCCGTTGAACAGCACGCAGCCGTCGCCTTCGCGCAGGCGCATCACGCGGACCAGATGGTTGGCGGCGTCCTCGGGCAGTGCCAGCGTCTGGCCGACCGCCAGCGGATGATCGATATGGCTGCGGGTCACGCGCATGCGACGGCCTCGTCGATGGCGGCCAGAGTGGTCAAAGCAAGCAGATCCAACTGTTCATCCTCCACGCAGTACGGCGGCATCCAATACAGCACATTGCCCAGCGGGCGCAGCACCACCCCACGTTTGAGCGCGGCTTTATACGCATGCAACCCGATCCGGGCCTCGGCCAGGAAGGGCGTGCGCTTGTCGCCGTTGCGGGTCAGTTCGAAGGCCACCACCATCCCGGCCTGGCGCACATCGGCGACATGCGCGTGGTCGGCGAACGGTGCGGCCAGGGTGCGCATCACCTCGGCGGTGCTGCGGTTGCGTGCGATCACGTCTTCACCGGCGAAGATGTCCAGGGTCGCCAGCGCGGCGGCGCAGGCCAGCGGATTGCCGGTGTAGCTGTGCGAATGCAGGAAGGCGCGCTCGCGTGAATCATCCAGGAAGCCGTCGTACAGCGCCTGGGTGGCCAGCACTGCCGACAGCGGCAGGAAACCACCGGTCAGGCCCTTGGACAGACACAGCAGATCCGGCATCACCCCGGCCTGCTCACAGGCGAACATCGTGCCGGTGCGGCCGAAGCCGGTGGCGATCTCATCGGCGATCAGGAAGGCACCATTGGCATCGCACAGCGCGCGCGCACGCTGCAGATAGACCGGGTCGTACATGCGCATGCCGCCCGCGCACTGCAGACGCGGCTCCAGGATCACCGCGCAGATTTCGCCCGGGTGCTGGTCGAACAGCGTGGCCAGTGCATCGGCGGCCTGGTGCGCACGCTGGGCGGCGCTCTGGCCCGGCTCGGCCAGGTAGGCATCGGGCGAGGGCGCGAACAGCGCTTCGGTCAGCAACGGCGCATACACGCGCCGATACAGGGGAATATCGCCAACGGACAGCGCGCCCAGGGTTTCGCCGTGATAGCCGTTCTCCAGCGCGACGAACCGGGTGCGGTGGTTCTCGCCCCGGTTGCGGAAGTAGTGGAACGCCATCTTCAACGCCACCTCGACCCCGGCCGAGCCGTTGTCGGCGTAGAACACCTTGGCCAGCGGGTCGCGTCCGGTCTGGCGTGGCGCAATCGCCAGCAGGCGCTCGGCCAGCTGTACCGCCGGCGCGTGACTGAAGCCGGCCAGCATCACCTGTTCCAGCTGGGTGGCCTGCTGGGCGATGGCCGCGGCGATGCGCGGTTGCGCATGGCCGAACAGATTGGTCCACCAACTGCTCACCGCATCCAGATAGCGATGGCCGTCATGGTCGATCAGCCAGGGGCCTTCGCCACGGGCGATCGGCAGCAGGGGCAGGGTGTCCGGGTGCTCGCGCATCTGCGTGCACGGGTGCCACAGGACGGCCAGATCGCGTTGCCGCCACTGATCGGCCAGCGTGAGAGGGGCTGGGTCTGCTAGCATTTCGGGCTCATGAACACGTTTTCACCAGTACCCATTCTAGAGATGCTCGCATGAGCCGTCGCCTGCCCATCATCCACCAGATCACGGACGAGGAAAGCGGGCCGTTCCAGCGCCAGCATCTGGATCTGGAATTCTCCAATGGCGAACGCCGCCGCTTCGAACGGCTGGTGACCCGCGGCCATGGGGCCGTGGTGGTGGTGCCGATGCTCGATGACGAGACCGTGCTGCTGGTGCGTGAGTACGCCGCCGGCATGCACCGTTATGAACTGGGGCTGGTGAAAGGCCGCATCGATGCCGGCGAAACCCCCGAACAGGCCGCCGACCGCGAGTTGAAGGAAGAGGCCGGTTACGGCGCCCGCCGGGTCGACGTGCTGCGCGCGATGACCCTGGCCCCCACCTATATGAGCCACCAGTCCTGGCTGGTGGTGGCGCGGGATCTGTACCCCGAGCGCCTGGTCGGCGATGAGCCGGAGGAGCTGGAGGTCGTGCCGTGGAAGCTGGCCGATCTGGATCAGTTGATGCTGCGCGAGGATTTCTCCGAAGGCCGATCGCTGGCGGCGCTGTTCATCGCCCGCGAGTGGCTGGGACGGAAGGAATGATCAAACTCACGACGGATCTGCGCGAAACCGTCATCGCCATCGCCCAGGACGCGGCCGCCGCCATCATGGCGGTGTATGCCACGCCGTTCGATGTGGAGATCAAATCCGACCACAGCCCGGTCACGGCGGCCGATCTCGGCGCCAACCAGGTGATCGAGCGTGGGCTGGCCCAGCTCACTCCGGAGCTGCCGATCCTCTCCGAGGAATCGGCGCAGGTGCCGTGGGAGATCCGTCAGCACTGGGGCGCGTACTGGCTGGTCGATCCGCTGGATGGCACCCGCGAATTCGTCAAACGCAACGACGAGTTCAGCGTCAACATCGCGCTGATCTATCAGGGCGCGCCGGCGTTCGGCGTGGTGCTCGCCCCGGCCACCGGCCAGATCTGGCATGCGATGCGCGGCGAACTTGCCTACCGCCGCGACGGCATGCGCGATTCGGTGCTGCGGACCCGCACGCCCGCCTCGGCGCCGCTGCGGGTGGCCGCCAGCCGCTCGCATCGCAGCGAGCAGACGCAGGCCCTGCTGGACCGCATGGGCGATATCGAGGTGCTCGCACAGGGTTCCTCGCTGAAGTTCTGCCGCTTGGCCGAAGGCACGCTGGACGTCTACCCGCGGCTCGGCCCGACCTCCGAGTGGGATACCGCCGCCGGGCAGTGCGTGCTGCACGCCGCCGGTGGCGCGGTACTCTCGGCCGAGACCGGCAAGCCGTTCCGCTACAACCGCCGCGAGAGCCTGTTGAACGGCGACTTCATCGCGCTCGGCGATACCCGCCTGCCGTGGCGCGCGTGGCTGCCCGCCTGACCTGACTGGAGCAACGATGCCTGCCACCCCTGAACTGGACCGCCTGCTGGGCATCATGGCGCGCCTGCGCGATCCGCAGCAGGGCTGCCCGTGGGACCTGCAGCAGGACTTCGCCAGCATCGCCCCGTACACCATCGAGGAAGCCTACGAGGTCGCCGATGCGATCGACCGTGGCGATCTGGATGACCTCAAGGATGAGCTCGGCGACCTGCTGCTGCAGGTGGTCTTCCACGCGCAGATGGCGCAGGAGCAGGGCGCGTTCGGGTTTGCCGACGTGGCCCGCACGATCAGCGACAAGATGGAGCGCCGGCACCCGCACGTGTTCGCCCAGGTCCATGTGGACGGGGCCGATGACGTCAACGCCAACTGGGAAGCGATCAAGCGCGCCGAGCGCGCCGCCAAGGGCCACACCGATACCTCGGCGCTGGCCGGCATCTCGGGTGGCCTGCCGGAGTGGCAGCGGGCGGTGAAGCTGCAGGCCCGCGCGGCGCGGGTCGGGTTCGACTGGCCGGGCCCCGCGCCGGTGATGGACAAGGTGCGCGAAGAACTGGACGAAGTCGCTGCTGAATTCGCGCGCGGCCCGGTCGAGGAGAATCAGGCACGCCTGCAGGAAGAGCTGGGCGATCTGCTGTTCGTCTGCGCCAACCTGGCCCGTCACGCCAAGGTCGATGTGGGCGCCGCACTGCGCCTGGCCAACCACAAATTCGAACGGCGTTTCCGCGCGATGGAAACCCAGGCCGAGGCGGCCGGACAGTCCATGGGCGCGCTCGATCTGGAGGCGCAGGAAGCGCTCTGGCAGCGGGCCAAGGATGCCGAGCGCACGGGATGAACACCCTGCTGCTGTTTGTCCTCACCGCCGTGGCCGAGATAGTCGGCTGCTACCTGCCCTGGCTGTGGCTGCGCAAGGACGGCAGTGCGTGGCTGCTGCTGCCGGCCGCCGTCAGCCTGGCGCTGTTCGCCTGGCTGCTGACCCTCCACCCGACCGCCAGCGGTCGCGTCTATGCCGCCTATGGCGGGGTCTATATCGGCACTGCACTGATGTGGCTGTGGCTGGTGGATGGCATTCGTCCCAGCCGGTGGGACCTGCTCGGCGTCGGCCTGTGCCTGGCCGGCATGATGGTCATCATGTTCGCCCCGCGCACCGCCTGATCCTGCCTGACGGGCCCCCAGGACACTCCCCGACGCCGGTGTGAAGACGGCGTGGCTATACTCGGGCTTACGATTCCGGGGAAAGGGAGTGACCTGATGTTTCCGACCATGCTGTTCTCGCTGGTGCTGGCCTTCGTGGCCGTTGTCATCCTCTTCAAGGCGGTGCGGATGGTGCCGCAGGGCTACGAATGGACCGTGGAGCGCTTCGGCCGCTACACCCACACCATGTCGCCCGGCCTGCATTTCCTGATCCCGATCGTCTATGGGGTCGGCCGCAAGGTGAACATGATGGAGCAGGTGCTGGACGTGCCCAGCCAGGAAGTGATCACCAAGGACAACGCCGCCGTGCGCGTGGATGGCGTGGTGTTCTTCCAGGTGCTCGATGCGGCCAAGGCGGCCTACGAGGTCGCCAACCTGGAGGTGGCGATGATCGCGCTGGTGCAGACCAACATCCGCACCGTGATCGGCTCGATGGACCTGGATGAATCGCTCAGTCAGCGGGAGGTGATCAACGCCCAGCTGCTGAGCGTGGTCGACCATGCCACCAACCCGTGGGGCGTGAAGGTGAACCGCATCGAGATCCGCGACATCCAGCCGCCGCGCGATCTGCTCGATGCGATGGCGCGGCAGATGAAAGCCGAGCGCGAAAAGCGCGCGCAGATCCTGGAAGCCGAAGGCTCGCGTCAGTCCGAGATCCTGCGCGCCGAAGGCGAGAAGCAGGCGACCGTGCTGGAGGCCGAGGGCCGCAAGGAAGCTGCCTTCCGCGATGCCGAAGCGCGCGAGCGCCTGGCCGAGGCGGAGGCCAAGGCGACCACGATGGTCTCCGAGGCGATCGCCCAGGGGGACGTGCAGGCGATCAATTACTTCATCGCGCAGAAGTATGTGGAAGCATTCAAGGAACTGGCGACCTCGCCGAACCAGAAGCTGGTGCTGATGCCGATGGAGGCCAGCGGCGTGATCGGCTCGATCGCCGGCGTGGCCGAACTGGCGCGCGAGGCGTTCGCCAAGCAGGAAGAGAAGAAAGCCACGCGCGGCGTCCCGCCGCGGATCGGAGGCTGACATGCGCTGGGAAGTGGTGGCCTGGGGCGCGCTGGCACTGGTGCTGTTCGCCGCCGAGGCGCTCGCGCCCGGCGCCTTCATGTTGTGGATCGGGATTGGCGCCGCGGCCGTATTCGTGCTGGTCGCGGTGTTCGCCGACATCCCGCTGCTGTGGCAGGTGGTCGCCTTCGTGGTGCTCAGCGTGGTCTCCATCCAGTGCTACCGGCGCTGGGGGCGATCGCACGATCGCCAGAGTGATCAGCCGCTGTTGAACCGGCGCGCCGAGCAGTTGATCGGGCGGGTGGTCGTGCTCGACCAGGGCATCGTGGCCGGCAAGGGCCGGGCCAAGATCGACGATGCGTTCTGGGTGGTCGCCGGGCCGGATCTGCCGGCCGGCAGTCCGGTGCGCGTAGTGGCGGTGGAAGGGATGACGCTGAAGGTGCAGCCGGCCTGATCCGCGGTTTTCCCGCACCGCCGCAGGCGTTGTGAAGACGGTTCTGGGATAATGATGGCTTGCCTTCATTCCCCCGGAACCGGTCATGACCCAGAAGACGCTTCTCAACGATACCCACCGCGCACTCGGCGCCAAGATGGTCGACTTCGGTGGTTGGGACATGCCCATTCATTACGGTTCGCAGCTGGACGAGCACCATCTGGTGCGCGGCGATGCCGGCATGTTCGACGTCAGCCACATGACCGTGGTCGACCTGCGCGGTGAGCAGGTCAAGCCGTTCCTGCGCACGTTGCTGGCCAACTCGGTGGACAAGCTCAAGGCCACCGGCAAGGCGCTGTACTCGTGCATGCTCAATGCCCGCGGCGGCGTGATCGACGACCTGATCGTCTATTACATGGCCGACGATTTCTTCCGCATGGTGGTCAATGCCTCGACCCGCGAAAAAGATCTGGCCTGGATCCGCGAGCAGGCGGTCGCCTTCGATGTGGAGGTCATCGAGCGCGAAGACCTGGCCATCATCGCCGTGCAGGGCCCGACCGCACGCGAGCGTGTGATTGGCCTGCTGGGCGAAGGCGACCGCGCCGCGCTGGAAAAGCTGGGCCGCTTCGCCGCCCTGGAGACGGCCACCGCCGACGGCACCGCGCTGTTCGTGGCGCGCACTGGGTACACCGGTGAAGACGGTTTCGAGATCCTGCTGCCGCAGACCGCCGTGGTCGCGTTCTGGAATGCCCTGAGCGCCGCGGGTGTGCGTCCGGCCGGCCTGGGGGCGCGCGATACGCTGCGCCTGGAGGCGGGCATGAATCTCTACGGCCAGGACATGGACGAGGAGATCACGCCGTATGAAGCCGGCCTGGCCTGGACCGTCGCACTGGACGAAGGCCGCGACTTCATCGGTCGCGATGTGCTCGAGGCGCAGAAGGCGGCCGGCAACGCCCGCCAGCTGATCGGCCTGGTGATGGATGAGAAGGGCGTGCTGCGCCACGGCCAGGTCGTGCTCACCGCCAGCGGCGAGGGCGAGATCCTGTCCGGCACCTTCTCGCCCACCCTGGGCAAGGGCATCGCGTTCGCCCGCGTGCCGGGTGGCGAACTGGGAGACGTTCGCGTAGATATCCGCGGCAAGCAGATTCCGGTGCGCGTGGTGAAGTTCCCGTTCGTGCGCGAAGGCCAGGCCCAGCCCGGCGTGTTGATCGACGGCTGATGCCGTGATGTATCCGGTGCGGACGCGTTCGTGTCCGCGCCGGTTGGTTACACTACCCCCGTTTCTTGACCCCCCTGATATTCCTCGGAGCAGTCCCATGAGCGAGATCCCCGGCGACCTCAAATTCCTCAAGTCCCACGAGTGGGCACGCGTTGAAGGCAGCGGCCGCGTCACCGTCGGTATTTCCGACCACGCCCAGGGCCTGCTTGGCGACCTGGTCTATGTTGAATTGCCGGAGGTTGGCCAGGAGGTCAAGGCCGGCGAACAGGCGGCCGTGGTCGAGTCGGTCAAGGCCGCTTCGGACGTGTACAGCCCGATCACCGGCACGGTGGTCGAGGTCAATTCGGCCCTGAGCGACAAGCCGGAAACCATCAACGAAGACGCCTACGGCGACGGCTGGATCTATGTCGTCGAAGTGGCCGGCCTGGACGAAGTCAACGACCTGCTGGGTCCGGACGACTACGCCGAGCTGCTGGAAAACGAAGATCACTGATCGTCGTTTCCGCTGAAGAACGGCCGCCTGGGTGCGGCCGTTTTTTTTTGCCTGCTCACCTGGGCGCGCGCCGATCGCGTTAGTAGTGCGTGAGGATTGCAGTGCGCGTGCGATGGGCGGTGGTCGCGACGGCAGGTGCATGACGATCGGTTCAGTGCTGATGCGCGCCGGTGATCGGGTTTGCGGCGACGCGCCGACGGGACGCCGAGCAGGCATCCAAGTCGGCGTGCGGCGACGTTCAATGGCGAACGCCAGGCGCGAACACGTCGGTGCCGAACGGCCAAAAGTTTGCGCAGTTACGCGAATCGGGTCGAAAAAAGCGCGGTCAGATGTGAAAAGTTTTGCGGTCTGTTTAAGGTGCGCACGGGGAGTCCTGTGGCAGGGGTGATCGGATGCGATGCGCGCGTGGCGTTGCGGGGCGGCGCACGGCGATGTTGCGATGTCGCTACACGAAAGTGCTTCTTTTAAGTGTTTTTCTTTTCTGGGTTGTCAGCGTTTGATTGCGCGGGGTGTTCGCGCTGGCGGTGGCATGGCGCTCCGGTCGGGGCGCTGACGGGTACGGCAAGGGGCGCGCCGCAAGGCGCCGGTGTGAAAATTTTTCGCCGGGGTTGTTGACAGTGAAAAAAAGCGTGATTAGGTTTCGCCTCAGCAGACCTTGCCTGCGAACAGAGTGAGCAGAATCGACATCAAGTCGCGAAGCACAACCTGGACATCCACCTCGCGTCCCATGACGGTGGAGATGGCTTCGCTTCCTCCGGCGAACCGCAAGTTCCTTTCCTCTTCGATACCTGCCTGGCCACATGCGGCGGGTGTCACCGTATCCGTCACGACGCGCATGACGCGACGGCGGTCCCCGCGACGCAGCAACGGCGGGTTTGCTTTACCTGGGCGTTTCCACTCCATAGATCACTGACGAGGAGCCATCCCATGGCAACCAAGAAAGCTGCGAAGAAAAAGCCGGCCGCCAAAAAGGCAGCCAAGAAGGTCGCTAAAAAGGCGACTGCCAAGAAGGCCGTGAAGAAGGTAGCCAAGAAGGCGGCTGCCAAGAAGACGGTGAAGAAGGCGGCCAAGAAGGCGACCGCTCGCAAGGCAGCAGTGAAAAAGACGGCAAAGAAGGCAGTGAAGAAGACTGCGAAGAAGGCCGCCACCAAGAAGACCGCGAAGAAGGCAGTAAAGAAGACGGCGAAGAAGGCTGTCAAGAAGACTGCAAAGAAGGCAGCTGCCAAGAAGACCGCGAAAAAGGCGGTAAAGAAGACGGCCAAGAAGGCGACCCGCAAGGTAGCCAAGAAGGCCGCTCCGAAGAAGGCTGCCAAGAAGACCGCGAAGAAGACCGCCAAAAAGGCCACCCGCAAGGTAGCCAAGAAGGCCACCGCCAAGAAGGCGACTGCCCGCAAGGCTCCGGCCAAGAAGGCATCCGCGAAGAAGGCAGTGAAGAAGGTCGCGAAGCGCAAGCCGGCCGTTCGCAAGAAGAAGGCCGCACCGGTCGCACTGCCGGCAACCCCGGCACCGCTGATCTGAGTTTTTCCCGATAGCCGTACCTGAGACTCCTTCCCTGGCAGCCCAGCGGGGAAGGAGTTTTTTTATGGGCGGTACCAAAATGACCCGTCCTGCCATAGGTTGACACCTGTGGCGGATGTAGAGGCCGCCGTCAGGCGGCCAAGGACGCCCGATGCACTGCATCGGGCGTCTGCATTTTAAGGGACAGATG
>NZ_JBDJKY010000011.1:0-133350 GCF_039673075.1 Stenotrophomonas sp. TWI819 | reverse complement strand
CCGTGACTCGGCGCAGATGGGCAAGCTCTACAACTGGCTGGGGGTGTGCGTGGGCGTGGGCTTCCCGGGCGTGCCGCACGGGGGCAGGGGCGTGGGGTGTGGGGGGGGGGGGGGGGGGGGGGGGGGGTGCGGGGTGGGGGGGGGGGGGGGTCTTGCCGCGGTGGGGCCGCCCCCCGCCCCCCACTACCGGGCGTAGGGGGTGCCCACCATGGCCTGCGCCAGGTGATCCAGGAACGAGCTGATCCGCGCCGAGACTGCCGTGTTGCGGTAGTACACGGCGTGGATCGGCTGGCGGACCTCCACGGTGAGGTCCGGCAACAGCTGCACCAGGGTGCCGGCTTCGCGGTCGCGGTGGGTCATGAAGTCGGACAGGCAGACGATGCCCACCCCTTCCAGCGCGAGCCGGCGCAGCGTTTCGCCGCTGGAGACCGCCACCGCCGGGCGCACGTGCAGCAGCGCGTCGGTCGCGCCGGGCAGCGGCCAGTGATTGAGTGAATCGGGCTCGTTGAAACCCAGCAGGGTGTGCGTGCCCAGTGCCGCGACATCGCGCGGGGTGCCGTGCTGCTGCAGGTAGGCTGGGCTGGCCATCACGCGCAGGCGGCTGTGCGCCAGCGGCCGTGCATGCAGGGTGGAATCGGCCAAGGGGCCGATCCGGATGGCCACATCGGTGCGCCGCTCCAGCAGATCGATGTAGCGCTCGCTGCTGTTGAGCTCCAGCGCCACGTCGGGATAGCGCGTGCGGTAGCTGCCCACCAGCGGGGCGATCACGTGCAGCACGAACGGCATCGCCGCATCCACGCGCAGGCGCCCGGCCGGGCGTTGGCGCCGCGCGGCGATCTGCTCTTCGGCCGCCTCCACCGAGGCCACGATCGCGCGGGCCTGGGCCAGGAAGGCATCGCCCTCCTCGGTCAGTTGCAGACGCCGCGTGGTGCGGGTCAGCAGCGTGGTGCCGAGCTTTTCTTCCAGCCGACCCAGGGCGCGGCTGACCCCGGAGGGGGTCTGGCCCAGGTGCTCGGCGGCAGCGGTGATCGACCCGCTGTCGATCACGGCGATGAAGGCCTGCATCTCATCGAGGGTGGTTTTCATGGGGGCGGCCAGGCGGAGACGCGCCATTATTGACCATGGGGCAACAGTGATTGGCTTGAAGACCGCTTTTTCCGCAAGAGTGCGGCGCGCAGACTGCGCAGCCTTACTCCCACCGGTATCCGTCCATGTCCCGTGGTATCCCCTTGGCCTTGTTGGCGTTGACGCTGGGTGCGTACGCCATCGGCACGACTGAATTCGTCATCGTCGGGCTGATCCCGACCATCGCCGCCGACCTCGGCGTCACCCTGCCCTCGGCCGGCCTGCTGGTTTCGCTGTATGCGCTGGGCGTGGCGGTCGGTGCACCGGTGCTTACCGCGCTGACCGGGCGCGTGCCGCGCAAGACCCTGCTGGTCGCGCTGATGCTGCTGTTCACCCTGGGCAACGTGATCGCCTGGATGGCCCCGGGCTATGGCTCGCTGATCGTGGCGCGCGTCCTGACCGGCCTGGCGCATGGTGTGTTCTTCTCGATCGGCTCGATCATCGCCACCTCGGTGGTGCCCAAGGAAAAGGCCGCCAGCGCGATCGCGATCATGTTCACCGGCCTCACCGTGGCGCTGGTCACCGGCGTGCCGCTGGGTACCTTCATCGGCCAGCACCTGGGCTGGCGCGCCACCTTCCTGGCCGTGGCCGGGCTCGGTGTGATCGCGCTGATCGGCAGCCTGCTCTTCGTCCCGCGCAACCTGCAGCGCAGCGCACCGGCCACGTTCGGCCAGCAGCTCGCCGTGCTCGCGCAGCCGCGCCTGCTGCTGGTGTATGCGATCACCGCGCTCGGTTACGGCGGCACCTTCCTGTCCTTCACCTACCTGGCCTCGATCCTGCAGGATGTGACCGGTTTCTCGGCCAATGCGGTCAGTGGCGTGCTGCTGGTCTATGGCGTGTCGGTGGCGATCGGCAACCTGTGGGGCGGCCGCCTGGCCGACCGCCGCGGCCCGATCCCGGCACTGAAGCTGATCTTCGCGTTGCTGGCTGCCGTGCTGTTCGTGCTCACCTTCACCGCCTACAACACCTGGCTGGTGCTGCTGACCGTGCTGGCGCTGGGCGCGGTGGCGTTCGGCAACGTGCCCGGGCTGCAGGTGTACGTGGTCAAGCAGGCACAGCGGTTCGCCCCGCAGGCCGCCGATGTGGCCTCGGGCCTGAACATCGCCGCGTTCAACGTCGGCATCGCGCTCGGTGCTTCGCTGGGTGGGCTGGTGGTCGAACACTTCGGCCTGATGCACACCCCGTGGCTGGGTGCGCTGGTGGTGATGGGTGCGTTTGGACTGACCGTGCTGAGTGGCAGCCTGGACCGCCGCGATGGGGTTGCCGACCGCGCCGAAGGCATCGCCGTGAGTGCGCATTGATCGATCCCGACGTCGGACCGACGGTCGGCATCACGCGACAACAGCCGACCCACGATTCGTTTCACGCAACCGCAGCCGACCCACGGTCGGCTCTACGTCGCTTTACGGTGCACGGCGTAGCCTGCACCTCACCCCATGAAGGAGTTTCCATGAGCATTCCCGCCTTCGGCCTCGGCACCTTCCGCCTGAAGGGCCAGACCGTGATCGATTCGGTGCGCAACGCACTGGACGTCGGCTACCGCGCCATCGATACCGCGCAGATCTACGAGAACGAAGCCGAGGTCGGCCAGGCCATCGCCGACTCCGGCGTGGCCCGCGAAGCTCTGTTCCTCACCACCAAGATCTGGATCGCCAACTTCCACCACGACGCGCTGCTGGAGAGTCTGCGCGAGAGCCTGCGCAAGCTGCGCACCGACCATGTCGAGCTGACCTTGATCCACTGGCCGTCGCCGAAGGATGCGGTGCCGATGGCCGAGTATCTCGGTGCATTGGCCGAGGCCAAGTCGCAGGGCCTGACCCGGCAGATCGGCATCTCCAACTTCACCATCGCCCAGACCCGCCAGGCCATCGAGATCCTCGGGGCCGATGCGATCGCCACCAACCAGATCGAAGTCCACCCCTATCTGCAGAACCGCGCATTGATCGCGTTCCTGAAGGACCAGGGCATCCACGTCACCGCGTACATGAGCCTGGCCTACGGCGAAGTGCTCAAGGACCCGGTGATCCAGGCCATCGCCGCGCGTCATCAGGCCACCCCGGCCCAGGTCGCGCTGGCGTGGGCGTTGCAGCAGGGCTTTGCGGTGATTCCGTCCTCGACCAAGCGCGACAATCTCGCCGGCAATCTGCTGGCTGCGGAACTGCGCTTGAGCGATGAGGACATGGCGCAGATCGCCACGCTGGACCGCGGACATCGCCTGGCCAATCCGGAGGGGATCGCGCCGGCCTGGGATTGATGGACAGCGCCCGACCGCTGGTCGGGCGCGGGATGGTGCGTGCCGGCCGCCGGCCGGCACCTACCGGAGCAACCAGTCCCGCATTGCCGCGCTGACTTCGTCGGGCTTCTCCATCGGGGCCAGATGGCCACAATCGGGCAGCACCACCAGGGTTGAATCCGGCACCAGCGCATGCAGCTCCTCGCTGATCGCCAGCGGGGTGATGCGGTCGTTCGCACCGCACACGATCAACAGCGGATCGCGGTACCCGGCCAGCACGTCATGGCCATCCTCCCGGTCCAGTGCGCTCTGGCGCAGGAACACCTCCGCGCCCAGCCGCGCGGTCATGTCGCGTACGCGCTGTACCAGCACGTCATCATCCAGCCGCGAGGCATCGATGTAGCTGCGCATCAACGTGTCACCGAAGCCGTGGAATTTCCCGGGCAGGCGTACGCTGGCCCGCTGGGTCTGGCGTTGCTTGGCGCGCTCGGGCGAGTCGGCATGGATCGAGGTATCGACCAGGGCCAGCCGCAGCACCCGCTCTGGCGCGGTGCGCAGGATCGCCTGCGCCACGAAGCCGCCCAACGAGAATCCCGCCAGGGCAAAGCGCGCCGGCGCCTGCGCCAACACGTCGTCGACCACGCCCTGCATCGTCTCGCCGCGGGTCTGGTCGCCGACGATGCACGCGGCGATATCGGCCAGGTCGGCGATCTGCGCGCGCCAGAGTTCAGCGTCGTTGAGCAGGCCGGGGAGCAGCAGCAGGGGAATACGGTCGGTCATCCCGTATTGTCGCCCCGCCCACGTGCACGCGCCGTACCGCGATCGGCTCAGTGCGTTGCAGGATCGGGCGCCTGCGGCACCTGCACGTCCTGCACCGGCAGGGTCACCACCATCACCGTCGAATCGTCCGGGTCGAGCCGGGTCTTGAAGCCCAGGCTCTGGCACATCGCCAGCATGGTGCTGTTCTCGCGCAGCACCTGGCCTTCGATGATGTTCAGGCCGAGCCACTGCGCGTACTCGATCATGATCGCCATCAACCGCCAGCCGATGCCGTGGCCCTTGAGGTCGGAGCGGATCAGGATGCCGTACTCGCCACGGTCGTAGTCTGCATCGGCATGCAGGCGCACCGCACCGAGCATGTCGCCGCTGCGCGGATCGATCGCCACCAGCGCGATGGAGCGGGCATAGTCGAGCTGGGTCAGGCGCGCGATGAACTCGTGGCTGAAATGCTTCACCGACTGGAAGAAGCGCAGGCGCAGGTCATCATCGGTGACGCGCGCGAAGAAGGCGCGGAACAGCGCGTCGTCCTCGGGGCGGACCGGTCGCACGAAGGCGGGGGCGCCGTCGGACAGGGTAATGGTGCGCTCCCATTCCTTGGGATACGGGAACACCGCGAAGCGCGGATGGCCGCGGCCCTTGTGCAGCTTGCGCGAGGGTTCGATCGCCACGCGCGCATCGAGTGCGATCACCCCGTCGCGGTCGGCGAGCAGCGGATTGATGTCGAGCGTGCGGATCTCGGGAATGTCGGCGGCCAACTGGGCGAGCTTGACCAGGATCAGCGCGACCGCGCGTTCGTCGGCGGCCGGGACATCGCGGTAGGCCTTGAGGATGCGCGACACGCGCGTGCGCCCGATCAGTTCATGCGACAGGCGCAGGTCCAGCGGTGGCAGGGCGATCGCTTTGTCGTCAATCACTTCGACCGCAGTGCCGCCACGGCCGAACACGATCACCGGGCCGAAGGTCGGGTCGTCGGCGATACCCGCGATCAACTCGCGCGCCTTGGGCCGCACGATGGTCGGCTGCACCAGCACGCCATCGATGCGCGCATCGGGTCGCTTTTCGTGCGCGCGCGCGATGATCGAGGTGGCCGCCGCATGCACCGATTGCAGGGTACTGAGGTTCAAGCGCACGCCGTCGACATCGGACTTGTGCGGGATGTCGGCCGAGAACACCTTGATCGCCACCGTGGCGCCCTGCTCCAGCAATGGCTGGGCCAGGTCCATCGCCTCGTGGGCATCACGGGCCTGCATCACCGGCGCCGACGGAATGCCGTAGGCGCCGAGCAGCTGGTGGGTGGCGATCGGGTCCAGCCACTGCTGGCCGGCGGCAAGTGCGGCCTCCACCAGCGCGCGGGCGCCGGCGGTATCGACCACGAAATCCTCGGGCAGGCTGGGCGGGGTTTCCATCAACGCGGCCTGCGCGTCGCGGTAGCGCACCAGATGCTGGAAGCCGCGGACCGCCTCGGCTTCGGTCGGGTAGGTCGGCACGCGCGCGGCATTGAGGGTGGCGGTGGCACGATCGTCGTTGCCCAGCCACACCGCGAACACCGGCTTGTCGCGATGGTGGCGCGGGCGCAGGCCGAGCGTGCGGGTCAGCGCCTGCGCGGCATCGGCCGAGGAGGTGAACGCGGTGGGCACGTTGACCACCAGCACGGCGTCGTTCTCGGTATCGGACATCAGCGCTTCGATCGCCGCGGCGTAACGGTCGCCGTCGGCATCGACCACGATGTCGACCGGATTGCTGCGCGACCAGCCCTGCGGCAGCACCGCATCGAGCTGGGCGACGGTGGCCGGCGACAGCTCGGCCAGGCTGCCGCGCAGGGCCAGCAGCTGATCCACCGCCAGCCGCCCCACCCCGCCGCCGTTGCTCAGGATCGCCAGGCGACGCCCGGGGAAGGTGCCGAGCCGGCCAAGTGTTTCGGCCGCGGTGAACAGCTCATCCAGCGCGCTGACGCGCAGCAGGCCCGCACGGTTGAATGCCGCGCCATAGACCGCATCGGTGCTGGCCAGCGCCTGCACGTGGGTATCGGCATCGGGATTGATGCGGATGTGGCGGCCGGATTTGACCACCACCACCGGCTTGGCACGCGCCGCGGCACGCGCGGCGGACATGAACTTGCGCGCATCGCGGATGTGCTCGACGTACAGCAGGATCGCGCGGGTGCGGTAATCGGTGGCGAAGTAGTCCAGCAGATCGCCGAAGTCGACATCCAGGGTGTCGCCGAGCGAGACCACGGCGGAGAACCCGACCGAGCGTGCCACGCCCCACTCCACCAGGGCCGCGGCGATCGCGCTGGATTCGGAGATCAGGGCCAGATCGCCGGCTTGCGGGAAGTGCGCGGCGATGCTGGCATTCAAGCGCGCATGCGGGGCGATCACGCCCAGGCAGTGCGGGCCGAGAATGCGCAGGCCCTTGGGGCGTGCCGCCGCCTCCACCTGCGCGGCCAGCGAGCCCGGGCCTTCGCCCAGGTTGGCAGTGAGGATGATCGCCGCGCTGACACCGCGCTCGGCGGCCGTGGCCACCACCTGCGGCACGATGCTGGCCGGGGCGGTGATGACCACCAGCTCCGGCACCCAGTCCAGATCCTTGAGCCGCTTCACCGTGCGGATGCCGTCGATCTCGCTGTAACGCGGATTGATCCAGGCCACTTTGCCGGGGAAGCCGGTGCCGCGCAGATTGCGCATCACCGCGCGGCCGGCGGAGCGTTCACGCGGGCTGCCGCCGATCACGGCGACCGACTGCGGGCGGAAGACAGCTTGCAGGTGGTAGGTGCTCATGCGACCAGACAGTAACAGGGACGGAGGTGATTAATAATCACCCCCGTCCCTGTTATTAACGACCTCCGTCCCTGTTAAAGGAGGGTGCCGCGCAGGATCATCGCGGCGATGCTGAAGTAGATGACCAGGCCGGTGACGTCCACCAGCGTGGCCACGAACGGGGCCGAGGCGCTGGCCGGGTCGAAGCCCAGGCGCTTGAGGATGAAGGGCAGCATCGAGCCGGACAGCGAGCCGAACGTGACGATGCCGACCAGTGCCGCGCCGATGGTCAGTGCCAGCAGCTGCCAGTGCTCGCCGTAGTCGTGCAGGCCCAGCAGCTGCCAGGACACGATGCGGATGATCGCCAGCACGCCCAGGATCGCCCCCAGGGTGATGCCGGTCGGCACCTCGCGCAGCGCCACCTTCCACCAGTCGCGCAGGCGCAGCTCACGCAGGGCCAGGCTGCGGATCAGCAGCGAGGTCGCCTGCGAGCCGGAGTTGCCGCCCGAGCTCATGATCAGCGGGATGAACAGCGTCAGCACCACCGCGCGTGCCAGTTCGTCTTCGTAGTGCTGCATCGCGCTGGCGGTCAGCATTTCGCCGAGGAACAGCACGCTCAGCCAGCCGGCCCGCTTGCGCAGCATCTCGAAGAAGCCGATCTGCATGTACGGCTTTTCCAGCGCCTCCATGCCGCCGAACTTGTGCACGTCCTCGGTGGATTCCTCGATCAGGGCATCGAGGATGTCATCCACCGTGACAATGCCCAGCACATGGTGCTGCGCGTCGACCACCGGGATCGCGAGCAGGTCATGGCGGCGGATCAGCTGCGCCACCTCTTCCTGATCCAGCTGCACATCCACCGTCACCGGCGGGTTGACCTGGGCGACGTCGAGGATGGGCTCCTCAGGCAGCCCGGTGATCAGCCGGCGCATGGTGACCACCTGCACCAGCGCCCGGGTGTGCGGGTCCAGCACGTAGATCGCGTACACGGTCTCGCGGGTGCGCTCGACCTCGCGGATGTGCTGCAGGGTGCGCCCGACCGTCCAGTCCGAGGGCACACTGACGAACTCGGTGGTCATCAGCGCGCCCGCGGTGTGCGCCGGGTAGCTCAGCAGCTGCTGGATCGCCTTGCGCGCCTCCGGGCTGAGCAGCGGGATCAGGCGCGCGCGCTCGTCCTCGTCCAGTTCGTGGACGATATCGGTGGCGCGGTCATCGGCCATCAGCCCGAGCAGGGCGGCCGCGCGGGCCACCGGCATGGCCGCTACCAGATCGCCGCCGCGGTTGAGTTCGGGCTGCTCGAGCATCTTCACCGCGCGCGGCAACGGCAACGCGGCCAGCGTGTCGGCGGCGCGCGACAGGCTCAGCGTGTTGAGGAATTCCACCGCATCGGCGGTGTTGAAATTATCAAGGGGTGCGCTCAACGAGGCGGCATCGGCCACCGGGCGCAGCAGGTCTTTCTGGTTCATCGTATTCGCCTGTGGGTATCGCATTGCGCGACGCCAACGCTGGCGAACCGACCCGTGTCAGGCGGTGGCCATCGCTGGCGTCGAGCAAGGTCGACTTCTACTGTCGCTGGACATGGGTTGGGGACTCCGGAAGGGTTTACTGCCGACGGCGGACGCCAGCAGCGGCGGGCAGTCTGGACCCGGGTGTGACGCAGGTCAACCCTTGTCCGGGACGCCGTTCCGGTGGCAGTCGCCTTGTGCGCCCATGGCGGCCGCATAATGGCGCGTGGCCCCGGCCATAGGCCCCGGGCCGCCCGGGGAGGTCTTCCACCCGCACGGCACACACCCCTCATGAGCAGGTTCCTCCATGCATAGCGGCGCGCTCGAGCTGGCCCTGGTGCTGCTGCTGGCTGCGGTGATCGCGGTGCCGGTGTTCAAGAAACTCGGCCTGGGCGCGGTGCTCGGCTATCTGGCGGCCGGCGTGGTACTCGGTCCGGATGGCCTGGGCTTCGTGCAGGACGCCGACCGCATCCTCAGCGCCGCCGAGATCGGCGTGGTGATGCTGCTGTTCGTGATCGGCCTGGAGCTGTCGCCCGCCCGCCTGAAGGTGATGCGCCGCTCGGTGTTCGGTGCCGGCGCACTGCAGGTCGCGCTGAGTGCCCTGGTGCTGGGCAGCCTGCTGATGCTGGATCACTTCCAGTGGAAGAGCGCGCTTATCGTCGGCATCGCGCTGGCGCTGTCCTCCACCGCGGTCGGGCTGCAGCTGCTGTCCGAGCACAAAGCGATCAACAGCGATTACGGCCGGCTGGGCTTTGCCATCCTGCTGTTCCAGGACCTGATCGCGATCCCGTTGCTGGCGGCGATTCCGCTGCTCGGCGGTGCGCGCAACGACACCCTGCAGTGGAACGACGTGGCCATCGCGATCGGCGCGCTGGCGGTGGTGATCCTGTGCGGCCGGCCGGTGCTGCGTCGGCTGTTCAACATCATTGCGCGCACCCGCAGCCCGGAAGTGTTCACCGCCACCGCGCTGCTGGTGGTGCTGGGCACCGCATGGTTCATGCAGGAAGCCGGCTTGAGCCCGAGCCTGGGCGCGTTCCTGGCCGGTGTGCTGTTGTCCGATTCGGAGTTCCGCCACGAGCTGGAATCGCAGATCGAGCCGTTCAAAGGCCTGCTGCTCGGGCTGTTCTTCATCGCCGTGGGCATGGGCATCGACCTGGACCGCATCGTCGCCGAGCCGATGATGATCGCCGCTGGCGTGGCGATCCTGCTGCTGGTCAAGTTCGGCCTGCTGTTCGGCATCGGCAAGCTGGCCAAGCTGCGCACGCGCCATGCGGTGCTGCTGGGCAGCGTGCTGTGGCTCGGCGGCGAGTTCGCGTTCGTGGTGTTCAACGAGGCGCAGCGCGCGCATCTGCTTGGCAGTGCGAACCATGATCGGCTGGTGGCGATTGTGGGCTTGTCGATGGCGATCACGCCGCTGCTGATGATCGGCCTGATCCGCCTGCTTGGTCGTGACGAGGGCCCCAAGGCCAGTGCCCCGCCAGCAGACAAGGTCGATATCACCGATGTGCAGCCACAGGTGATGATCGCCGGCATGGGCCGCTTCGGCCAGGTGGTCGCGCGCCTGCTGACCGCGCAGAAGATCCCGTTCGTGGCGCTGGAGTCCAATCCGGATACGGTCTCGGACCTGCGCCGCTTCGGCAATAAACTCTATTACGGCGACCCGACCCGGCCGGAAATGCTGCGTGCCGCCGGCGGCGAACATATCCGCGTGTATGTGGTCACGCTGGATGATCCAGACGCCAACATGCGGGCCACGCGTTTGATCCGGCGCATGTATCCGGATGCGGTGGTGCTGGTGCGCGCGCGTAACCGCCAGCACGCGTGGCGGCTGATGGACATGTCGGCCGAACCATTCCGCGAGGTGTTCGGGACCAGCCTGGAACTGAGCGAACGGATGCTGATCGCGCTGGGCATGTCGGTGGAGAGTGCGCGCAGCCATGTGCAACGCTTCCGCGAGCACGACGAGAAGCTGCTGCGCGATCAGTACCTGGTCTACGACGACGAAGCGGCGGTGATCCAGACCTCGCGCGATGCGCGTGCGGACCTGATGCATCTGTTCGAGGCGGATGCGGAGAGTGATGGGAAGGGTGTGGATCGCGAGCGTGACGCCCCGTAGCGGCCGGCAGGCCCCTCGGCAAATGTCCCCCGGCCGCCGCCTCGCGGCGGCGGCCGCAGGCCGGCGCCGGGGGACATTCGCCGGCAAGGGCAGCGCGGCCCAGCGCTCGACTCACCCTTTGCCGCGCCAAAAAAGGTAACCACCCTCGTCATTCTCGCGACGCGGATGAAAGAAGGCCCGAACAACTCAGCCCGGCCGCATGAGGAGACCAGAGACGGCAGCGGAATTTGTCTGAACTGCTCAGCCGTTATCGCGCAGGAACCGGGCCATCGAAGACACGCCCGGCACCAGCGGTTCGAACTCGCCGGCAACGTCGATGAAACCGCGCATCACCGCGATCTCGCGCGGGCTGCGGTTGAGCGCGTCGCGCACATCCGGGTCGGCACCGGCACGCAGCAGGCGCTGCACCAGCAGCGGCAGCCCGTGCAGGGCTGCCAGATGCAGCGGGCCGAAACCGCGCGGATCGCGCACCTCCAGCGACACGTCTTCGTCGAGCAGGCGCTCCACCGCGGCGAGCACGATCTGCTCATCGCAGGCGGTGCCCGGTTCGGCGCGGGCACCGAGCAGCAGCAGCAGCGGCGTGACCGAGCCGGCGGCGGCCTGGTCCGGTTCGGCCCCGGCCAGCAGCAGCGTGTCGAGCAGGGCGAGCAGGCGCGAGCGGTCGCGCGCACTGAAGCCGTACAGCGCAGCGCAGTGCAGCGGGCCGAGCTGCTGGGCATCGCCCGCGTGTACGTTGGCACCGGCGGTGAGCAGGCGCGAAACGATGTCCGGCAGGCCCAGCGCCGAGGCCAGCATCAGCACCGTGACGCCGCCCGGCAGGCGGTACTCCAGTTCGGCACCGGCATCGAGCAGGGCCGAGACGATATCGATCTGGCGCATGCTGACCGCCGCCGACAGCGGCGTCGCACCACTGGCCGCGGCGTGCTGCGGATTGGCGCCACGGGTAAGCAGCAGGTCGACCACGGCAAGGTGCCCGCCACCGGCGGCCCGCAGCAACGCGGTGCAGCCCTGGGCGTCGACCACATCAACGCCGAAGCCGAGATCGATCAGGCGACGCACGGCATCGGCGTCACCGGTCATCGCGGCCGCCGGCAGGTCGCCGTCGCGCAGCGCGCGGCGGGGCAACGGCCACACCCGCCAGTCCAGCCAGTCGGCCAGATCGCGGCGGCCGATCGACAGGGCCACGCCCAGCGGGGTCTGGCCATCGGCGGCGCGGGCTTCCGGTGAGGCGCCCTGCTGCACCAGCAGCTTGATCGAGCCTTCGCGCGCGAGCGCGGTGGCCAGATGCAGAGCGGTCATGCCATGGCTGTCGCGTGCTTCGCGGTCCACGCCCTGGGTAAGCAGGGCCTGCTGCAGGCGCAGCCAGCCCAGCCGCACGGCCAGCGATAGCGGCGGATCACCGGCCGGCGACGGCGCGAATGGATCCGCGCCGCGTTCCAGCAGTTCAAGCGCAAGCTGTTCCAGCCCGCGTGAGGCGTGGTCGTGCTGGGCGCAGGCGCTCAGCAGACGCGCCAGACCACCGCGACCGGCCGGGGACAGGCCACGGCGCAGCAGTATCTGCAGCGCAGGCACCGCGTCGATGCCCCGCGCCAGCAGCGCGAACATCGGGGTGTCACCGCAGGCATCCAGTACCTCCGGCGCCGCGCCGTGGGCGAGCAGCCAGTCCAGCGCCTGCGGATCCAGCGCCAGTTCGGCGTCGTGCAGCAGCGCACCCAGTTCCTCCGGCGCACACAGGCGGGCCAGCGCGGCCATGCCCTCCACGTTGCCGAAGCTCAGCGCTTCGCGCAGCAGTTCCAGCGGTGGACGATCCGGCAGCGAGGGCGAGGCCGCATCGCTGTCGCCGGACATCACCAGCCCGTCGCTGACCGCGGACGGCAGCGGATAGGCGGGGTCCAGCAGCGAAACGATCGCCCAGCGCCCGGCGCCAGCAGCGATGTCCACCGCACGACGGCCCTGCGGATCGGCCACATCGACGGCGATACCCAGGTCACGCAGGCGGCGGATCAACAGCGGCGAGACGTTCTCGGCCATGCAGGCCAGCAGCACCGCGTTGCGGCCTTCGCCATCGACGGCATTGAGATCGGGGTGGTGCGGCAGCAGGTGTTCGACCACGCCGGCACGGCCACCCCGTGCGGCTTCCAGCCACGGGGTACGCGCCAGTGCGTCACGGGCTTCCAGATTGGCGCCCGCAGCGAGCAGCACGTCGATGATGTCGACATGGCCGGCCAGCGCGGCTTCGTGCAGGGCACTGCGGCGCTGGCGGTCGCGCGCATCGGCGCGGGCCTTGTGCTTGAGCAGCAGCTGCACACCGGCCGGATCATCTTCTTCGGTGCCGGCGGCAGCCAGCAGCACGGGCGTGCCCTCGGCCGGCTCGGTCCTGGCCCCACGTTCCAGCAGGAACTTGGCCAGGCGCCAGTTGCCGACCTGGCAGGCCACGGCCAACGGTGACCAGCCATCGTCGTTCAGCGCATCCACTTCGGCAGCGGCATCGCGCAGCAACGCGGCGACGCCGGGATCGGAACTGCGCGCGGCGTGATGCAGGGGGGTATTGCCTTCGCTGTCCACCGCACGCGGGTCGGCGCCGTTGGCGAGCAGGGTCATCACCGCCTCGGGGCGGCCGTGCCAGCTGTCGCGGGTGGCGGCCAGCAGCGGGGTCATACCGCGATGCGGCGCGTTGACGCCGACGCCGCGGGCGATCAGTTCACGCAGCAGGCGCAGGTCGGGCAGCACGGCCGCGAGCACGGCCAGGCTGCGCTGGTCGCGCCAGGCCGGATCGGGCAGCCCGTGCGGATCGGCACCGGCCTGCAGCAGCTGCAGGGCGCGGTCGACCCGGCCGCTGCGCGCGGCGTCGTACAGCGCCGGCTGCTGTTCGTGCAGGCCGATCGATTCCAGCGGCGTGGGCTCGGCATACGGCTCGGCGAACGGATCCTCGCGCGCATCACGGGTCTGCGCCGGCAGCGTCGCGGACAACGCGTCGGCCGGCGCGATCGCCTGCAGCAGCAGATGCGCCAACGGCGACAGCACGACGACGGCACCGGCGATCGGCCAGCGCAGCGCCTCCGAGACCAGCCCAGGCCATGCCGGCAACACCACCAGCGCACACACGAGTACCACCAGCGCGGCAACGGCCAGGCCCCGCCAGGCGGTCAGGTCACGCCCGGCCAGGGTCTGCCAATGGCGGGCCAGGCTGCCTTCGCTGCGTTCCACGTCATTCCACAACGGCCAGGTCCGCCAGACCCCGAGCAGCGCGGCGCTGACCGCCACGCTCAGGCCCAGCACGGCCGCCAGGCTGCCGCTGTCATGCAGCGCCACCAGCGGCCAGGCCACCAGCAGGGTCAACAGCAACGGGCCGAGGGACCACAACGCCAGCAGGGCCGGCGCATCCTGCCGGGCCACCTGCGGCAGCGGCAGCACGGGGCGGGTCCGGCGCCACCACGACACCGCCAGCGCGAACGCCGGCTGGGCCAGCGCGGCGCATACGGCACCGGGCACGCCACCGACGGCCGCAGCCAGGGCCAGCAGCACACCGAGCGCGGCAGCGGAGGCAACGGCGCGAGGGCGTTGGGGGTCAGTCATTGCGTCGCGGCATCCGGACCGGCGTCAGCGGTGGCGGCGGCAACTGCAGATGGAAGCCGCGCTCGGTCAGGTTCTGGCGCACTTGTGCGGCATCGGCCTGGGCGAGGCGACGGTCGGGAGTCAGGGCCACTTCGAGAACGAACTGGAACGGCGCCAGCGAGGCCTTCACCGCGTCAGGGATGACCGAGAAGTCATCACGAACGGCGAGATAGACGAAGCTGTCCTGCTTGCGTTGGCTTTTATAGACGTAGGCTTGCATGCCGCAGGGCTTTGCCCAGGGTAGTGAATGACATTGATTGTGGAGGAAAGCTGGCACAGGTGAAAGCTGCGTGCACTGTCCCCTGTCGGTTTTCCGTCGCGCGACAGCATCAGGTTCATCAATGTCGCGATGTCGTTCAGCTGGGCGCCGCTGCAGTCTGCCCATGCCGCCGTGATGAATACGTCGCTTTGCACCGACACCGCCCGAGGGGCGGTGGTCGCGCGTGCTTACTTCACCTTGGCGTAGGTGCCCTTCAGCGCCACGCCGGCCAGGATCGTGCCCGCATAGCATTCGTAGTTGGTGGTGCTCTTGAACTCGTTCTTCTTGTAGTAGCTGACGATGTCGACCACGGCGTTGGCGCCGCGCGACTTGGCGCCATCCTGCAGCGCGCGCAGCGCCGACAGGGCCACCCAGCGGCAGGCTTCGGCGTCGCTCTTGTTGGCCGCGTTGGTCTTCTTGTTGGTGACATCCTCGCCCAGGCGCTGCAGCACGCTGACTTTCTCACCGGCCAGATAGAACTTCACGCTGCCGTCGATGCCCACATTGCGGGCTTCGGCGGAATTGACCAGCTCATGCAGCGACTGCTCCACGCGGGTATCGCGGGCCTGGGCGGTGCTGGCGACAGCCAGCAGGGCGGTGGCGGCAATCAGGGCAAAACGACGCATTCAACTTTCTCCTTGTTGGGGGGACGCGAGGGGTCTACGGAAACGGCCGGCCCGCACGGCGGGCCGGAAACAGCGGTCAGTCCTGCCAGCGGCGGAAGATCAACGAGGTGTTGATGCCACCGAAGGCGAAGTTGTTGCTCATGACGTAGTCGGTCTGCAATGCGCGCCCTTCGCCGTCGATGTAATCCAGCGCGCCACAGCGCGGATCGACCTCGTGCAGGTTCAGGGTCGGGGCGAACCAGCCGTCGCGCATCATCTCGATGCTCAGCCAGGCCTCGAAGGCGCCGCAGGCCCCGAGCATGTGCCCGACGTAGCTCTTGAGCGAGCTGATCGGCATGCCCGGGCCGAACACCTGGTGGGTGGCCTGGGTTTCAGCGATGTCGCCGTGCTCGGTGGCGGTGCCGTGCGCGTTGACGTAGCCGATCCGATCGGCAGCCAGGTCAGCATCTTCCAGCGCCAGCCGCATCGCCTGGGCCATGGTGCCGGCGCTGGGCTGGGTGACGTGCTGGCCGTCGCTGTTGGTGCCGTAGCCGACCACTTCGGCCAGGATCGTGGCACCGCGTGCCTGTGCATGCTCCAGCTCTTCCAGGATCAGCGTGCAGGCGCCCTCGCCCAGCACCAGGCCATCGCGGTGCGCATCGAACGGGCTGGGCGTGGTCTGCGGCGCATCGTTGCGCACGCTGGTGGCGAACAGGGTGTCGAACACCGCCGCGGCGGTGGCGTCGAGCTGCTCGGCACCGCCGGTGACCATCACCGTCTGCTTGCCGCTGCGGATCGCTTCATAGCCCGAACCCACGCCCTGGCTGCCCGATGTGCAGGCGCTGGAGGTGGTGTAGACGCGGCCGGACAAGCCGAAGAACACGCCGATGTTCACCGGCGAGGTGTGGCTCATCATCTTCAGGTAGGTGGTGGCGCTGATACCGTCGGTGGTGTGCTCATGGAGCATGCGGCCGAACTCGGCGGTGGCCTCGTGGCTGCCCGAGGACGAGCCATAGGCCACGCCGGCCATGCCACTGCGCAGCACCGGATGGCCGAGCAGACCGGCCGCCTCCAGCGCCAGCTCGGTGGCACGCACCGACATCACCGCCACCTTGCCCATGCTGCGGGTGGTCTTGCGGTTGTAGTTGGCGGGCAGTTCGAACTCTTCAGCCGGTGCAGCCAGGCGCGTGTTGAGGCCATCGAAGACCTCCCACTCGGGGATGTAGCGCACCGCATTGGTCCGCGCCTGCAGGCGCGCCCGGATGCTCGCCCAATCCTGCCCGAGCGGGCTGATGGCAGCGGCGCCGGTGACCACGACACGACGGTCGGGGCGGGCCATCAGACCATGCCTCCGTTGACCGAAATCACCTGGCGGGTGATGTAGCCGGCCGATTCAGACAGCAGGAAGGACACGGCCGCAGCGACCTCCTCCGGCTGGCCCAGGCGGTTGGCGGGAATCAGCTTGAGCGCGTGCTCGACCACTTCTTCATTGACCATCTCGGTCTCGATCAGCCCGGGGGCCACGCAGTTGACGGTGATCGCGCGGCTGGCCAGCTCCAGCGCCAGCGCCTTGGTGGCGCCGATGATGCCGGCCTTGGCCGCGCTGTAGTTGGTCTGGCCACGGTTGCCGACCAGGCCGGACACCGAGGACAAGGTCACGATGCGGCCCGGTTTGCGCCGGCGCACCAGCGGCATCACCAGCGGGTGCAGCACGTTGTAGAAGCTGTCCAGGTTGGTGTGGATGACCGCATCCCAGTCCTCCGCGGGCATCGCCGGGAAGGCACCGTCGCGGGCGATGCCGGCGTTGCAGACCACACCGTAATACGTGCCGTGCTCGGCGATGTCCGCTTCCAGCGCAGTGCGCGCGGCATCGCGGTCGCTCACGTCGAACATCAGCACCCGGGCCTGCCGGCCCAGCGCCTGGATCTCGGTCACCACGGCCTGCGCGTCCTCGATGCGGCTGCGGCAATGCACCACCACGTCGAAGCCGTCGCGCGCGCAACGCAGCGCCACGGCACGGCCGATGCCACGGCTGGCGCCGGTCACCAGCACGGTCAAATTCCCTGTCATGCCTCTCCACTCTCCAGATAAGCCGCTGCATCCGTGGGTTGGAACACGGAAACGTTGGCAACTGCCACTTCGATATCGCCCGCCAGGATCCGGCAGGCGAACATGCCCAGGCCATTCTCGCCCAACAGCTCGCAGTTCGCCTCCACCCGCAGGCAGCTGCCGGCGGCAAAGTATGGCTGGTGGGCGGTGTAACGACGGCTGCCGAGCAGGAAGCCGATCGAGGGTTCCGCACCGGTCTGCCAGGCGCGGCACCCGGCCCAGGCGGCGATCGCCTGGGCCATGTATTCGACCCCGACCCAGGCGGGCACGCCGTCGGGGGTGCAGAACAGACCCTGCGTCGGGACGTCCACCTCGACCGCGATGGACTCGTCCTGCCAGGCCACCACGCGGTGGATCAGGCGCATGCTGTCGCGGTGCGGAAGCACGGCGTCGATGTCGGGGGGCAGCGGCATGCTCATCCCTTGGCCAGTGCCAGCACGGCATTGCTGCCGCCGAAGGCGAACGAGTGGCTGAGCACGTGCCGCAGCGGCTGCACGGCGCGCGTCCCCGGTGCCACCAGCGCCAGTGCCGGCAAGGCGTCATCGGCCTGCCCGTCCCACCAGTGGGTGGGCAACTGCTGGTCGGGGTTGTCGGCCAGTGTCATCCAGCACAGCGCCGCTTCGATCGCGCCGGACGCACCCAGCGTGTGCCCGGTCAGCGGCTTGGTCGAGCTGGCCGGCACCTGCGTGCCGAGCACGGCGGCGACCGCCTGGCTTTCCATCGCATCGTTGTGGCCGGTGGCGGTGCCGTGCAGGTTCACGTAGTCGATCTGCGCGGCCGTCAGGCCGGCCCGGTCCAGCGCCTGCTGCATCGCATCGATCGCCCCGCGTGCCTGCGGATCCGGCGCGGACATGTGGTGCGCATCGGAGGATTCCCCCCAGCCGGAGAGCCGCACCGGGCCCGGCTCACGGGTCATCAGGAACAGCGCCGCGCCCTCGCCGATGTTGATGCCGTTGCGGTTGACGGAGAACGGATTGCAACGCGCCGCCGAGACCGACTCCAATGCGCTGAAACCCGCCACGGTGAACCGGCACATCGAATCGGCGCCACCGGCCACCACGGCATCGACCGCGCCGGCCTGCAGCAGGCGCGCGGCCGACATCAGCGCCTTGGCACTGGACGAACAGGCGGTGGAGATCGTCCACGCCGGGCCCGTGCTGCCGATCCGCTCGCGCACGAAGCGCGCGGCGGTGCCCATTTCCTGCTGGGCGTAATGGAAATCGACCGGCCACACACCATCGCGGTGATGCGTACGCAGTGCGTTCTCCGATTCGCCGATGCCCGAAGTGCTGGTGCCGATGATCACCGCCACACGCGCGGCACCAAAGCGCGCCACGGCAGCAGCCACGCCCTCGCGGATCTGCTCCAGCGCCGCGTCCAGCAGGCCGTTGTTGCGGCCACGCAGGGCCACCGGCAAGGCGGACAGGTCCGACAGCGGTGCATGCACTTCGCCCAGCGCCAGCGTGCGCCCGGGGAGGATCGCAGCGTTGTCGCGCAGGCCGCCGGGCTGCGCCGCGAACAGGCCGTCGCGCACCTGGGCGCGGTCGGCACCCAGCGCGCAGATCACGCCCAGCTCGTTCAGATAGACCGCGCTGCTGCTCACTCTTGGCCCTGCCCCATGTCCATCGATTCGATCACCAGTTCATAGCCCTCGGCCAGGTTGCGCAGGCGCACACGGCCATCGGGCAGCGTGTCGCGCACCAGCCAAGGCGTGCCGTCCTGTGCCAGGCTGCGCACGCCATCGGTCTCCTGCAGGGTCCAGCCGGCGGGCAGCGCGGCGCGGATCGCCGCCGCCGGCCACAACGCGAACTGCAGGTCGTCCAGCACGCGTTCGCCGCGCACCTGCGGTGGCAGCCATGGCGCACGGGTCTGCTCCAGGTGCTGCCCGTCCCAGACCATGCGCACGCCGGTCTGGCCCATCGCCTGTACAGCCAGCCGCACCTGCTCGGCGTCCACTTCCAGCAGCGCATCCAGCTCGCGCTGGTGGCTGCCGAAGCGGAACTGCAGGCGCTGCTGCAGCTGCACCGGTTGCGGCAATGCCGACGGTGCCAGCTGCAGCGTGGGCAGCTGCACCAGCGGTGTGGGCATGCGGGTACTGGCACACGCGGCCAGCAGCAGGCTCAGCAACAGGGTCAGGATCAGGCGCTGCACAGTTCCTCCAGCACGCGCAGGCGCCGCCCCGTGGCATCGGCGACGTACGGGTTCTGCGTATCCCAGGCGTAGCCGGCCAGGATCGAGGAGATCATGCGGCGCACCTCCGGCTGCGGATCGGGATGGTAGATGATCTTCTGGAAGCCACCGGCGTACCAGGCTTCGACAAAACGACGGAAGGTCTTCACCCCCGCACGCAGCGGCACCGAGAACGCCTGCTCCCAATCCACTGTCTCACCGGCATGCTCGCGCGCCAGGCACTCGCTGGCCAGCTGCGCCGACTTGAAGGCAATCGTCACGCCCGACGAAAAGACCGGGTCCAGGAACTCGCCGGCATTGCCCAGCAGCGCATAGCCCTCGCCCCACAATGAGGAGACGTTGGCCGAATACCCGGTGATGGTGCGCACCGGCAGCACCGCCCATTCGGCGTTCCTGAGCAGGCGGGTCAGGTTCGGGTCTTCGCCGACGATGGCCTGCAGCTTCTCCAGATCGGTACCGGCGTAGCGCTCGAAGAAGCTCGGCTCGGCGACCACGCCCAGCGAGCAGCAGCCATTGGAGAACGGAATCGTCCAGTACCACACGTCCACGTGCTCGGGATGGGTGGTGATCAGGATCTTGTTGCGGTCAAACCCCGCGCCGGCCGGAATGTGGTCGCGCACGTGGCAGAAGATCGCGCCGCGCACCGGGAAGTTCGACGGCGACTCCAGCTTCAGCAGACGCGGCAGCAGCCGGGCGAAACCGCTGGCGTCGAGGATGAAACCGGCCTCGATGGTGTACTCGCTGCCATCCGGGCGGCGCACCTGCACCTGTGCCGGGCGGCCGGGCTGCACCGAGAGCACTTCATCGCCGAAGCGCAGCGTGGCGCCCATGCGCTCGGCACCGCGCGCCAGCACATCATCGAAGTCGGCGCGCTGCACCTGGTAGGTGGTGCCCCAGCCCGGCGAGAACTTGTCGCGGAAATCGAACTCGGTGGTCGCTTCGCCGCGCACGAACGCGGCACCGTTCTTGTACTGGAACCCGGCCTGCACCACGTCCTGCAGCAGCCCGGCGGCCTCGATGTACTCCATGCTCTGCGGCAGCAGGCTCTCGCCGATCGAGAAGCGCGGGAACTGCTGGCGCTCCAGGATCAGCACCTGGCGGCCCTGCTGGCGCAGCATCGCAGCGGCCACGGAACCGGCCGGACCGGCGCCGATGACCAGGATTTCAGTACGTTCCACGTGCGGGTTCATCGGTACATCCTTGATCAGATCAGGTGAGGAAAACGCGGTCGCTCAGTGCGGGGCGTCGTGCGGCGGGGGGCGGAACAGCGGCGAAATCAGCCAGACCAGGCCGATGCCGAACAGCAGGGTCAAGCCGAACGCGCGCAACGCCGGCGTGGCCGACAGCCCGAGCAGCCCGAATGACAACCAGGTACTGGCCGCGCCAACGCACACGGCCAACCAGGCACTGGCATCGCCGCGGTGCTCGATCAGGAAGATGCCGTAGTCGATGCCCATGCCAAGCAGCAGCATGAGCGCGAGCACGTTGAACAGCTGCAGCGGTTGCCCGAACAGCCCCAGCAGGGCCAGCGTCAGCGCACCGGCAACCAGGGTCGGGGCGAGCACGCGCCAGGCCTGCCCGCGGTAGCGCCAGTACAGCACCGCGAACACCAGCGCGATACCGATCAGCAGCAGCCCGCTCATCAGCTTGCGGTAGTGCTTGAGCAGCTGCGAGAAATCGGCGGTACGGTCGACCCAGCGCACGCCATCGATGCCCTTGGCCTGTGCTTCCAGCAGGGCCAGTGCATCGGCGCGGGAAAGGTCATCGACCATCACCACCGACGCCACGCCCTGCCCGACCGTGCCCAGCCACAGGTGGCGGAACGGCATCGCCGCCGGCGATGCGAGGAAGGCTTCGGCCTGCAGATCCTGCGCGGCATAGGCGGGGCGCAGCAGCGGCTCACCCACGGCCTCACCGACCTGGGCCAGCACCTGCGGCTCGACCTTGGCCGTCAGCGCGGCATCGGCCTGCTGGCGCTTCTGCGAAGGCAGCCAATCGCTGATCGCGCGGTAGCCACCGATCTGCTTGTCTGCTTCCAGCACGCGCAGGCGGTCGATCAGCGCTTCTTCGCGCTCGAGCACCTGCTCGGCGGTGTCACCCTGCACCAGATAGAACTGCGCCGGGCTGGGCATGCCCAGCATCTGGCTGATGCGGATCTGCTGGGCGATCAGCTCCGGTGGCGACGACTGCAGGCTGCGCAGGTCGTCATTGGTCTGCAGGCGCGCGATGCCGATCGCCGACAGCAGCGTCACCACGCCCAGGAACATCGCCGCCTTGCGACCATGCAGGCGCGGCCAGCGCTCCAGCGTGGCGCCGAGCCAGCGCGCGAAGCCGGTGCGACGGATTTCGCCGCCATCCAGCCACGGGAACCAGAAGATCACGGTCAGGAATGCGGCGGCCAGGCCCACCACCGAGAACAGCGCCATCTGGCGCAGCCCCGGGAACGGGGCCAGGCCCAGCGCGAGATACGCCAGCGCGCTGGTCAGCAACGCCAGCCACAGGCTCGGCAGCAGATGCCGCAGCAGCTTCCAGCGACGGTCGGCCGGCTCGGCCTGGCGCGAGGCGAACCAGTGGATGCCGTAGTCCTCGGCAACACCGACCAGTGACGCACCAAACACCAGCGTGAGCACGTGCACCTTGCCGAACACCAGCACCGTCACCGCCAGCGCGACACCGCAGCCGATCAGCAGCGAAGCGGCGACCAGCAGGATCGGGCGGAGTGAGCGGAATGCCAGCCACACCAGCAGCAGCACCGCGGCCAGCGAGCCCCAACCAATCGTGTTGATTTCCCAGTTGGCCTGCACCGCAGCGGCCTCGGCATGCAGCGGCACACCGGCACGCAGCACCTCCAGTCCCGGCGCCTGCCTGGCGGCCGCCTCGGCGGCGGTGTCCAGCAGCAGATCGATATGGCGCTCGCCATCGAGCTGGAACGCCGAGCCGACCGTGTCGTACTGCACGATCGACCAGTGTTTGCCATCGGCCTCCAGCAGGCCGTCGTCGCCCATCTGCAGGCCCGAGCCCAGCGCGCGTTCCTGCCACCACTGCGGCCACAGCGACAGCGGATCCTGGCGCCACTCGGTCAGCCGCGGTGCGCCCATCGGGCCGTACAGCGCCGCCAGCGCGGACTCGGCCAGGCCCTGAGTGGGTTCGTTCTGCAGCCGCTCGCGCTGTGCGCTGGTCAGCAGGCGGTCGCGATACGGTGCGTAGAACGCGCGGGCCTGATCGAACCAGCCCTCGATCGAGCCGCTCTCCTGGAGCAGGGCCTTGCCGTCGGCGCTGTCGCGCAGGGTGGCGCGGAAGGCCGCCTCGGCTGCCTTGGTCTGCGCCGCATCGGTGCTGCCAAGCAGCACCACGATCTGGCGCGCATTGGCATCGGCGATGCGCCGCGTCACATCGGACAACAGGCGGTCATGCGCGTCCTGCGGCAGCAGCGCGAGAATGTCGGTATCGATCCGCGATTCGCTCTTCCACAGCTGCCACTGCTGCACGCCCAGGCCCACCAGCACCAGCAGCCAGGCGATGGCCAGCCAGCGCCAGATGCGCTGCAGGCGGCCGTTCGAGGTCAGCACGTCATTCAAACCTGCGACCCTCGTCGGTGCTCAGCGTGGTCGGCGTATCGCTCATGCCGGCAAACTGGATGCGGGTGACATCCTGGTTGGCCTCGTTGATCTGGACCTCGCGCACGTAACGGTCGCCGCTCAGGGTGAGCTGCGCGAACACCTTGCCGAGCATCGCCGAGCGCGGGGTCAGCTGCATTTTCCAGGCGTTGCCGGGCAGCACCTCGACCTTGACCGTGAACTGCGCCGACAGCGCCTGCGCATCGCCACTCATCAGCGCGAACATGATCGCGTTGACCGAGCGCATCGCCGGTTGCTGACGGCCATCCAGTTCGACCCGGCTGCTGCCATCGCTTTGCCGGCTGAGGATGCGGTCCCGGGTGACCACCACCTCGGACGGGAACGGCTTGAGCGTGGTCCAGATCACGCCGTGATCCTGGGCCAGCACAAAGCGGCCCTGCGAGCGCAGCGGGTTCTTGAAGCCGGCGACCTGCTTCTCCTGGGTGAACTCGCCACGCAGCACGTCGACCTTGGCCACGCGTTGTTTGACGGCCTCCACATCGGTGGCGGCCAGCGCCGGGGCGACCATGGCCAGCATCACCAGCACGCACAGCGTGCGCAGGAAACGGTTCATTGCGGTTGCACTCCCAGACGCTCCCACAGCACCGGCGGGCACAGGTAGAGCATTTCATTGGTGGCCGCGTCGACCGCGACCTGGATGGTGTGGGCGCGGGTCAGCGTGGTACCGCTGTCCGCATCCAGGATGTCGTAGGCGATCTTCAGGCGGTTTTCCCACTCGGTGATCGTGGCGCGCACGCGCAGCGCCTGGCCGTACAGCAGCGGCCGGATGTACTTCACCCGCGCATCGACCACCGGCCACAGGTAGCCGGAATCACGCATCTGCGGATAGTCATAATCGTGGCGCTGCAGCAGTGCGCAGCGCGCGATCTCGAAATACTTGAAGTAATTGCCGTGCCAGACCACTTCCATGGCGTCGCAGTCATGGAAGGCCGGCGACAGCGTTACCTCGCAGCTCAGATCAGGCGTCGACATACAACTCCCAGCGCTGTGCGCGGATGTCATCCAGCAGGGCGCGCAGCTCGCCATCCAGCGCGCGGTCTTCCTCGATCAGGGCGATGCGCTCGGACAGGTCCTGGTACATCGCAGCCAGATCGCCGTGCAACGTCGCCTTCATGCCGACGCGCTCGCGCAGGGCGACACCCTGGCGGGCAGTGATCAGCAGCGCGGCGACGACCTGTTCGGTCAGTTCGATCACGCGCAGGCAATCGCGCGCGGCGATGGTGCCCATGCTGACCTTGTCCTGGTTGTGGCATTCGGTGGAGCGCGAGAACACCGAGGCCGGCATGGTCTGCTTGAGGGCTTCGGCGGTCCAGGCCGACACGCTGATCTGCAGCGCCTTCAGGCCATGGTTGATCGCTGCACGCTCACCGGTGGCCGCCGACAGATTGGCCGGCAGACCGTGGTTGAAGCGCGCGTCCACCACCAGCGCCATCTGCCGGTCGAGCAGATCGGCCAGGTTGGCGATGGTGTTCTTCAGCGCATCCATCGCAAAAGCGATGTGGCCGCCATAGAAGTGCCCGCCATGCAGGATGCGCTCGCCCTCGACGTCGATCAGCGGGTTGTCGTTGGCGCTGTTGAGTTCGGTTTCGATCAGCTGGCGGAAGAACGGCAACGCGTCCTGCACCACGCCGATCACGTGCGGCGCGCAGCGCAGCGAGTAGCGGTCCTGCAGGCGCTGTTCATTGCGCGGCGGGCGGTCGCTGTGCAGGTCCTGGCGCAGGCGCGCGGCGATCTGCATCTGCCCCGGGTGCGGCTTGGCGGCAAACAGCATCTCATCGAAATGGTGCGCATTGCCGTCGCTGGCCAGCACGTTGAACGCGGTCAGGCGCGTGGCCAGCTTGGTCAGGTAATCGGCGCGGTCATAGGCCAGGCAGGCCAGCGCCGTCATCACGGCGGTGCCGTTCATGATCGCCAGGCCTTCCTTGGGCCGCAGCCGCAGCGGGGTCATGCCGATCTCGGCCAGCACTTCGGCGGCCGGGCGGCGCGCCCCCTGGTACATCACCTCGCGCTCGCCACACAGCACCGCGGCCACGTAGGACAGCGGGGTCAGATCGCCACTGGCACCGACCGAACCCTCGGCCGGAATCAGCGGCAGCACGTCGTGACGCAGCAGCGTGGCCAGGCCCTGCAGCAGCGGATGACTGACGCCGGACATGCCACGCACCAGCGAGGCCAGGCGTGCAGCGATCACCGCGCGGGTCTCCTGCGGATCCAGGAAACGGCCCAGGCCACAGCCGTGGTAGGTGAACAGGTGATGCGGCAGCTCGGCCACCAGCGCCGGCGGGATGTTCACCGTGCACGAATCACCGTAGCCGGTGGTCACCCCGTAGATGACGCCATCTTCGCGCAGCAGGCGATCAAGGAAATCCGCGCCGCGCTGGATGTGCGCGGTGAATGCCGCATCGTCGGTGACGACGGCCTGTGCCTGCCGCTGCGAGAGCGCGACCACGTCTTCGATGGTCAGCGGCGCATCGCCGAAGCGGACGGAGGGTGCCTGATCGGCCTTACTTGCCATGAGATGCCTGATCCCAGAAGGGGAAGAAATTGAACCAGTCCAAGGGTGCCTGGGTGACCTGAACTTCCAGCCACCGGGCGAAATCTTCAGCCTGCGCAGTCAGCGCGGCGTCACGCGAACCGCGCGGCAGTACGATGCGGTCGGTGAAATGCTCAAAGCGCACGCGGTAGCCCGCGCCGTGGTGCAGGCAGGCCATGGTGTAGACCGGGCACGCCAGCGCCGCAGCCAGCACATAGGCGCCGATCGGGAACTGCGCGGTGTGGCCGAGGAACGAGGCCGGTACCGTGCGACCGCCGCGCAGCGGCACGCGATCGCCGACGATGGCCACGAAGCCACCCGCCTCGACCCGGCGCTGCAGCTCGACCGCGGTGGCCGGCCCCATATCCGTCACCTGCAGCAGCTCCACCGAGGCCAGCGGATCGAGCCGCTGCATCAGCCGGTTGAAACGCTGCGCGTGCGCGGTGTGCACCAGCACGGTGATGTGGAAGCCGGGTACCTGCTCGGCCAGCACCTGGCACAACTCCAGGCACCCGATGTGCGCGGTGAGGATCAGGCCGCCTTCACGGCGCGCGATCTTGTCCAGCACCAGGTCGCGCTGCAGATAGATGCGCTCGGGCGGATAGCGGCCGCCCAGGCCCAGCAGCTTGTCGAGCATGGTGTCGGCAAACAGCGCGAAGTGCTTCAGGCTCTGCCAGCGGCCCGGCGGTGCGGAAAACACGCCGGTGTGCGCCTGCAGACGCTGCAGATACTGCAGCGAGGATTGGCGCGCGACCCGGTTGGTCAGCCAATGGCACAGCACCACCGGGTAGACGCACAGGCGGAACGGCCAGCGCCCGAACCAGCGGTGCACCCAGCACAGGAACAGCACGCCGGCGGCCGAGGTCGACTCGCCGATGTCGGCCCAGTGCGGCGCGCTCTCAGGTGCAGGCGTGGTCATGCGCGAGGACCTGCGATGCGCTGCCACAGCAGCCGCGGTGCGCGCCACAGCATCCCGAAGAACAGGCGCGCGTGCATGCGGCTGATGCGCACGTTGTCGCGCCACACATCGAAGTGCGAGACGCCATCACTGGGATAGGTGACGGCGGTCGGCACATTGATCACGTTGACGCCGCGCCAGAACAACCGCACCAGGATTTCACTGTCGAAATCCATGCGCCGGCCGATGGTTTCCTCGCCGACCAGGCGCGTCACCGGTGCCAGCGGATACAGGCGGAAGCCGCACATCGAGTCGCGGATCTGCAGCGACAGCGTGTTGATCCAGACCCAGATATGCGTGGCATAGCGGCCGTACAGGCGCGCCTTGGGCACACTGGCATCGTAGGCGGGCGTGCCGCAGATCACCGCGTCCGGCTGCGCCTGCGACAGCGCGACAAAGCGCGGGATATCGCCGGTGTCGTGCTGGCCATCGGCATCGATCTGCAGCACATGGCTGTAGTCCAGACGCGCGGCCTCGGCGAACCCGGCCAGCATCGCGCCGCCCTTGCCCTGGTTGACCGCCAGCCGCAGCAGCGTCACCTGCGGTGCGCGCGCGCGCGCCAGGGCATCGAGCACCTGCGCGCAGTCCAGATGCGAACCATCGTCCACCAGCAGGCACGGCAGGCCACTGGCGAGCACGCCCTGCACCACCGCGCCGATCGCATGCGCGTGGTCGTAGACCGGGATCACCACCAACGGGGTGAAGGCCGGCCTGCTCATGCCACTGCCCGTGTCATCACGCATCGCCGAACACCACCCGGCCGCTGGCATGCACGCCATGGTCGGAGACATAGCGGAAGCTCATTGCCGATTTGGCCGCATCCCAGCCCAGGCTCAGCTGCAGGCAGTCGCCGGGCCGCGCCACATGCTGGAACTTCACCGCATCCATCCGTACGAACCGCGGCGGCATCGTGAAGGCGCTGCGGCCGTAGTGGATCGCCCAGTCCAGCTGAACCACACCGGGCAGGATCTTCGCCTGCGGGAAATGCCCGTCGAACGCCACCAGGTCAGCGTCCAGAACAAACTGCAGCGACGCGGTGGTGTCATCGCGCTGTTGCCACTCGGCCGTCGGCATCAACGGGCGGAACAGCGCCGCCAGTGCCGCGGCAGTGACCTTGCCCTGTGCGTTGACGGGCAGTTCGTCGATGAAGCGCCAGCGGCGCGGCCGGGTCACGGCGTCATGGCTGCGGGCCAGGTGCGCGCTGAGCTGCTGCGCCTGGCGGCGGCGCTCGGCGTCATCCCACTGTGCGGCGCCCGTCGCCTGCGGCACCACCACGGCGGCCAGCTGTTCGCGCGCGCCCGGCAACACCAGTACGCGCACCTCCTGTACGGCCGGGTGCGCGCGCAGCTGCTGCTCCAGGGCATCCAGCGAGACGCGGCGCTCTTCGATCTTGACGATGCGGTCGGCCCTGCCGAGCAGGCGGAAGCTGTGGCCGTCGTCGGCGACGGCACGGTCCTGGGTCAGCCACCAGTCCTCGCTCGCCAGGTGCGGCGAGCGGACCGCCAGGCAGCCCTCGTCGATCCGCCAGGCGACGCCGGGCAACGGATGCCACTGCGGCCGCGCTGCACTCCAGCGCCGCCACGCCACGCCACCGGTCTCGCTGCTGCCGAAGACTTCGGTCGGGGCCACGCCCATCACGGCGCGCACCTGCAGCGCCGCGTCGGTCGGCAACGGACCGCCAGAGGAGAACACCGCGCGCAGCTGGCCGTCCAGCGAGGACCAGTCCAGCTGCTCGGGCAGACGTTTGAGATGGGCCGGGGTGGCCACCAGCACTGACGGCTGGCCGCCCAGCGCGCTGAGCAGGTCTTCGTGGAAGAACCGGCGCGGCTGGATCGCGCGCCCGGCCACCAGCGGCCACAGCACCCGGAACAGCAGCCCGTAGATGTGCTGGTGGGAGACCGTGCCCTGCACCTGCGCACCGTCGAGCTGCTCGCCGAAGGCGGCCTGCAGCGCATCCACCTCACGGGTCAGCTGGCGCATGCGTTTGACGATGGCGCTCGGCGCGCCGGTGCTGCCGGAGGTGAACACCACCAGCTCCAGCACCGCTTCGTCCAACGGCTGCAGCACCTGCTCCGGATCGGCTGCCGCATCGGGCTGCAGCGGCGCATACCGGGCCGGCACGTCGCCGGCGAACCCGGCCACGCGCGGGCTCAGCGCTTCCAGCGTGGCCGGCAGGTTGTCGCCGCCCAGGAACACCCGCTTGCCCGCATGCCAGGCACCCAGCAGGGCGGCGGCGAAGGTGAGCGTGTCATCGAAATACAGGGCCCAGTCGGTGCCGGGGGCACGCGCGAACGCCTGCTGCCAGCCCAGCACCTGCGCGCGGAACTGCGGGTGCTCCACCACGGTGTCGCCGGCGATGCCCACGATGCGGCCCGGGTGCGGGGCCAGCGCCAGCCGGTCCAGTGCGATCCACTCAGCCATGGGCATGCGCCGCCTTGACCCGTCGCCGGACCAGCCATTCCCCGCCAAACAGAGCACCCATCATCACGTACGCCAACAATCCGTTGTAGAACGCCCAGACCTGGTTGGACGCCCACAGCGCCGTGGCCAGGGCCAGACTTCCGTTGAGAACAAAGAATCCGCACCAGATCCACGTGACGCGGCGGGTATAGATCACGGCAAACGGCGGCAGGTCCGGCTCGCTCAGCCGCGCCAGGCGCTCCACGGCACTCGGCCCGAAGCGCAGGCTGGTGGCGAAGATGACCAGCATCACCGCGTTCACCAGCGCGGGGTACAGCTTCAGCGGCAGCGCCTCGTTGAAGGCCGTGGCCACCAGGGCGAGTACACCGGTGCCGAGTGCGGCCACCCACCACACCGCCTGGCGGGTGGTCAGCGCGCGCAGCGCGGCCAGGGTGAACAGCAGCAGCGACAACCAGCGCGGCTCGAACCGGCCCAGCGACAGGTAGACCACCAGCGGGTATGCCAGCGACAGCAACGCAAACGCCGCGACGCGTACCCGGACCATGGTCAGTCTTCAGCGATGGCCGTCAGGCGGCCGCTTGACCGGGCAACAGCCCGTGCACCACATCCACGATGTCCTGCACGGTGCGCACCTGTTTGAACGCTTCCGGCTGCAGATTGCGGCCGAGCAGCGGCTTGAGCTGCACGATCAGGTCGACCGCGTCGATGCTGTCGATGTCCAGGTCGTCATACAGCCGCGCGGCGGGCGTGATACGGCTCGGCTCGATCTCAAAGCTGTCCTTGAGGATCTTGACGATGCGCTCGAAAAGTTCGTTCTTGGTCATGGGTAAATCCTGACGCGCCGTTAGGACGGCTGGCGTGCGGCGACAAACTCGCTCAGGGCACGCACGCTGGAGAAATGGCGACGGGTCTCTTCCGAATCGGCTGACAGGCTGACACCGTACTTTTTCTGCAGGGCCAATCCAAGTTCCAGCGCGTCGATCGAATCCAGGCCCAGCCCTTCAACGAACAGGGGCGCGGCAGAATCGATGTCTTCGGGAGTGATGTCTTCCAGTGAAAGCGATGAAATGATCAATTCCTTGATCTCGTGCTCAAGTGCTTGCACGGGTCGGGTCTCCAGCGAAGTCGAAGTAATGGGCAAGATGATCGGTCACACGCCGGGCGGCCAAGGCATCCCCCCTGGGCGCATCGCCGGTCTCGTTCAGAAACGGGGCAATCGGGAGATCCTCCCCGACTTCCAGCTGAACGTGAAATCGCCGTGATGGCACACGATACCATTTCTGGCCCTTGGTCAGGGTCAGCGGGGTGCAGGTGATCCGCACCGGCGTGATGTCCAGCCGGCCCCGCACCGCGATGTTGGCGGCCCCGCGCTGCAGGCGCAGCGGCTGGCCCGGCACGGTGCGGGTACCCTCCGGGAAAATCACCAGGTTGCCGCCGGCCTGGACCGCGGCGATGCAGTCATCCACCAGCCCCGCCCCGTCGTCGTTGGAGACATAGCCGGCCGCGCGGACCGGGCCGCGCATGAACGGGTTGCGCGCCACGGCCTGCTTGACCACGCAATCGGCATTGGGCAACTGGGCGATCAGCAGCACCACGTCGATCAGGGTCGGGTGGTTGGCCAGGATGAGCAGGCCGTTGCGCTGCAGGCGCTCGCCCCCGCGGATCTCATAGGTCATCAGCCCGAGCCGGCGCATCAGGCCGACGTGGGTGGCGAAGCTGCCTTGGACCAGGCGCCGCGCCAACACGCGCCGGCGCACCGGATCGCGGATCAGCAGCAACGACAGGAACAACAGGCCGCCCAGCACCAGCCCCCCGATCCCGAAGGCGGCAAAGCTCAGCCCCGTGCCCAGCACCCGCCAGGCATGGTTGATCCGGGCCGGCCAGCGCTCAGCCATGGCGTTGCCAGGTCCAGCGTTGGCCATCGGCGTCCAGCGCCAGCGAGGGCGCGCCGGCCAGCAGGAAGCGCAGGGCTTCCAGGCCATGCGGCAGCCCTTCGGACGGGCGGTCTTCGCCACCGGCGCCCCAGCCCAGCGACAGCCGGGTGCCCGGACCGTCGGCCGGCCCCAGCCGCCAGCACCACGCGAAGAAGGGGTCGGGCTCGTCAGCGAAACCCGCGTAGACCGGCGGCAAGGCCGATTCATAGACCACCAGACGCACCTCGGGCGCGCCATCGGCCAGCAGCCCGAAGGCCTCGATGCAGGCGGTCTCGACCGTGGCCCGGCCGGCGGCAAGCGCCAGATAATTGCCGCGATGCCCGCGGGCGATCGAATACAGCGCGGCAATCGCGTTGTGCACCGACAGGCCGAAGGCCGTGGGCGACATCGGCTGGTCCGCGCTCAGGGTATTGAGCAGCTCCATCGAGCGGGCCACGTCGCCATGTCGCGAGGCGAACACCAGTGGCACCTGGCCACCGTCGTCGGGCTGCTCACACCAGCAGGCGGTCTGGATCGCCATGCGCCCCAGCCGCTCGATCCGGCGGCGCTGCATGGCTGGCACTTCGGACAGTGCCGGGGTGTCCTCACCGGTCGGCAGCCAAGGGGCGATCGCCCACGCCTGCCACTGCTCCCGGGTGGTGATGCCCGGCGCCCAGGCCGACCAATCCAATACTGAAAACTCGATCATTCACGCCAACATGATGGATGGGTACCAGGACGGGCACGCGCCATGAGGCAACGCGGAGCGGCTCCCCCATGCCAGCCGGCCCGCGCCTGTCGTCGACAGCGTCCGGCACCGGACGCGGTGCCGAGAAAGGTGCGCACGCTATCATGACACTCTCGGCACTGGCAGCATTCACATTCTGAAATGAGCAACACGATCAACACCGCAACGGCCCCGGCAGTCGCTTCCCCGTCCTCCGGACCCGCGTCGTTCCGTGTTGCGTATGCCCCGGCCGCGGACCGCGAGACCGCCCTGGCCGACCCGTGCACGCTGGCCGTCTTCGGCTTTGGTCTGCGCCACGCGGCGCTGGAGGACCCGCGCTGGCTGCACGTACCGTTGGCCGAACACGGCCCGGCGCAGATCGAGGTCTGGCGCGGTGGCACCCCGGTCGAGCACGGGATTACCGAGGGCGTGCGCTGGTCGCACACCGACAGCGTGCTGTTCGGGGTGCTGGAGATCGACGAGATCGACAGCGACATCGAGTCGGCCGCGACCGAGGCCTACGCGCGGATGAGCGGGTTCCTCTCGCGCTGCGGTTATCCGCACCTGCTGCGGACCTGGAACTATCTCGACGCGGTGACCGAAGGCGATGGCGATGATGAACGCTATCGACGTTTCTGCGTGGGCCGCGTGCGGGGCCTGCGGGAGCTGGATGAGGCCGCGTTGCCGGCGGCAACCTGCATTGGTCGTTTTGACGGTGTGCGCCGGCTGCAGGTGTATTGGCTGGCCGCGCGCGAGCCGGGCCTGCCGCTGGAGAATCCGCGCCAGGTGAGCGCGTTCCGTTATCCACGCCAGTACGGGCCGCAGTCGCCGAGTTTTTCGCGGGCGCTGCTGCCGCCGTTGGCGACGGGTCTGCCGTTGCTGCAGTCGGGGACGGCGGCGATCGTGGGGCATGTGTCGCAGCACACGGGGGCGGTGGATGAGCAGTTGCGGGAGACGCTGAGGAATCTGCAGAGTCTGGTGGATGCGGCGCGCGGTCAGCGGCCGTCGCTGTCACCGGTGCTGGGGGCGACGTCGGTGCTGAAGGTGTATGTGCGGCGCGCGGAGGATATGGCGGCGGTAGCGGCGCAGATGGCGGCACTGCCGACGGCACCGCCGTTCGTGGTGTTGCATGCGGAGGTGTGTCGTGCGGAGTTGCTGGTGGAGATCGAGGGGCTGCACGGCTGAGTTTTCGCCGGAAGCCAACAGCGTTGGTTTGCTGGGCGCGCCTGGCCTGGGTCGGTGTGCCATCCATGGCAACACATGGTCCCGCCACCCCACCCACACCGCCCCTTCGACAGTTGGCTGGTGCGCATGGGAAACATCAAAAACAGACGGCACCCGATCGGCGCCTTGCTGCTTCTTCTCGACGATTCAGGCGAGGTGACGCTCTGGTAGAGCGGACCCATGTCGGCTGCTCTTGACCCGTTTTTATGCGGTTGACTCTTCCCACCGACGACGCAGACCTTTCAGGGCGAGGGCGGTCAGACCCTGCAGGGACCGTTGGAGCGGCATGGATGCCGCTCACGAGCCCCCAGGGATGGGTTTACGGCGCGTCCCGGCAGGGTCTGACCGCCCTCGCACACACGGAACCGGGAATAGCCACCGTGCTTTCCTCAGTGATACCCCACATCCGCCCGCACCTTGCCGCGGAACACCCGGTACGACCATGCCGTATAGCCCAGGATCACCGGCAGCAGGATCACCAGCCCGACCAGGCTGAAACTCAGCGACGAGGCCGGCGCGGCGGCCTGCCACAACGTCATGCTCGGCGGCAGCAGGTACGGCCACATGCCCAGCACCAGGCCGATGAAGCCAAGGACGAACAGCGCCAGCGTCAACAGGAACGGCGGCAGATCGCGCTTGGGGTGCATCGCGCTGCGCCACAGCGCGGTGGCGACCGCCAACGTCAGCAACGGCACCGGCGAGAGCCACCAGAAGTTGCCATCGCTGAACCAGCGCGCCATCAAGCGCGAATCCAGGAACGGCAACCACGCGCTCACCAGGCCCATGAACACGATCACCGCCACCACCAGCGGACGGGTCAAGGTGCGCGCGAAGGTCTGCTCGCGGCCTTCGGTCTTGAGGATCAGCCACGTGCTACCCAGCAGTGCGTAGCCGAACACCACCGCTGCACCGGTCAGCATCGAGAACGGGCTGAACCAGCTGAACGCGCCGCCCACATAGCGGCCATCCACCACCTGCAGGCCCTGCACCAGTGCGCCAAGGATCACGCCCTGCGCGAAGGCGGCCAGCAGCGAGCCCAGGCCGAACGCCACGCTCCACAGCCTGCGCGAGCGGTGCGCCTTGAAGCGGAACTCGAAGGCCACGCCGCGGAACACCAGCGCGACCACCAGCAACAGGACCGGCAGGTACAGCGCCGACAGCAGCGCGGCGTAGGCCTTCGGGAAGGCGGCCATCAGCCCGGCCCCGCCCAGCACCAGCCAGGTTTCGTTGCCGTCCCAGATGGGCGCGGCGGTATTCATCATGATGTCCAGCTGTTCTTCATCCTCGGCCATCGGCGCGAGGATCCCGATGCCGAGCACGAAGCCATCCAGCACCACGTACATCAACACCCCAAAGCCGATCACCGCGAACCATGCCACGGGCAGCCAGGTTGTCATCTCCATCTCAGCGCTCCTCCAGCGGTTCATCGGCACCGGACAGCGGCCGCGCCGGGGTGTGGCTGCCGGCATCCAGCGCCGGTGCCGGCTCATGCGGCTTGGGACCAGTGCGGATGATCTTCACCAGGTACCAGACGCCCCAACCGAACACGAAGGCATAGCCGACGATGTACACCCCCAGCGACAACGCCGTCATCCACGCACTCTGTGGGCCGACGGCATCGGCCGTGCGCAGCACGCCATAGACCACCCACGGTTGCCGGCCCATCTCGGTCACGAACCACCCGGAGATCAGCGCGATGAAGCCGCTGGGCAGCATCCAGTTCCAGCCGCGGATCAACCAGCGTGACTGCAGCAACTTGCCGCGCCACCACTGGAACGCCGAGACCCAGGCCAGCAGCAGCATCAGCGTGCCCAGCCCGACCATCACCCGGAACGCGAAGAACACCGGCACCACCGGCGGCCGCTCGCTGGCGGGCACCGAGGTGAGCGGATCGAAGGTGCCGTCCAGTGAATGGGTAAGGATCAGGCTGCCCAGGCGCGGGATCGCGATTTCGTAGTCGTTGCGCTCGGCCTTTTCATTGGGCACCGCGAACACCACCAGCGGCACGCCCTTGCCCTCGCCTTCGGAATGCCAGTGCGCTTCCATCGCCGCGATCTTCATCGGCTGATGCTTGAGGGTATTCAGGCCATGCATGTCGCCGACGAAGATCTGCACCGGCACCGTCAGCGCAGCAAAGCCCACCGCCGCCAGCAGCATCTTGCGGCCGGCTTCGCGGTGTACGTCCTTGCGCAGGTACCACGCGCCCACGCCACCGATCACGAAGCAGGTGGTGATGAACGAGCCCAGCGCCATGTGCGCCAGGCGGTACGGGAAGGACGGGTTGAAGACGATCTGCCACCAGCTGTCCGGGTGCACGATGCCATCGACCATCGTGTAACCGGCCGGCGTCTGCAGCCAGCTGTTGGACGACAGGATCCAGAACGTGGAGACCAGCGTGCCCAGCGCCACCATGCAGGTGGAGAAGAAATGCAGGCGCGGCGAGACCTTGCCCCAGCCGAACATCATCACGCCCAAGAAACTGGCTTCCAGGAAGAACGCGGTGAGCACTTCATAGGTCAGCAGCGGGCCGATCACCGTGCCGGCCACCTCACTCAGCCGTGGCCAGTTGGTCCCGAACTGGAAGGCCATGACGATCCCGCTGACCACGCCCATGCCGAAGGAGACCGCGAAGATCTTCTGCCAGAAGAAATACAGCTCGCGCCAGACCGGATTGCCGGTGCGCAGCCAGCGCGATTCGACAAAGGCCAGCCAGCTGGCGGTACCGATCGTGAAGGCCGGGAACAGCACGTGGAAACTGATGACGAACCCGAACTGGATCCGGGACAACAACAACGCGTCCAAGAGACGCCTCCGACTGGCTTCTGAAATCCGCACCAGTCTGGGCCTGTATCCGTGAAAGGCACATGCGACCCGGTGACGCGCTGCTTCACTTTGTCGCAGGCGGCGGCCCCCGGACCGCCGCGCACCGGCGGATCAGCGTGTGACCAGACTCTCGTGCACCCAGCCGTCGTGGGTCAGGATCAGGGTGGCCTTGGAGGTCACGCTGTCCTGCGCGTGCTTGTCCAGCTCGGGGTAGGCGCTGCGCAGCGCGTCAGAACGCGCCCAATCGGCGCTGCCCTTGACCGTATAGGTGTACTCGACGTGGGAGAGCTTGACCCCCATCAGCTCGCCCGGCTCGGTGAAGTTGGTCACGTCCTGCACCTTGTAAGCCCCGCTGCAGAAGGCGGAGCGCTGGACCAGGGTATTCGGCGCCTGGGCGACCAGGGCACTCTGGCCGGCCGCCGTCGCGCGGTATTCGGTGGCGCGGCGGGTACTGCTGCCGAAGGGCTGCTTCACCTCGGTCGGGTGTGACGACAGCAGGCCCGCCTGGACCAGAGCATCGGCGCGGGTCTTGTTCTGCGGGAACAGGTCCTGGTCGGGCAGGGTGAAGGGCACCTCGTTGGCCGGCAGCGGGACACAGAGCCCGCTCTGCCCATCCAGGTAGGCCTGGATGGCACGGGTGAAGTTGGCTTTGCTTGCCTCGCGGGGATTGCTGCACGCCCCCAGCGCCAACACGGCGCCGGCCAGCACGGTCACGCGGGTGATCGTCTTGAACATCGAATCGCTCCTTGAAATGGATGTCCCCCTTGAATCCCCGGGGGTCACGCCCACCGTAAAGAGCCGGTTCCGGGCTGTCGACGCGCCCAGCGGTTGCGACGTGCCAGGCAAGACAGGACAAGGCCTGCGCTCGGCCGGCGCGTGTCGGGATCACCCTCACCCCGCGCATGGACAGCGCCTCAAGGTCACCACGTTGTCGATACTGTCGATGGGGCCGCGCCATGACCTGTGGCCCCCTCCCCCGGCCCTTGTGGCTGCTACGCTTGCCGGGTTTTCCTCATTGGTGCCGCCCGCAATGCCCAGAACGCTGCCTTTGTCCCTGTTGCTGCTCGCCGCCCTCGGCGGTGCTGCCCATGCGGCGCCGACGCCGATCACCATCGAGCAGGCCATGGCCGACCCGGACTGGATCGGTCCGCCGGTCGAGAGCGCGTGGTGGTCCTGGAACAGCCAGCAGGTGGAGTACCAGCTCAAGCGCAACGGCAGCCCGGTGCGCGATACCTTCCGCCAGCCGATTGCCGGTGGCGTGGCCGCACAGGTTGGCGATGACCAGCGCGGCACCCTGGATGTGGACAGCCCGGTCTACGACAGCGCGCGCCAGCGCTCGGCCTTCGTGCGCAACGGCGATGTGTTCGTGCGCGACCTGCGCAGCGGCGCGCTGACCCAGCTGACCCGCAGCACCGAGAAGTCCAGCGCGGTCAATTTCGCCCGCGACGGCGGTGTGATCTGGCGCACCGGCCAGAACTGGTTCCATTGGACCGCCGCGGCCGGCGTGCAGCAGGTCGCCAGCCTGAAGGCCGAGAAGAATCCGGACGACGCGCCCAAGGCCGATACCCTGCGCGAGCAGCAGCTGCGCACCCTGGCCACGCTGCGCAACGACCGCGCCCAGCGCGACGCGCTCAAGGCCCAGGAAGCCAGCTGGCGCCGCGCCGATGGCACGCGCGCACCGGGCCCGGTGTATCTGGGCGCGGATGTGGAGATCGTCGACAGCGTGCTCTCGCCGGATGCGCGCACCCTGATCGTGGTCACCAAGCCGAAGAGCTTCGATGAGGGCCGTGGCGGCAAGATGCCCAAGTACGTGACCGAGTCGGGCTACGAAGAGTTCGAAGACACCCGCACCCGCGTGGGCCGCAACGATCCGGAGCCGAACGCGCTGTGGCTGGTCGATGCCGTTGCCGGCACGGTCAAGCCGCTGTCGTTGGACGGCCTGCCGGGCATCGGCACCGACCCGCTGGCCGCGCTGCGCAAGGCCGCTGGCAAGGACGCCCTCAAGGGCAACCGCCCGGTGGAAGTGCTTGGTGGCCCCGGCGCGCCCGGCATCCGCTGGAGCCCCGATGGTCAGCAGGCCGCGATCATGCTGCGCGCCAACGACAACAAGGATCGCTGGATCGCCAGCGTGACCCCGACCAGCGCCAAGCTGGAGACGCGTCATCGCTTGACCGACAGCGCCTGGATCAACTGGAGCTTCAACGATTTCGGCTGGTCCAACGACAACCGCACGCTGTGGCTGCTGTCCGAAGAATCCGGCTATTCGCACCTGTACACCCAGCAGGGCACGGCCAGGCCGCAGGCGCTGACCGGTGGCAAGTGGGAAACCTCGATGCCGGTGCCCAGCGCGGACGGCCGCGGCTTCTACTTCCTGTGCAACCAGCAGTCGCCGGGCGACTACGAAGTGTGCGCGGTCGACACCGCCAGCAAGCAGGTGCGTGAGCTGACCGCGCTCAACGGCGTGGAAGACTTCTCGCTCTCCCCGGATGGCCAGCAGCTGCTGGTGCGTTACTCCGGCGCCTACCTGCCGACCCAGCTGGCCGTGGTGCCCGCTGCCGGTGGCCAGGCCAAGGTGCTGACCGACACCCGCACCGCCGAGTTCAAGGCGCGCGAGTGGATCCAGCCCAAGCTGGTGCAGGTACCGTCCAAGCACGGCGCCGGCGTGGTCTGGGCCAAGTACTACGGCCCGGAGACCTTCGAGCCGGGCAAGCAGTACCCGATCGCCATGTTCGTGCACGGCGCCGGTTACCTGCAGAACGTGCACCAACAGTACCCGGCTTATTTCCGCGAGCAGATGTTCCACAACCTGCTGGTGCAGAAGGGCTACGTGGTGCTGGACATGGATTACCGCGGCAGCGCCGGCTACGGCCGCGACTGGCGCACGGCGATCTACCGCAACATGGGCCACCCGGAACTGGAAGACTACAAGGACGGCCTGGACTGGCTGGTCGCCACCAAGCAGGGCGACCGTGACCACGCCGGCATCTACGGCGGTTCCTACGGCGGCTTCATGACCTTCATGGCGCTGTTCCGCTCGCCGGGCACGTTCAAGGCCGGCGCCGCGCTGCGCCCGGTGGTTGATTGGCACCAGTACAACCACGGCTACACCGCCAACATCCTCAACACCCCGGACATCGATCCGGAGGCGTACCGCAAGTCCTCGCCGATCGAGTACGCCGAAGGCCTGCAGGATCACCTGCTGATCGCGCACGGGATGATGGATGACAACGTGTTCTTCCAGGACTCGGTCAACCTCACCCAGAAGCTGATCGAGCTGCACAAGGACAACTGGTCGATCGCGCCGTACCCGCTGGAACGCCACGGCTATGTGCGTGCCGATTCCTGGCTGGACCAGTACAAGCGCATCCTCAAGCTGTTCGAAGAAAACCTGAAGTAATCCAGCGATGACGTCGGTTTCTACTGACGGGCAGCACGCCGCGGCGACGATCGATATCGTCGCCGCGGTCGTTTTCGATCCCGACGGCCGCGTACTGGTGGTGCGCAAACACGGCTCGGACACCTTCATCCAGCCCGGCGGCAAGCCCGAGCCCGGTGAAGCACCGTTGGTTGCCCTGGCGCGTGAGCTGCAGGAAGAACTCGGGGTCGCCCTGGACCCTGCCAGTGCCGTGCCGCTGGGCCGGTTCGAGGCATGGGCGGTGCACGAAGCCGGGCACCGCGTACGGGCGCATGCCTATCTGGTGAGGGTCATCGGCATGCCCCGCGCACAGGCGGAAATCGCCGAACTTGCGTGGGTGCCGCTGCGCCCGCCGCATGGCCTGCGCTTGGCACCGTTGAGCGCAGACCATATCCTGCCCGCGGCCGCGAACGCGGTGGCTGCGACCTAGACGTCTCGGCCTGCCCAATCAGGACACCGGATGTCAGCCTCGCTTCCCCCGCAATTGCCCTCCTGCACGCCACGCCCCAGCGGGGATGGCGCGCCTGCCTTCCTCGCTCCGCTGCTCAAGTCCGTGCTGCTGGTCTGTGTGGCCTCGGCCGCGCTGTGGGCGGTGCTGGCACTGATTGCCATTCCTTTGTCAGCCTCGGAGACGCTGCAGGCGCTGTTGGCCGATGAGGATTTCCACTGGCTGCCCGGCTCGCTGCGCTGGCTGCTCACCCACCCGGTGCTGGCAAACGTACTGCTGTGCGTGTCCAGCCTGCTGGGCGTTGCCGCGTGCTGGGGCATGCTGCGGCGCTGGCGCTGGGCGTGGGGATCGTTCGTGGCGCTGCTCGCGATCACCGCCGTGCTCAATGGGGTGGTGGTCTGGGGCGTCGACGATGCCTTCCGCCACCTGCTGGCGCAGCTTCCGGCGGAGACCTATTCGCTGGAGATACTGCAGCTGCGCAGAGACCTGCGGGTGCTGCGCGTGATCTGGACGGGCTTGACCGGGCTGACCGCTGCCGCGTTCGCCGTGCTGCATGGCTGGCTGATCGTGCGCCTGTGCGCGGCCGATGTACGTGCGCTGTTCCGCCGCTGACATGTTTCCCGCAGCGCCACGGTGCGCTGCACGACCTGCAAGGATGATCGTGTGACTGTTTCCCTCCCCCTTCTGCGCCGCCACGGCTGGCGCGCGACCCTGTTCACCCTGCTCACGGCGGTCAGCCTGCCGGCGGCGGCCCAGGCCATGGTCTGTGGCACGTTCGTGGCCAAGGACAGCGGCACCACGTTGACCCTGCACAGCGCCAACGAGGGCGTTCGGCAGATTCCCGGCCAGGCGCCCGAGCCTTACATCCTCAGCCGCATCGGTGACGAACTGAAGTTGGCCGACCTCGACAACGGCGGCGTCGGATCGCTGAACGTGCAGGAGGGCGGTCGCCTGCTCAGTGACCGCTTCAACGAATACCGCTTGCAGAAGGCGGCCACCTGCCGTCGTGCGACGGTGTTTCCGGCGGCGTCGTGCCGGGCCGAGATCGGCACCTGCCTGAACGACACGCTCTTTGCCAGCAACGACCGCCTGCGGCAGTGGTGCCGCGAGGATGTCCCGGCCGCCTGCAAGCGTCTGCTGGCCAACTTCCAGACCGAAGCGCGCGAGGCCGACAGGGTGGTCGCGAGACAGAACATTGCCGCAGAGCCGCCCGAACCGGACGTCTGCAAGCCCGAATCCGCTCAGTATGACGAGGACGCCTGCCTGGAGGCCGCGCGCGAGGCCGTGAGCCAAGCCTTTGCCAAGGCCCTGCTCGGCGGGCTCACCGCCGCCAATCCCTCGCCACTGCCCGCCGCGCAACTGGATGAGATCACCACGCTCTGCCAGGCGCAGACCGGCGGCACCTTCTGCGCCAAGGCCGCCGAAGCGCTGTGGGACGCCGGCCGCCTGGTTCCCGCCCGCGATGCGCTGCAACGGGCCTGCACCCACGGCAAGGACCCGCGCGCCTGCCAGCGGGCCGCCCCGCTGGCCACGCTGGATGCCAAGGCACTGACCTCGGTGGCGGTCACTGCCCTGCCCTGCGGCAGCTACGTGGCCAGCCAGGGCCTGATGGACCATCTGCCGTTCGGCGATGGCGGCATGATCGACAGCGGCTTCGGCGGCAAGCTGCGCGCGCGGCTGGTCGATGGCGACATCCATGTGCGCCATGACCAGGGCGATGACTTCGTGTTCAAGCGCCTGGCCAACGGCAATCTGATCGGCATGGACAGCTGGAACCGCTTCAGCTACTACGAGCACACCGGCGAGGCGCAGCAGTGCAGCACGCCGGTGGTCTTCGTCGAGACCCCCCTGCCGCAGGATTGCCCGACGCTCGGCCGCGAGGGCGGTGCGCAGGCCTGCTGCGCGGCAGGCAAGCTGCAGGGCTGCAATGCCGCCGGCCACCAGCTGGCGCTGCGCAACCGCTGGGCCGAGGCGGCGCCCTTCTATATGAAGCTGTGCACCGCTGGCGTACGCGAAGGCTGCGAGAACCTGGCCAGCGTCTACGAGCACACCGGTGACGAGGCGCTGCCCGAACAGATGGCCGCCCTGTGCGCGAAGGATGGCAAAGGCACCCATGTGGCCTGCGATGTGCACGCGACCCGCAACTGGGGCCTGATGCGGGTCAGCGCCGGGCTGGAACAGATTGCCGAGCGTATGGCGACCGAGCCCGATGCCGAGGCGGACGACGACGATGCACCGGCCGAGGCGCCCGCCACGACGAAGAACAGCAAGAGCAGCAACCGCAAAGGCGGCCACTGAGCGCAGGTGAGCACACGCAGGCCGTGCACCGGCCTGCGGTAAAGTAGCGCCCATGAACGACTTCGACCGCGTCCGCGCGTATCTGACCGACCTGCAGGACCGCATCTGTGCGGCGATCGAAACCGCCGACGGCCAGGCCCGCTTTGCCGAAGATCTCTGGCAGCGTGCGGAGGGCGGCGGTGGCCGGACCCGCATCCTGCGCGATGGCGCGGTGTTCGAGCAGGCCGGGATCGGGTTCTCCGATGTGGCCGGCACGCGCCTGCCGCCGTCGGCCTCGGCGAACCGTCCGGAGCTGGCCGGGGCTTCCTGGCGCGCCACCGGCGTCTCGCTGGTGTTCCATCCCGCCAATCCCTACCTGCCGACCACGCACGCCAACGTGCGCTACTTCCGCGCCGAGCGCGATGGCGTGGCGGTGGCCTCGTGGTTCGGGGGTGGCTTCGACCTCACCCCGTTCTATCCGATCGACGAAGACGTGCGGCACTGGCATCAGGTCGCGCACGATCTGTGCGCGCCCTTCGGCGAAGAGCGCTATGCGGCGCACAAGCGCTGGTGCGATGAGTATTTCTTCCTGCGCCACCGCAACGAGACGCGCGGCGTGGGCGGATTGTTCTTTGACGATCTGCACGGCGATTTCGAGCGCGATTTCGCGTATCTGCGTGCGGTCGGCGATGGTTTCCTGGACGCCTATCTGCCGCTGGTGGAGCGCCGCAAGGACACGCCCTATGGCGAGCGCGAGCGCGAATTCCAGCTGTACCGGCGCGGCCGCTATGTCGAGTTCAATCTGGTCTACGACCGCGGCACCCTGTTCGGGCTGCAGAGTGGCGGGCGCAGCGAAAGCATCCTGATGAGCCTGCCGCCGCGCGTGCGCTGGGAGTATGGCTTCCAGCCGGAGGCCGGCAGTGATGAGGCGCGTTTGGCCGATTACCTCGTCCCGCGCGACTGGCTCTAACGGGCTCTAACGGGGACGGAGGTAGTTAAGCGCATGCGCTTAACTACCTCCGTCCCCGTTATTTCTTCGGCACGATCGTGATGTGCCCGTTGATCTCCAGCACCGCCAACGCGACGTCGTCGATGGTCAGGCAGCCCTGCTGACGCAGCGCGGCGTCCAGGTCGGACGGGGTGACCAGCTCACGCTTGAGTACCGAGTCGAGCACTTTGCCATCGCGTGCGATCAGCACCGGCTCGCCTTCGACCAGCGATTCGATCCGGCGGCTGCGCGTGGTCAGCCAGCCGACGCCGTAGTTGATCGAGATCAGCGTCGCCGCGAGCAGCAGGCCGCCGCCCAAGGACGTGTCCTGGCCCAGCAGTGCGTTCTGCACCGCGTTGCCCAGCAGCACGATCAGCAATACGTCGAAGGGGGTGATCTGGCCCAGCGCGCGTTTGCCCGAGAGCCGCACCATGCCCAGCACCACCACGTACACCACCACCGCGCGGAGGATGAATTCCCACCACGGCATGGCCAATGCAAACAGGTCGCTCATCGCCTCTCCCCGACTGGTCCGGCCAGCATGGGCCGGCACCCGGTCAGAGGCAATGGTTGGGCGTCGCGGGCAGGCGCTTTCGGCCGCCACAAATAAAAAGCCCCGCCAACCAGGGGGAGGTTAGCGGGGCCGGGGAACGGGCGCTTGGGGAGGAGCCCCCGTTCCGAGATCTGCTCCAGGGGATGGGAGAGATCCACAACAGGCATTGCGCCTGTCGAGGTCTATAAAAGCACTCCGAACATTGATAGTTCGTGAAGGGGCCCAATTAATACTGGGCTCCTCCCGGGAACATTCATCCAGCAGTCAGATTATCGGGAAGCAATGAACCAATTCAGCCTTTTGACTGTGATTCAGGCCTCAATGTGCCTCATCCCAGTTGTCGCCGACGCCAGCGTCCACCACCAACGGCACGCGCAGTTCGGCCGCTGACGACATCAGTTCAACCACTTTCAAACGCAAGGTGTCGAGGAAACTGCTTTCGGTTTCAAACACCAGTTCATCGTGTACCTGCAGAATCATCTTGGCCTGGTCGCTGTGCTCCTGCAGCCAGTCGTCCACCTTCACCATGGCGCGCTTGATGATGTCCGCCGCGGTGCCCTGCATCGGGGCATTGATCGCCGCCCGTTCAGCACCGGCGCGCAGGCCCTGGTTGCGGGCGTTGATATCGTTCAGGTACAGACGACGGCCGAACAGGGTTTCCACATAGCCCTGGTCACGGGCCTGCTGACGCATCCGCTCCATGAAGTCGCGCACGCCCGGGTAGCGGCTGAAATACAGCGCCACGTAGTCCTGGGCCTGGCCGCGGTCGATCCCGAGGTTGCGGGCCAACCCGAACGCGCTCATGCCGTACATCAGGCCGAAGTTGATCGCCTTGGCGGCCCGGCGCTCGTTCGAGGTGACCTCCTCCAGGCTGCGGCTGAAGACTTCCGCCGCGGTCGCCCGGTGCACGTCCACGCCCTGCTCGAAGGCCCTCACCAGGCCGGGGTCCTCGGAGAGGTGGGCCATGATCCGCAGCTCGATCTGCGAGTAATCGCAGGCCAGGATCTTGCGGCCCGGCGGGGCCACGAAGGCGCGGCGGATGCGGCGGCCGTCCTCGGTGCGGATCGGGATGTTCTGCAGGTTCGGGTCCGAGGACGACAGCCGGCCGGTGGCGGCGCCGGACTGGTGGTAGCTGGTGTGCACCCGGCCGGTGTCCTGGTTGATCATCTCCGGCAGCTTGTCCGTATAGGTGCTGCGCAGCTTGGCCAGCCCGCGGTACTCCAAGATCACCCGCGGCAGCTCGTGCTGCTCGGCGATCGCCTCCAGCGCCTCTTCATTGGTGCTGGGCTGGCCCTTGGGGGTCTTCACCAGCGCCGGCAGCTGGAGTTCGTCGAACAGCACGGCCTGCAGCTGCTTGGGCGAATCCAGGTTGAAGGTGCGCCCGGCCAGCTCGGTGGCCTTCTGCTGGGCGGCCAGCATGCGCGAGCCCAGGTCCTGGCTCTGCCGGCGCAGTTCGGCCATGTCGATGTGCACGCCATTGGCTTCGATGCGGGTCAGCACTGGCACCAGCGGCATCTCGATGTCGCGGTAGACGCTGTCCAGCGAGGGCGTGGCCCGCAGCTGTGGCTGCAGCGCGTGGTGCAGGCGCAGGGTCACGTCGGCATCTTCGGCGGCGTAGCGGCAGGCTTCGTCCAGGCCCACCTGCGAGAACGAGATCTGCTTGGCACCCTTGCCGGCCACCTCTTCGAACTTGATGGTGGTGTAGCCCAGGTAACGCATCGCCAGCGAGTCCATGTCATGGCGCGTGGCGGTGGAATTGAGCACGAAGCTCTCCAGCATGGTGTCGTCGTGGTACCCCTGCACGTTCACGCCGTGGCGGCGCAGCACGTGCAGGTCGTACTTGCCGTGCTGGCCAAGCTTCTTCTTGGCGGGGTCTTCCAGCGCCGGGCGCAATGCCGCCAGTACCTGCTCACGCGGCAGCTGGGCCGGCGCGCCGGGGTAATCGTGACCGACCGGGATATAGGCCGCCCGGCCCGGCTCGACCGCCAGGCTGATGCCGACCAGGTTGGCGCGCATGGCGTCCAGCGCGTCGGTCTCGGTATCGAAGGAGATCAGCTCGGCATCGGCCAGGCGCTGCACCCAGGCATCGAGCTGCTCGGTGGTCAGCACCATCTCGTACTCGCCCGGGGCGGACAGCGCCGGGTCGACCGGCACCACCGCCTCATCCGGCGTGGCACGCGCGTAGCCGGCCGCGGTGCCACGCAGGCTGACCGGGGCATCGCTGGCAGCGGCCGGGGCCGGCACGGGGCCGCCCAGCTCCTTGAGCGCCTGGGTGAAACCGTAGCGCAGGTACAGCTCGCTCAGCGACGGCACGTCCGGCTCGCGCAGCGGCAGCGTCTGCGCCGACACCTCCAGCGGCACATCGGTACGGATCGTGACCAGCTCGCGGTTGAGCGGCAGGCGCTCCAGCGCCGCGCGCAGGTTCTCGCCGATCTTGCCCTTCATGGTCGGCGCCGCCGCCATCACCCCCTCCAGGTGCTGGTACTCGGCCAGCCACTTGGCGGCGGTCTTGGGGCCGCACTTCTCCACGCCGGGCACGTTGTCCACGGCGTCGCCCATCAGTGCCAGCAGGTCGACGATCTGGTCAGCGCGCACGCCGAACTTCTCCATCACCGCCGCGTCCGAATCCATGCGGCTGCCGGTCATGGTGTTGACCAGTTCGATGCCCGGGCGGACCAGCTGGGCGAAGTCCTTGTCGCCGGTGGAAATGGTCACCTGCAGGCCATCGCGGTGGCCCTGCAGGGCCAGCGTACCGATCACATCATCGGCTTCCACGCCGGGGATGCGCAGGATGCTCAGGCCCAGCGCCTCGACGATGCGGCACATCGGCTCGATCTGCGGGCGCAGGTCGTCGGGCATCGGCGGGCGGTTGGCCTTGTAGTCGGCATACAGGTCGTCACGGAAGGTCTTGCCGGGCGCATCGACCACGAAGGCGACGTACGCGGGGCGCTCCTTCAAGGTGGCGCGCAGCATGTTGACCACACCGAACAGCGCGCCGGTGGGTTCACCGTGTGCGTTGGTCAGCGGCGGAAGCGCGTGGAACGCGCGATACAGGTAACTGGACCCGTCAATCAGGACTAATCGGCTCATGGGACGATTCTACGCGCCCGGCCCTGACCGTCGTCGGCACCGGCCTCACGATCCATCGGGCATAATCAGGCCCTCTTCGCCCAAGGACTCCCGGCCCATGAAGATTCTGTTGCTCGCAGGCGTTCTCGCGCTGGCTGGCTGTGCCACCGGTGGTGGCGGCAGGCCCCCGGTCGATGTCACCGGTGCCGATGTGGTCAAGACGGTGCAGGACAACGGCGACACCATCGAGGAATACCGGGTCGGCGGCCAGTTGCGGATGGTCAAGGTGACCCCGTCGCGCGGTGCCCCGTTCTACATGTACGACCAGAACGGCGATGGCCGCATGGACGGGGACAAGGACGGCGTCTCGCCGGTGTACTGGAAGCTCTACAGCTGGTGATTCCGGGGGTCGGCCAGGCGCTGACCTCCATCCCTGCTTTCCCACGCTCGATGACGACACCCGAACGCCGCCACGATCCGAATCCGGCCCAACTGCGCGCCGGCCTCACTGCAGAGCAGCGCCAGGCGGTGGAGACGCTGGAGCATTTCGGCTGGCAGCTGCGCTTCGTGCGCCGCCCGCTGTTCCGTGATCCGATCCCGGTACTGTTCGACCGCAGCGGCGAGCGTTATGTCGTGCTGCAGCCGGATGGCACGCTGGATGAATCGCAGACGCTGAAACTGCGCGACTGAGGGGCACTGCCGGCCGCTGGCGGGCACTACACGTTTCTCCGTTATCGTATGACCAGCACCGGCACCGTGCTGCGGGCCAGCACTTCGGCGGTCTGGCTGCCGAGCAGCACGCGGGTGACGCCACGGCGGCCGTGCGAGGTCATCACGATCAGGTCGCTGCCGCGTTCGGTGGCGGTATCGATGATGCCGTCAGCGGCATAGCGGTCCAACACGTGCACGGTCGCCGTACGCAGGCCCTGCGCTTCCGCGGCGGCCTTGGCCGGCTGCAGCACCTTCTGCGCGGTCTCTTCGCGGTCGGCTTTGTATTCGGGCGTGTTCATGTAGCCCACGCTCCAGCCCATCGCGTCGTACATACCGACGGCCCATGGCTCGGAGACGGTCACGATATCGACCTCGGCATCGAGGTCTTTGGCCAGCTCCAGGCCCTTGGCCAGGCCTTTCTCGGCCAGCTCCGAACCATCGGTGGCAATCAGGATGCGCTTGTACATGGCAGAGCTCCTTGGGGTGGGCAATGGAAACATCACCATTGCACACCCGATGTGGACGCGGTGCCTTGAGTTGGATCAATCGCCGTGGGCGCGCGCAGGCACCCTCCGTGCCGGATTGCCCACCACGGTCGCGCCCGCCGGCACATCGCGGGTGACCACACTGCCCGCACCCACCACCGCGTCATCGCCGATGGTGACGCCGGGCAGCACGATCGCGCCGCCACCGATCCACACATTGCGCCCGATCCGGACCGGCTTGGCCGACTCCAGGCCTTCAGCCCGTGCCTGCGGATCACGCGGATGATCGGCGGCATAGAGCTGCACTGCCGGACCGATCTGGGTGCCATCGCCGATGCTGACCTCGGCCACGTCCAGGATCACGCAGTTGTAGTTGAGGAACACGCCCTGCCCCAGGCGGATGTTGTAGCCGTAATCGCAGTGGAATGGCGGCCGGATCACCGCACCCTCGCCGACCGCACCAAGCTGCTCGCGCAACAGCGCGCGGCGCACGGCCGGGGTTTCGGCCAGGGCGGCGTTGTAGCGGACCATCCAGACCTTGGCCGCGGCCATGTCGGCCTGCAACTCGGGATCCCCGGGGCGGTAGGGCAGCCCGGACAGCATCTTTTCCTTTTCACTCGGACTCATATGGCCTCCATCAGACAGAGGCCGATGATGCCGGTTGCGTGTTCGACTGTCAGCGCGTGCGGCGACGCGTGCCCAGCAGCGCGACCACCGCGAAGACGATGCCGCTCAGCCAGAACCACAGTGTTGCCTGGCCGATGCACACCCCACTGGGCTGCGGCTGGCAGCGCAGGCGCAGCAGATCGAAGTCGCCACCGTCGGCCAGGCAGGTCTGCGCGTGCTGGAACAGGGCCAGCACCGGCTCGGCCCAGCCTGCCGACCATGTCAGCAGAACCAGTGCAGCAAGCAGATACGGAATTCCCTTGTTCACGAGTGCGCTCCCAGCGGACAGGGGCAGACTCTGGGCGCAGGCCCGGGGTGCGACAAGCGCCACGCGACGAACTGTGTGAAATCCGGGATGAGCCGGGGGCGATCGGGGATGAAGCGAGGCGCTCTGGCCCACCACAACGCGGATAGCGCAGGCATGCGCTGCCTGGGATGCCTGTGCTGCAGCGCAGGACGGAGACCGGCAGCGCCCATGACAGACTTCACGCATGCGCCCTCTGCTCATCGCCCTGCTGTGCTCGCTGGCCCTGCTGCCGCTACCCGGCCTTGCCGCCGCGCCGGGTCCGGACCGCGTCCTGATCTTCAGCCGCACCGCCAAGTTCCACCATGACTCGATTCCTGTGGCCGTGGCGGCGCTGCGCGAGCTGAGTGCCGAGGCCGGCATGACGGCGGACCCGAGCGACGATCCCCGGGATTTCCGCCCCGACAACCTCGCCCGCTACCGCGCCGTGGTCTTCGCCAATACCACCGGCGATGTACTCGACGACACGCAACAGGCGGCGATGGAGCAGTTCATCCGCAACGGTGGCGGTTTCATGGGCGTGCACGCCGCGGCCGACACCGAATACGACTGACCGTGGTACGGCGAACTGGTCGGCGCGTGGTTCCACAAGCACCCGGAGGGTCTGCAGGACACGCGGGTGCAGCCCGAGCGTGACGGCAAACCGTCAGGCCCGGCGTGGCCGATCCGCGATGAGCTCTACAACTACCGGCGCAATCCGCGTGGGATGGTGCAGGTCATCGCGACGGTGGACGAAGCGCGCTACGACGGCGGCACCATGGGCGCCGATCATCCCATCGCCTGGTGCCGGTCCTTCGATGGCGGCCGCAGCTGGTACACCGGGCTGGGCCATGATGCTTCGGTGTACGCCAATCCGGATGTGCGGGCGCAGCTGCGCCGTGGCCTGCGCTATGCAGCAGGCCACGCGCCGGACTGCTGATCAGGCGGTACGCACCACGCGTGCGCCCTGGCACAGCGGGTAGCTCGCCAGCAGATCGGCGATGCACGCGTGCAGGGTGTCGAACGAGGCGCCATACAGATACAGCGCCGTCTCGGTCGGGCCCTGCCACCAGCTGCAGATCTCGCCGTGGCCTTCGATGCGCTCGACGATCTGTTCGAACACATAGTTCGAATCACACTGTTCGTAGACCTCATCGGGCAGATCGGTGCCGTTGAGATACAACGCCAAGCCTTCGGTGACGCCGAACGGCTGATCGGGGGCGCCTTCGCGCTGGATCAGCGAGCCCTTCGGCGCTCCCAGCTGCTCCAGCAGCTCGATCACGCCAGGCAACGAGGCCGGATCGTTCAACGCGACCTCGATATCGCCGTAGTCCACTTCACCGTCTTCGGTCAGCGCGGTGCCGCCGCCCGTGATCTCGCCCAGCTCGGCACTGCCCAGCAGCGCATCGAGCGGATCTTCGAACAGCTCATGGCGATGCTCGGGCTGGAGCCTGGCATTCAATTTGACGGTGAGGTGCAGCGGCGAATCGGTCATGGCGGGGGCCTGTTCGAAAAGGATGGCGCCATTGTAGTGCGGGCCGCTGGCCGGCTCCCGACAAGGAATGCCGCCGATTGTAGTGCCGGCCGTCGCTCAGAGCACCGTCAGATTGGCATACGCCATCACCAGCCACTTGCTGCCGGCCTCGATGAATTCGACCTGCACGCGGGCGTGCTGGCCGTTGCCTTCGTAGTCGGTGACCATGCCTTCGCCGAACTTGGGATGGTTGACCATCGCGCCCAGCTTGAGCGGCGGTGCTTCCAGCGCCGCGTGGCCCATCACCCGGTTGGCACCGAGCGAGGTGCCGCGCGAGACCTGCACCTTGGGGCGCACTTCGTTGACCAGCTCCCGCGGGATCTCGCGCAGGAAGCGCGAGGGCACGTTGTAGTTGTCCTGGCCATGGATGCGACGTGATTCGGCGTAGCAGAGCACCAGCTTCTGGCGCGCGCGGGTGATACCCACATACGCCAGGCGACGTTCTTCTTCCAGCCGGCCGCTTTCTTCCAGCGAGCGCGCGCTCGGGAACAGGCCGTCTTCCATGCCGGCCAGGAACACCAGCGGGAACTCCAGGCCTTTGGCGGCGTGCAGCGTCATCAACTGCACGCCCTCTTCGCCGGCCTGGGCCTGGCCTTCGCCGGCCTCCAGCGAGGCATAGGCGAGGAAGGCGACCAGCTCGCTCATGTCCTGGGTTTCTTCGACATCGTCCTCGCGGCGCACGAAGCGCGAGGCCACCGAGACCAGTTCGTCCAGGTTGTCCGCGCGCGATTCCGAATCCAGCGCGTTGCGGCTTTCCTTGGACCAGTGCTCGCGCAGGCCCGAGCGCATCAGCACGTGGTCGATGCGTTCAGCCAGGGTCATCGTGTCCGCTTCGGCCTGGAGCTGGTTGACCAGCACCAGGAAGCCGGCCAGCGCGTTGCGTGCACGTGCAGCGAGCTCATTGCCCTGCGTGGTCAGCATGGTGGCCTCCCACAGCGAGATCGCGTGGGTACGGGCCAAACGGCGCACTTCATCCAGGGTGCGGTCGCCGATGCCACGCGTCGGCGTGTTGACCGCGCGCTCGAAGGCAGCGTCATCGTTGCGGTTGGTCATCAACCGCAGGTACGCCAGCGCGTCCTTGATTTCGGCGCGCTCGAAGAAGCGCATGCCGCCGTACACGCGGTACGGCACCTGCTCGGAGAGCAGCGATTCTTCGAAGGCACGCGACTGTGCATTGCTGCGGTAGAGCACGGCGACGTCGCCGTAGCTGCCACCATCGCGCACCCACTGGCGCGCGCGCTCGACCACGTAACGCGCCTCGTCCATTTCGTTGTAGGCCGCGTACAGATCGATGGGATCGCCATCGCCGCTGTCGGTCCACAACTCCTTGCCGATACGGTCCGGGTTGTGCGCGATCACCGCATTGGCCGCACCGAGGATGTTGGCGGTGGAGCGGTAGTTCTGCTCCAGGCGCACGGTCTGAGCACCCGGGAAATCCTTCAGGAAGCGCTGGACGTTCTCGACCTTGGCGCCGCGCCAGCCATAGATGGCCTGGTCGTCATCGCCGACCACGAACACGTGGCCGGTCTCGCCGGCCAGCACACGCACGAAGGCGTACTGGATGGCATTGGTGTCCTGGAACTCGTCCACCAGGATTTCGCGGAAGCGCGAGCGGTAGTGCGCCAGCAGCGCCGGGTTGTCGCGCAGCAGTTCATGTGCGCGCAGCAGCAGCTCGGCGAAATCGACCAGACCGGCGCGGTCGCAGCGCTCCTGGTAGGCGATGTAGGCCTGGCGCATGGTTTCCAGCCACGCGTCATGCGGCTCCGGCTGGATGTGCTGCGGGCGGCGGCCCTCGTCCTTCTGCTCGTTGATCCACCAGGCGATCTGCTTCGGCGGGAACTTGCCGTCGTCGATCTCCAGCTGCTGGACCACGCGCTTGACCAGCCGCAGCTGGTCGTCCGAATCCATCACCTGGAAGCTGTCGGGCAGCTTGGCGTCCTGGAAATGCAGGCGCAGCAGGCGATGGGCCAGCCCGTGGAAGGTGCCGATCCAGGCGCCGCGGCTGCCCTGCGACAGCTGCAGGTCGATGCGGTGACGCATCTCGCCGGCAGCCTTGTTGGTGAAGGTCACCGCAAAAATGCCATGGGTCGGCACGCCGCAGACTTCGTTGAGCCAGGCGATGCGGTGGATAAGCACGCGGGTCTTGCCGGAACCGGCACCGGCAAGCACCAGATGGTGGCCGGGCGGGGCGGACACAGCTTCGCGCTGGGCGGGGTTCAACCCGTCGAGCAAGTGGGAAACATCCATGTCCCCATTTTACCCTTGGGCGGGTCGTTCCGGGTCGTTACGCGGCGCCCGGACCGAACGGGTTCAGCCGCGCGCGGCCTGTTCGGCCTGCACGCGCAGCTCCGGGATCGCCAGGCTCTCCCACAAGGTGCCGATGCGCAGGCTGCCGACCACCCGGATCGCAGGGTGCGGCTGGCCATGACCATCGATCAGGGCACCGTCGTCCACGGTGGTATCCAGCCCCAGACCGTGCGGCCCCGGGCGGGCATGCCCCTCGGCGAGCAGCTGCTGGACCAGCGGATTGCGCATCGACAGTGCGCGGGTCTCCACCCCGGTGGCGTTGATCACCGCGCCCACGGTCAGCGGCGGCAGGCCGCCGTCCGGGCTGCGGCCGTGCAGCTGCAGCCCACGTTCCTGCACCAGCAGCGTGTCCAACCGCGCGCGGTGGCGCTGCAGCTGGCCGCTGCGCTCCAGTTCGGCGACCTGGGCATGCACCGATTCGGCGATGCGATGGCGATGCACGTCCCAATGGCGCACCACATGGCGCAGGAAGCGGCGTTGATCGGCCTCGCTCAGGCTCAGCCACAGCGCCTGGCCCATCGGCCGGATGCGGTCCATCACGCTCTGCCAGGGGATGCCTTGCGCCACGGCGGCATCGGCCTGGGCGCGCAACTCGCGCACGCGCTGGCGCAGCGACATCGCCAGCAACGGCTGTGGATCGAAGGTGACCGCGGCGCCATGCGCCTGCGGCAAGGGCAGCAACGCGTGGCGCGACAGCACGTAGATGCGGCCACGATGACCGGCGGCCGCGAGGGCAACCACACTGTCGGCCATGCTCAGGCCCGAGCCGATGATGGCCAGATCGTCGTCGCCGGCCAGGACACGCACGGCGTCGTAGTCCCACGCCTCCACCGCCTGGTCGGGCGGCAGTGCATCGGCACCGGGCACCGGCAGCGGGCGCATGCTGTTGCCGCAGGCCAGCACCACGCGCTGCGCGCGCCACGTCACGTCGTCGTCGAGCCGCAGCTGCATGCCGTATGGGGTGGGCACCAGCGCGAACACCGGCTGTTCAACCACCTCCAGTGCCGCAGCGCTGCGCTCGCATGCCTGCTCCAGCCGCTCGCGCAGGTACGCGGCGTAATGGCGCCGCGGCACGAACTGCTCGGCCAGCACGTCGCGCGGTACATCGGGAATCGCCTGGCTGTCGATCAGGTAGTCGAGGAAATCCGCAGGCTGATCGGGCAGCCCGCTCATCTTGCCGGCCGGCACGTTGAGCAGATGCTCGGGCCACGGTGTGGCGTAGGCGATGCCTTCCGCGAGGACCGAGGCCGGCTCGAACAGCACGATGCGTGACGGCCGCGTTGCATGGCGCAGGGCCTGCAGCGCGACGAGGACGCCGGCAGCGCCGCCGCCGACGATGGCCAGATCACACTGGCGGTGGGTATCGGACGCAGTCATGCCTCGATTGTAGGCGATGCGCGTGGACCGGCCGTCCACGTGCGTCACACCGGGCTACATCAAGGCATCGGCCAGCCGTGCGATGCCTTCGCGGCTGCGCTTCCACGCCGGCCGTTGCCGCCACGTCGCCAGCGCGAGCTGACGGGACTGTTCGAGATAGTCGGCTTCGATCTGCGCCAACTGTCGCACCATGCCCCGGTCATAACAGAGCATGCCGATCTCGGCATTGAGCGCGAACGAACGGATATCCAGATTGATCGAGCCGACCAGGGCGATGTCTTCATCGACGGTCAGATGCTTGGCATGCAGGAAATGCGGTTCGTACAACGCGATGCGCACACCACTGCGCAGCAGCTCATCGTAGTAGGCCTCCTGCGCCCACGAGGTCAGCCGCTGGTTGGTGCTGGCCGAGAGGATCAGCTGCACCTGCACGCCGGACAAGGCGGCGATGCGCAGCGCACTCAAGGTCGCCTCATCGGGCACGAAATACGGCGTGACCAGCACGATGCGCCGACGCGCCAGATGGATCAGCGCGTTCACCGCATCGCGCGCGTTGCTGAAGGGGTACGCCGGGCCACTGGGGAGCAGCTGGGTCGGTACATCGGCCGAGCACACCGGCACAGCGGTGAGCACATCCAGGCGCTGCCCGGTTTCCATGTACCAGTCGCTGGCGAACACCGCTTCCAGATGCGCCACCACCGGCCCGCGCACGCGCGCCACCAGCTCCTTGTTCGGGAACCCGGCGACGAACTGCGCGCGCGCCAGGTTCTGTGAGCCGATGTAACCGACGCGGTTGTCGATTACCGCGATCTTGCGGTGGTTGCGCAGGTCCATGCGGCCACTGCGGCGCCAGCGCAGCCCACCGGGCAACATTGCGCGCACGTCCACGCCGAGCGCCTGCAGGCGATGGCGATAGTGGCGCAGCCCACGTTTGGCACCCACCGCATCGAGCAGCACGCGGCAGTGCACGCCGCGCGCGGCCGCCCGCTGCAGCGCCTCGACGATGGCCTCGCCGACGGCATCGTCGAACATCAGGTAGTACAACAGGTGCACGCGCTCACGGGCCTGGTCGATGTCTTCGATCAGGGCCTGCAGCGAGGCATCGTAGTCATTGAGCAGATCCACCGCGTTGCCGTGGATGGGCATGAAATCGCCCTGGCGCTCGATCAGCGGCACGATCTCGGCGGTGGCCGTCTCCGGCGGCGGCGTCCAGCGCAGCGGCGGCTGCAGGGCCTGCTCCTCGCGGATCACCTGGGAGGCCTCGGCCTGGCGCTGCACGCGCTGGCGCGACAGCCACGGATGGCCGAACAGCAGATACAGCGGCAGCCCGAGCAACGGCACGAAGCCGACCAGCAGCAACCAGCTGCGTGCGGCACCGGGCGTGGTGCGGCTGGGAATCCACAACAGCGCGGCCAGCCGGATCAGCCAATCCAGCATCAACAACCACGAACCCAGCAGCCACTCGAACAGCATCGCGTCGCCCGTCGGGAGGGGAACCGCATTCTGCCATGGGCCGCTGCAGCAACCGGTAGTGCCGGCCGCTGGCCGGTGCCCCGTATCGCCGGCCAACAAAAAACCCGCCACGAGGGCGGGTTTTTCGTCGGGAAGCTCAAGGATCCTTGCGGATTACTTGATCTTGCCTTCCTTGTACAGGACGTGCTTGCGCACGACCGGATCGTACTTCAGGAATTCCATCTTCCCGGGGGTGTTCTTCTTGTTCTTGTCCGTCGTGTAGAAGTGGCCAGTGTTGGCCGTCGAAATCAGACGGATCTTATCGCGCTTGCCTGCCATGATCGTTTACTCCTCAGACCTTTTCGCCGCGCGAACGCAGCTCAGCCAGAACGGAGTCGATACCGTTCTTGTCGATGGTGCGCAGGGCATGCGCGGAAACACGAAGCTTGACCCAGCGGTTTTCGCTGGCAACCCAGAAGCGGCGCTCGTGCAGGTTGGGCAGGAAACGACGACGGGTCTTGTTGTTGGCGTGCGAGACGTTGTTACCCGTCTGCACTCGCTTGCCGGAAACTTGGCATACGCGGGACATTGCGCACCTCGATAAAAGTAGTTGTCAGCCCATAGCCCGGGCGACGGCGGCCTCGGCGGTTTCCCGCCACACGTCATGAGAATCAAAGGGTTACGCTGTCGAGGGCGGACCGGATGACGTGTTCCCGGCCACCGATCCAAAGGTTTTTGGACACAGCGAGCCGCGCATTATGCCCGCTTGGCCCTGCTGGCGCAACCGAGGTCGGCAGGGCCTGCCGGCCGGGTCGTTCATGCCAGGACTGCGCGGCGCGGCCGCCCGGCGGCCGGGGTGCTGGCCGCAATCGGCTCACCCGAGGCCGGCACGGCCCGTTCACGGCCCCACGCGCGGATGTTCTCGATCTGCTCCGGTGCGGTCCGCGACAACGGCACCACGTTCTGGAAACTCCGCCGGAACAGCTCATCGGTGACCACGGCATCGCCCTTCAGGTACGCCTCTTTCACCACCTCACGCACCGCCGATTCCAGGTCCGAACCGGCAAAGCCCTCGGACAGCTCGACCAGCTCGTCGAGCAGCGCCGGCGCCAGTTCGCGCTGCTGCAGGCCCCGCCGGGCGTAGATGCCGATGATGTCGCGGCGTTCCGGCGCGGTCGGCAGGTCGACGAAGAAGAGTTCGTCGAACCGGCCCCGGCGCAGCAGCTCCGGCGGCAGCTTGGACACATCATTTGCAGTTGCCACCACGAACACGCGGGTACGTGCTTCCTGCAGCCAGTACAGGAACTGGCCGACCAGACGGGTCGAGGTGCCGCCGTCGCCGCCCCCGGTGGCGCCGGCCAGGCCCTTTTCGATCTCGTCGATCCACAGCACGCAGGGCGCCACGTGATCCGCCGTGGCAAGCGCTTCCTTGAGGCGGCCTTCGCTCTGGCCAAGGTACTGGCCGTGGATGGTGGAGAGGTCCAGGCGGTACAGCGGCAACTGCCAGTCCTGGGCAATGGCCTTGGCCGACAGCGATTTGCCGCAGCCCGGTACGCCGACCAGCAGCACGCCTCGCGGCGGGCGGATGCCGCGCTCGCGCAGATCGGCGGTCAGCAGCGGCCGTTCGCGTGCCAGCCAGCTCTTGAGGCCACCAAGGCCACCCACACTCAGATCGCCCCCGCGCACCGGCACACGCTCGATGCCGGAAATGTCGGCGAAGATCCGGTCCTTGGCATGCATCAGTTCGACCAGATCATTCTTGTCGATACGCCCGTTGACCAGCAGCGTGGCGATGATGTTCTCCGCCTCCAGCCGCGAGATGCCGGCCAGGATGGCCGCCGCCTGGCGGATGTCGGCGTCGTCCCACTCGATCTGGAACTGGCTGCGGTACGGATCGATCTGTTCGTGGATGATCGCCGCCATCTCGTCTTCGGTGGGCGGCGACAACACCAGCGACATGCCCAGCCGCTGCAGCTGGCCGAATACTGGCTTGCTGGTGACCACCACCAGCGAACCACCGTGGTCGGCCGCCAGCATCGCCACATCGATCAACTGCCGCGCCGAGGGCGTGTCGTCCTCCAGGTCGGACACTTCAGTCAACACGAAACTGAGGTTCTGCCGTTGCGCCATCTGCTGGCTGGCGAAGTCGACCGCGCCGATGACCGAGCGGTCTTCGTTGACGATCCGCCCGGTGGCCAGCTCGCGCGTTCCCTGCGAGAGGGTGTGCACGTAGAACGGCGCACTCAGCGCACCGGCCACGTCACGCAGGATATCCAGCACCCGCGCGCGCTCGGTGCTGCGGATGGAGATGAAGGGCACGCGCGCTTTCAGGTAGCGGGTCAGCGTGGCATGGAACTCGCGGGTATCGCTCATGGATTCAGATCATCAAGGTTCGCCGGCGACCCGCTACGGCGGGGACGTCGGCAGGTGAAGCAGACGGGAGTGGCGGCGGCGCGGCGGCATCCAGCGCGGCCGGCCGGTAGTGGCACAGGCTGTTGTAGCGCACCGCACGCAGGGTGCGGTCGCAGCGCAGCGTGCGTGCGTTGGCTTCCAGGTCGGCCTGCATCCTGGCAGTGATGCGGACCAGTTCGTCGCGCAGGAACGCACGCAGCGATTCAGGCAGCGTTGCCAGCGAGGCCAGCTGATGCAGCACACTGAAGTGCCGACGCGCATCCAGCAGCGCGCGCACCAGGGTCACTTCATCGGCGCGATCACCCAGATCGCGCTGCAGGCGAGCGCTGCAGTGCTTCAGCCGCAGGTCAAGCAGCGTGGTCACCCGGTCGGTGAACAACTGCGCCACGCCGGGGGTCCAGTCCAGGCGCCCAGCCGCCATGGCCGCGAGCGCCTCGGCTTCGCGGCCTCCTTCGCTGAAGGCATCCAGGACCTGGCTCCATTCGGCATAGGTCCGCGGAACCGGCAGTGTCATCCGTGCGAGGCGCGTTTGCGGCGTACGAAACCGGTCTTCGGCAGCAGGTCCCAGCCAGGCAGGGCGCCGGCGAGCGCATCCGGGGCCGCAATATTGACCAGCGGCGCGGCGGAAACAACCGGGGTAGCCGCCGCGACATCGTTCAGCGGCGGCGGGAGGGCGTCCTGGGCCGGCAACGGAGGCGGCACGGCGGAAGCATCGAGCAGGGAACGGGTCATGGTCGGGCCTCAGGCGGTGGCAGCAAGGATGCGGCGGGTATTGTCATGACCGCCAAAGGTGAACTGCTCGGGCGTGATCGACTCCAGCAGCGCGGTCAACTCGGCAGACTGGGCATCGCGTGCGGCGAGGTCACGCCGCACCTCCACGACTTCGGCCATGCAGGCCTTGAGCGCGTTCTGCAGTTGCTCGCGCTGCCGCGTGAAGTCGGCGCGGACCGTTTCGCGGGTCTTTTCCAGATTCTTGTAGGCCATGCCCACCCACAGCAGCATCAGCGCGGCGATCACCATGCCGATGACGTTGCCAATGGTCATCACCAGCAGCAGGACACCCAGCACCAGGACAGCCCAATGCTGGAAGCGCAGCTTCACGCCCGCCAGCGCCTGGGCCAGCCCGGTGTCAACGTGCGCATTGAGCGAGGTCTCCAATTCAACCTGGTTGCTGCCATCGCGGGTGCTGCCCTGCCATGCATCCAGGGTGACCTCCACGTCGGTCGGAATCGCCTGGCGGATGCTGGCAGTGAGATCGTGGTGAGCCTCCAGAATCCAGCTGCGCGACTGGGCGGTCGCAAAGCGCTGGGTGGCGCGCGAGGCCTGCGAGGTTTCCGGATGCATCGCGGCGTTGGTGAGCAACTGGGTGAAGCTGATGCGGTGCTCCAGTGCCGGGTCCTGCAGCTGGAAGCGACGGTCGGCCGCGGGGCGGTCACCGTTTTCATCGATGATCAGCTTGCACAGGGCTTCATCGCGCCGCAGCGGCAGCTCTTCGGCATCGAAGTGCGAGACCAGCTTGGTCAGCAGGGCGTCGACATCGGCGGCCAGACCGGCCGTCGCACGTACATCGCCGCTGAACACACTCTGGAAATGCCGGGTGACAGCCGCGTGGGTCGCCGTGGCATTGAGCGAGTCCTGCAGGGACGGCCAGGTTGGACTGAACCGCTGCAGGTGCGGGTAGCGGGCGCTATCGTCACCATTGGGGGTCTTGGAGCGCAGTGCATCGATCCACTGGCTGCGCTGGGCCTCCACGAAGCCGGCCCGCTGGGCCAGCTCTTCGATCCATTCATTGGTGCGGGCCACACAGATGCGGGCGGTATCCACGCCGAACACACCCCCCGCGATCGCGTCGATCAGCACCACCGTCTGGCGGTCCAGTTCCACCGGGTTCTGCATGCCCAGATAACGGTCCATCCATTGCTGGGCGGCCGACAGACGACCCGCGCGGCGGCTGACAAGAGAGAACAGCAGGCTGGTTTTCTCGTCATCACGACGGATGGCCTCGGCCAGCGCACGCTGCGCCAGATCCTGCTGGTCGTTGAGCCACGCGGCCAGCGCCACCAGTGCCGGGGCCAGCCAGTAACCGGGCGCCGCCAGCATGAGATTCTCGCTGGCGGCACGGATGGTGTCCTGCCGGACCAGACTGATGTCGGCCGCCTGCAGGATGCCGGTGGTCTGCCGACGTACCTCGGCGTAGTGGCCGAACCGGTTCTCCAGCTCCTGGCGGATCTTGACCTGACGGGTTTCGGCCAGCGACAGTTCCTTGGCTTTCAGGTCCGCTGCCACGAAATCCATGAATGCCTTTTCCAGGCGCGCCAGTTCGCTGCGGGTGGCACCTACATCGCTCTGGATCGCGTGGGCTTGGGTGTGCAGTGCGTCCAGGTCCCGCCCTAGCGAGCGCAGGCTGCTGTTGATGGCGGACAGATCCGCCATATGGATGATGCGTTGTGTGCTCATGTCGTTCCTTCGATGACGGCGGTCTGGCCGGAGTCGCTGACGGTGACCATCCGGTTCGCGTACACCTCGATGAAGGCGTAGGACGGATGCAGGGCCAGCGTGCGTGCCCGTTCGAGCGTTAGCGGCAGGGTGTGGCCGATCTTGAAGTGCTCGATGATCTGCCCGGTCATGTCCAGCGTATGGACCTCATAGGGGTGACCGAGCATGCAACGGCTGACGATGCCGAGCAGGCGATCCTCGAGGGCTATCTCGCCGAGCTCCGCGGCGACCAGCTGCTTCAGCGCCGCCAATGCGTCGCGACCGTGCACGTGGCCGCCAACATCGACCCGGGTCATGGCCTGCACGTACGCGGGCGATCGTTTCTGCCGGAGCCGGCTGTCGAGCGAGGCCGCGCCCAGCGTGGTGGTGCGTGCCTGAGAGCGCGTGGCGACAGACAGGCCCGCGGTAGCGGCCTCCTTGCCGAACAACAGATTGCGAGCCATTCCCTGCTTCCTGCGACACCGCGAGCGCGGTCGTTCCGAGGCGGAAAGTAGCAGAGATGCCGTGCCGTTCCAATGCGATGCAGAGGCGAGCGATCCGGCCATCGCCAGGCGACCTGTCGCTTTCGGCACTTCGTGGCGGGCCACATCGCACGCGTGGGCCAGGCAATGTCCGCGATGCGGCCGTCACCGGCGCCTGCGCTAGGCTGGACACCTGAGAAGGACAGCCCCGCATGAAGATCCTCGCAATGACCTGTCGTGCCGTCTTCCCGAAGCGCCTTTCATGAAGCTGCTCGCCCTGACCTACGGCACCGAAGGCGACACCCGCCCGCTGGTGATGCTCTGCCATGGATTGATCGCCGCAGGCCATGAGGTGCGGCTGCTGGCCGAGCGCGGCACGCTGGAGACCGCGCGCGAACTGGGCGTCCCGCATGCCGCGCTGGAAGGCGACATCCATGACGAGGTGGTGGCATTGGTCTCGCGCGGCAACGCCCGGCTCGCCGCTTCACGGGGTCTGGCGCGGATGGCGCAACGGCACGTGCCCGGCTGGATGCGCCAGGCCGATGCCGCTGCCGCCGGGTGCGATGCCGTGCTGACCGGCGGGCTGGCCGCTTTCGTGGGACTGACCGTGGCCGAGCACCACGGGCTGCCGGTGATCGGCACCGGGATGATCCCGCTGACGCCGACCACCAGCTTCCCCTCCCCGTTCCTGCCACGCCTGCGCCTGCCGGGGGGGCTCAACCGGCTCAGCTACACCCTGGTCAACCAGGCGGTATGGCGCACCTTCCGCCGCCCGATCAACGCGGCGCGCCAGGCACTGGGAATGCCGAGGCGCGCCTCCCCCTGGCGGGATCTGCCGATGCTGTACGGCATCTCGCCCCGTCTGCTGCCACCGCCGCCGGACTGGCCGGACAACCACCAGATCTGCGGCCAGTGGCGCGCGCCCGAGCGGGGCTGGCAGCCGCCGCCGGATCTGCAGGCCTTCCTGGAGGCCGGCCCCGCCCCGGTCTACCTCGGCTTCGGCAGCATGACCGGCTTTGATCGCGAGCAGGTGCTACCCGCGCTGCTGGCGGCCTTGGCGCCGCGGCGGGTGCTGCTGTTCCCCGGCTGGGCCGGGTTGCCCAGCGCTCCCCTGCCGCCCAATGTGTTCGTGATCGGGCCGACCCCGCATGAGGCCTTGTTCCCGCGTTGCGCGCTGATCATCCATCACGGTGGCAGCGGCACCACGCATTCGGCGTGCCGGGCCGGGGTGCCCTCGCTGGTGATGCCGTTCGCCGCCGACCAGTTCTTCTGGGCGGATCGGCTGCACCGGCTGGGCGTGGCACCGGCGGCGCTGTCGCCGAAGCGGTTGGATGCCGTCCGGCTGGCCAGTGCCATTGCCGTTGCCGAGCGGGCCGACACGCGCTCGCGTGCCGTCGCGCTTGGCCGGGCGATGACGGTCGAAGATGGCGTGGCCGTTGGCGTCGCGGCGATCGAGGCGTATCTGTCACCTCGATGACCGCGGCCATGGTGGGCACGGCGGTTGCCGTGCCGCCTGCGGGTTTACCCGACCAACGGTCGGGTGTTACCCCACAACCCGGTGCTACCCCGTAACCGGTACGGCGGCGTCCTTGCGATGCAGCCACCGATACAGCACCGGCAACACCAACAACGTCAGCAGCGTGGACGAGACGATACCACCGATCACCACGGTCGCCAGCGGACGCTGCACCTCCGAGCCCGCACCAACATTGAACGCCATCGGCACGAAGCCGAGCGAGGCCACCAGCGCGGTCATCAGCACCGGGCGCAGACGGCCCAAGGCACCGTCGCGTACCGCCTGCGGCAACGGCATGCCGTGCTCGCGCAGGCTGCGCACGAAGCTGATCATCACCAGGCCGTTGAGCACCGCCACGCCGGACAGCGCGATGAAGCCGACGCCGGCCGAGATCGACAACGGAATGCCGCGCAGGGCCAACGCAAGCACGCCGCCAGTGAGCGCCAGCGGCACGCCACTGAACACGATGGCCGCATCCTTGACCGAGCCGAATGCCCAGAACAGCAGCGCGAAGATGATCGCCAGCGTCACCGGCACCACGATCGACAGGCGCTGGCTGGCCGAGATCAGCTGCTCGAAGCTGCCGCCGTACTCGATCCAGTAGCCGTTGGGCACCTGCACATCGCGCCCGATCGCCTGCTGCAGCTCGCCGACAAACCCGCCGAGGTCGCGGTCACGCACGTTGGCGGTGACCACGATCCGGCGCTTGCCGTTTTCGCGGTTGATCTGGTTCGGCCCTTCGCTGTTGCTCAGCGTCGCCAGCTCACGCAGCGGCACGGTGCGTGCACTGCCGCTGGTCCAGCTGCCGGTGCGGCTGGACTCGTCGGCGTCATCGGCCAGCGCCGTCTCCAGCGACACCGGCAGATCCGCCAGTGCGGCCGGGTCCTGGCGCAGTGCTTCAGGCAGGCGTACCACGATGTCGAAGCGGCGGTCACCCTCGAACAACTGCCCTGCCACCTGCCCGCCGACCGCAGTGGCTACGGTCGACTGCACCTGGCCGGGATTCAAGCCATACCCGGCCAACGCGGTGCGGTTGGGGGTAACGGTCAGCAACGGCAGGCCACTGGTCTCCTCCACCCGCACATCCGCCGCGCCCGGCACCGTGCCGACCACCGCCGCGATGCGCTTGCCGACCGACAGCAGCGTCTCCAGGTCATCGCCGAACAGCATCACCGCCACGTCGGCACGGACGCCGGAGATCAGCTCGTTGGTGCGCATCTGGATCGGCTGGGTGAACTCGTAGTTGTTGCCGGGCAGCTGCTCGACCGCCTCCTCCAGCTCGGCCAGCAGTGCCGCGCGCGACTTGCGTGGATCCGGCCAGGCCTTGCGCGGTTTCATCATGATGAAGGTATCGGCGACCGACGGCGGCATCGGATCGGACGCGACTTCCGGCGTGCCGATCTTGGAGAACACCTTGTCCACCTCGGCGAACTGCACCAGCCGGTTCTCGATCTGCTTCTGCATCTCGATGGACTGGGTCAGGCTGGTCCCGGGGATGCGCATGGCGTGCATGGCGACATCGCCTTCGTCCAGGTTCGGCACGAACTCGCTGCCCAACCGCGCGGCCAGCAGGCCGCAGCCGATCACCAGCACCAGCGCACCACCGACCATCCAGCGGCCGCGACGCAGCGCGAAGCCCAGCATCGGCTCGTAGCGCCGACGCACCCAGGCCATCAGGCGGTTCTCCTTCTCCTGCACACGGCCACCGAGGAACAGCGCGATCGCGGCGGGCACGAAGGTCAACGCCAGCACCATCGCACCGGTCAGGGCCAGCACCACGGTGATCGCCATCGGGTGGAACATTTTTCCTTCCACGCCAGTGAGCGCGAAGATCGGCAGGTACACCGCGGTGATGATGCCCAGCCCGAACAGGCTCGGGCGGATCACCTCGGCGGTGGCGCTGGCGGTTTCGGCGAAGCGTTCTTCGCGGGTCATGTCGCGGCCGAGCGCATGCTGACGTTCGCCGAAGCGGCGCAGGCAGTTCTCGATGATGATCACCGCCCCGTCGACGATCAGGCCGAAGTCCAGCGCGCCCAGGCTCATCAGGTTCGCCGACACGCCGCCACGGGCCATGCCGGTCAGCGTGAACAGCATCGCCAGCGGAATCACCGCCGCGGTGATCAACGCCGCGCGGAAGTTGCCGAGCAGCAGGAACAGCACCACGATCACCAGCAGGGCGCCTTCGATCAGGTTCTTGGCGACCGTTGCGATGGTGCGGTCGACCAGCGCGGTGCGGTCGTAGCTGGCGGTGACGGTGACGCCCTCCGGCAGACTGGCCTGCGCCTGCTGCAGACGCGCCGCCGCAGCCTGGGCCACGTCTCGGCTGTTGGCCCCGATCAGCATGACCACCGTACCCATCACCACTTCATGGCCGTTCTGGGTGGCCGCACCACTGCGCAGTTCCGGTCCGTCCTGCACCTGGGCGACGTCATGCACGTGGATCGGCACGCCTTCACGGCGGGCCAGCACAATGTTGCCGATCTCCTCCAGGTTGGCGACCTGACCGGGAATGCGGACCAGGAACTGCTGGCCGTTGCGTTCGATGTAGCCGGCGCCGACGTTCTGGTTGTTGGCCTCCACCGCCTGCGCCACGTCCTCCAAGGTAAAGCCCAGCGCGCGCAGCCGTGCCGGATCCGGCGTGATGTGCACCTGGCGCTGGAAGCCACCGATGGTGTTGACCTCGGTCACGCCGGGCACGTTGCGCAGCTGCGGCCGGATCACCCAGTCCTGCAGGGTGCGCAGGTCGGTGGCGGTGTACGCCGTGCCATCGGCCTTGCGCGCCTTGGGATCGGCATCGATGGTGTACATGAAGATCTCGCCGAGGCCGGTCGAGATCGGTCCCAGCTGCGGATCCAGCCCGTCGGGGATCTGCGATTTGACCTGCTGCAGGCGTTCGGCGACCTGCTGGCGGGCGAAGTAGATGTCGGTGCCGTCCTTGAAGACCACGGTCACCTGCGAGAGCCCGTAGCGCGACAGCGAGCGTGCCTGCTCCATCGCCGGCAGGCCGGCCATCACTGTTTCCACCGGATAGGTGATGCGCTGTTCGGTCTCCAGCGGCGAGTAGCCGGGGGCCGCGGTATTGATCTGCACCTGGACATTGGTGATGTCCGGCGTGGCGTCGATCGGCAGCCGGGTGAAGCTCCAGCTGCCGATGACGATCAGCACCAACGTCAGGGCCATCATCAACCAGCGATGGGCAATGGCGGCGCGGAGGATGCGCTCAAGCATGGTGGCGCCCTCCGTGTGCGGGGCGCGGCAACGCATCAATGTTCATGCGATGCCCCTGCCTTGCCGATGTCGGCCTTGACCACGTAGCTCTGCTCGACCACGACGTCTTCGCCGACGGTCAGGCCACTGAGTACTTCCACCTTGCCCGCATCGCGCGCACCCAGGGTCACCGCACGCGCGGTGTAGGTGTCGCCTTCGCGCACGAACACCACGTCCCTGCCGTCCATCGTCTGCAACGCGCTCAGCGGCACCACCTGCGCGGCCGGCGTGGTGGCCACCACGATGCGCGCCTTGACCGCGGCACCGGGCCGCCATTGGCCGTCCTCGTTGCGCAGCGTGGCGCGCGCGACCGTGCTCTGGCTGGCGGTGGCGGTGCCGGGCAGCACGCGCTCCAGCGTGGTGGTCTGGCTGACGCCGTCGGTCATGCGTGACACCGTGACCGGCACGCCGGCAGTGATGTGCTGGGTATCGTTGCCGAAGATATGCAGATCCACCCACAGCGTGGACAGATCACCGATCTCGAACAATGACGTGCCCTCGCCCGCCACCCCGCCCACCTGCGCCTGGCGCGCAAGCACCACGCCGCTGATCGGTGCGGTCACGGTGTAGGTGGTGAGGCTGAGGTTGCTCTCGATGCTGGCCAGCACCTGGCCGGCACGCACGCGGTCGCCCACGTTGGCGCGCAGCGAACGGATCGGTCCGGGAAAGCGCGCCATCACCTGGGCGACGCGGCCATCGACCGGGGTCAGCAAGCCCTGCACGTCGTGTTCGTCGGCGATGGTGCCGGCCACGACCGGTGCGACGCGGATGCCGGCCTGTTCGGCCATGGCCGCGGCGATGGTGGTGCTTTCCGGGGCGTCGTGGTCGTCATGATCATCGTCATGCCCGGCCTCGCCATGGCCGGCATCCGTGCCGGCGGCCTTGTCCGGCGCTGCAGCGGGTGCACTGCTGCCACAGCCGGTGAGCGCCATCAGCGCGATCAACAGGCTGCCGGCCAGCGCGGTACGGGTCTGGAAAAGGGTCATCGGCGGTCCTCCGTGGACACGGTGTCGGTAGCGGCGACCATGCTCTGGCCGGTCAAGCGCTGGATTTCGATCAGGGCGGTCTGTGCGGCGATGGCCGCGTCCAGCTGGCGCTGGCGTGCGTCGATCCGCATCGCCTGCAGCTGCGCCCATTCCATGTAACTGATCGCGCCGGCGCGCCATGCCTTCTCGGCGGCGTTCTCGGCACGCTGCAGCTGCGGCAGTACGTCGCGCGCCATGCGGGTGACTTCCAGCCGCGAGGTCAGGTAGCGGCCATGCGCTTCGGCGAGCGTGGCGTACAGCTGCAGCGCGCGCGCGTCGCGTTCCACACTGTTGAGCGCCAGTTCGGCCTCGGCGGCGCGGATCTCCGGGTCGGCACGGCGCACACTGCCCAACGGCAGGCTGAAACCGGCGACCAGGGAGGTGTCGCGGGTATCGCGGCTGTTGCGCACGCCCACCTGCCAGCTGATATCGGGCCGTGCCTGGGTGCGGGCCAGCTGCACCTGCGCTTCGCGGATACGGCGCTCACCGGCCAGCACCGCCAGTTCCGGGGTGCGCTGCAACTCATCGGCGAGCACGGCGAAGTCCTGCAGCGCGGGCAGCTGCATCGGGTCGCCGGTGACCACGTCGAAACCCGGCTCGCGCTGGCGCCACAACGCCGACAGCGCCGCACGTGCGGACTGATCCATCTGCCGGGCGCGATCACGGTCCAGTTCGGCCTGGGCCAGCATCGCCTGCGCGGTCAGCAGCACCGATTTCGGTGAGGCACCGGCCTGCAGACGCAGCCGTGCGGCGGCGACGGCGCGCCTGCGCTGCTCGATATCGGTCTCGGCGATGCGCAGCTGCTGACGCGCGTCGGTCACCGCCAGATAGCGGCGGGCGACCTCGGCCATCAGATCCAGCCGTGCGGTTTCGCGCTGCGGGGCCAGGCTGTCCAGGTTCGCTTGGGCCACGGCACGGCGGGCATCCAGCTTGCCACCGCGTTCCAGCACGCCGGCCAGGGTAACGGTGACTTCGGCGGCATCGAAGCCACGAGCGTCCCCGCTGCCGAGTGCGTTCTCCAGCTCCACGCCCACCGTCAAAGGGGGCGACAGGCCGGCCGCGTCACGGCGGGCTTCCCACACCTGGCGCTGGGCCTGCGCCAGGCGCAGGTCGGGGTGGTACTGGGCGACGCGCGCGATGGCGTCGTCGAGGGTCAACGGTGCAGCAGGTGTCGTGCCCTGTGCGTACACGCACGGCACGAACGCAATGGCAGCCAAAGCTGCCAGACGCATCCACATGGGAGTCTCCAGAAAGCGATCAGATGGCAAACGGCGGCGCGCGGCCGCAGGGCATCAGATCGCTATCGGAGGACGCAGCAGGTTCTCGGGCGGCTGCGTGCGCAGCTGCGCGATCAACCCGGCAGGCACGCCGTGGCTGGGGGCCGCCGGCAGGCTCCAGGCCATCGCGGCCATCGGCAGCACGCCGCCGTGGCCATGACAGTGACCGCAATGCACCAGGGCATGCAGCCAGTCTTCCTTGCCGTCGTCGTCAACTGGTACATCGGCGGCGGCGTCATCCAGGCTGCCATGCACGTCGCTGCTGTCTGCGTGCACGGTCAGGTGGATGTCGGCCAGGGCCGAGGCCAGCGAACTGCCAAATACGCCCACACCCACCACCACCAGCATCAGCAGGCGGAGCAGCAGGGACGGACGCGGGCGGGCACGGCGCAACATGGCCCGCAGGGTAGCCGGGCGTGAAGCCGTTACACAATCGCAGCCCAGCCGCTTGGTTCACGTTGGCCGGGGCCGGCGCGATGGCCGGCCCGGCGCACCTCAGCTGGCGGCGGCCTTGCGCTGGGCGATGAAGGCCTGGATCTGTTCCTCCAGCACCGGCAGCGGCACCGAGCCTTGGCTGAGCACGGCGTCGTGGAAGGCCTTGACGTCGAAACGGTCGCCCAGCTCCTGCTCGGCCTGCGCGCGCAGGCGCACGATCGCGATCTCGCCGAGCTTGTAGCTCAGCGCCTGGCCCGGCCAGGAGATGTAGCGGTCCACTTCGGTGGTCACTTCATGCTCGCTCAGCGCGGTGTGGTCGCGCAGGTAGGACAGCGCCTGCTCGCGGGTCCAGCCCTTGTGGTGCACGCCGGTATCGATCACCAGGCGCGCGGCACGCCACATCTCGTAGGTGAGGCGGCCGAAATCCTCGTACGGGGTTTCGTAGATGCCCATCTCCACGCCGAGCTTCTCGCAGTACAGACCCCAGCCTTCGCCGTAGGCGGAGATGTAGTTGTTGCGACGGAATGCGGGCTGCTCGCCCTGCTCTGCCGCCAGCGCGCCCTGCAGGGCATGGCCCGGATCGGACTCGTGCAGGGTCAGCGCGGGCAGGTTGTACAGCGGCCGCGCCGGCAGGTTGTAGGTGTTGAGCCAGTAGGTGCCCATGCCACCGCGGCCGGCGGTCCAGAACGGGGCGATGTCCGGCGGCACCGGCACGATGGTGAAGCGCGCACGCGGCAGCGTCATGTACTTGCCGATCACGCCATCCACGCGCTTGGAGATCCATGCCGCCCGGTGCAACAGCTCGTCCGGGGTCTTGGCGTAGAACTGCGGATCGGTACGCAGGAAGGTCAGGAACTCGGCGAAGCTGCCCTTGAACTCGACCTGCTGGATGATGCCGTTCATCTCGGCCTGGATGCGCGCGACTTCCTTCAGGCCGATCTCGTGGATCTGCTGCGGGGTCAGGTCCAGCGTGGTGTACTCGTGGATCTGCTGCTTGTAGTACGCCTTGCCGCCCGGCATCGCCTCAGCGGCCAGGGTGGTGCGCGCCTGCGGGACGTACTCGCTGACGAAGAAGGTGCGCAGCTTGGCGAACGCCGGCACCACGCTGCCGCCGATGGCTTGGCGGGCCTGTTCCTGCAGCTGTGCCTGCTCGGCGGCCGGGATGCTGGCCGGCAGCTTCTTGAACGGTGCGTACAGCGGCGACTGGGTCGGGTCCTTCAGCTCGGACACGGTGGCAATCGAGACCTCGCGCCCATCGAGCACCGCACGCGGCACGCTGAAGCCGCGCTTGAGGCCGGCACGCATGTTCTCGGTCTGCTGGTCGAAGTAGCGCGGCACATCGTTCAGGCGCGCGATGTAGTTGCGGTAGTCCTGCACGGTCTTCATCTCGCGCCGGGCCATGAAGGACAGGTTCGACCAGAACGAGGAGTCCGCGTTGAACGGCATTTCGTAGGCGCGCAGGCGTACCTCGGCGGCCAGGTTGAACACCTGGTCGCGGTAGATCGCGTAGTTGATGCGGTTCTCGGCCGAGAGTGCCTTGGGGTCGACCTTGTCCAGCTGGGCCAGGACGTCGTCCCAGACCTTCAACCGGCCCTGCTGCGCGGCCGCGCCGACATCGGGCATGCGGGTGGCGTTGGCCGGGCCGTCGCCGTCTTCGCTGGCTTCACCACCCCCGGCTTCGCGCCAGGCCCATTCTTTCTCGTAGATCGCGCGGAACTGCGCATCGGCAGGGCTTTCGGCAGCCAGGCTGGCCGGGGCGGCGGCCGGGGCAGCCGGGGGCGCAGCCAGGGCGGCGCCGGCGGGAAGGGCCAGGGCGAGCAGCAACGCAGCAACGAGCGGTGATTTCACGGTCAGGGGTTCCCGAGGGACGGCAAACCCCGATCATGGCACCAAGCTGGCGCGCGGTGCATGGATCAAAAGTCCTGCGCGACCCTAGTGCGTCGCCTTGTCCCGCTTCCACCCACGGTGCGCGATATCCAGCTTCAGGCTGTACAACGCGGTGAAGGCCGGGAACAGGTTCTGCAGCACGCCCACCGAGTCCTGCTTGGCCGAGAACAGGAAGTAGCTCAGCGTCATCAGGCTGCCGACCACGCTCATGTACCAGAACAGGCGCGGGATCACCGGCTTGCCGGCGCGGCGCGAAGCCACGAACTGGACCAGCCAGCGGCCGCCGAACATCAGCGCGCCGGTGTAGCCGATGAGCTTCCAGCCGGTCACATGCAGGCCGGTCCAGTACAACCAGGTGAGCGGCTGATCGAGCCAATGCAGTTCCATCAGCGTTCTTCCACGGCGGTGCGCTTGCTGCGCGTGATCAACCAGGCCACCCCGCGCAGGTCGCGGATGCCGACCAGGGCGCGGCCGAGGTTGTTGTACTTGGAGACCCCGGCGGTGCGGTGACGGTGATTGACCGGCACGCTGGTGGTCTGCCAGCCGGCCCGCTGCATCAGCGCCGGCAGGTAGCGGTGCATGTGGTCGAAGTACGGCAGATCCAGGAACGCGGCGCGCTCGAACAGCTTGATGCCGCAACCGGTATCGGGCGTGTCATCGCGCAGCATGCGGGCGCGGATCGCATTGGCCCACTTGCTGGCCCAGCGCTTGCTGCCCGAATCCTGGCGATTCACCCGCCACCCGGCGAACAGCTTGACCTCGGTGGCGGCGGCGGCCCGTGCAGCGAGCAGCTTGGGGATGTCGGCCGGGTCGTTCTGGCCGTCGCCGTCCAGGGTGGCGATCCACGGCGCACGCGCGTGCTTGACGCCGTTGCGTACCGCGGTGCTCTGCCCGCTCTGGGTCACGTGGTGCAGCACCCGCAGCTCCGGCGTGACGGCCTTCAGGGCCTGCAGCACCGCCAGGGTGTCGTCGCGCGAGTGGTCGTCGATATAGACGATTTCGAAATCGATCTGCCCACGCAGTGCGGTGGTGATCTCGTTGATCAGGGGCGTGACGTTGTCGCGTTCATTGAAGACCGGGACGACGACCGACAACTGGGGTTGGCTCATGGTCGGGCTCTGCGAATGGCCAGGATCGAAAAAGAGCGCGCATTCTCCGCGCCCGAGGTTATCCGAAGATGAATCGGCGTGTGTGTGTCAGGCGTGATCGCCGAAATACTCGCGGCACCAGGCCACCACGGGCGGCAGACCGCGCTCGATCGGCATCGCCGGCGCATAGCCGAAAGCGTCATGCGCGCGGGTGGTATCGGCCATGGTGCGGACCATGTCGCCGGGCTGCATCGGCTTGTAGACCTTCTGCGCCGGGCGTCCGGCCGCCGCCTCGATGACCCCGATGAAATGTTCCAGCTCGATCGGCGTGTGGTTGCCGAGGTTGAACACCCGGTGCGGGACCGTCTCGCGGGACGGATGCGCCAGCGCCCCGAGGATGCCATCGACGATGTCGGAGACATGTGTGAAGTCGCGCTGCATCTTGCCGTCGTTGAACACGTCGATGGGGCGGCCGGCCAGCACCGCGCGCGAGAACAGCAGCGGTGCCATGTCCGGGCGGCCCCACGGGCCGTACACGGTGAAGAAACGCAGGCCGGTGGCGTGCAGGCCGAACAGCTGTGCGTAGGTGTAGGCCATCAGCTCGTTGGCGGCCTTGGTCGCGGCATACAGCGAGCGCGGCTTGTCGATACGCTGGTCTTCGGAGAACGGCGGGGTCGCCGAATCGCCGTATACCGAACTGCTGGAGGCATACACCAGATGGGCCACGCCGCGATGGCGGCACAGCTCCAGCATGTTGACGAAGCCGGTCAGGTTGCTGTCGACGTAGGCATGCGGGTTCTCCAGCGAGTAACGCACGCCGGCCTGTGCGGCCAGGTGGATGACCCGGGTCGGTTGGACCTCATCGAACAGTGCGGCCAGGCCGTCGCGGTCGGTCAGATCGAGCACGCGGATGTCGGCGTCCGGGCACAGCGCGGCCACGCGATCGCGCTTGATCTGCGGGTCGTAGTAGTCGTTGTAGTTGTCCAGGCCGACGACGCGCTCACCGCGCTCAAGCAGGGCCTTGCAGGTGTTGGCGCCGATGAAACCGGCCGCGCCGGTCACGAGAATCGTCATGGGGTCTGTCCGTCATGCAGCCACGTATCAATACAGTGCGTGCCCGGGACGCCCGCGTGGCGATCCGCGCGTCCCGGTGGCCTGCCTCACCAGAGGCTGAGCGGCGCTTCCTTGGCCAGGGTGGCCTTGCGTTCCTTGCTGAAATCCCACCACGGCCGCGGCGCCTCGCCCTGCATGAAACGCAGCACCGACAGAAATACATCGATCACACAGGGGTCGTGCATCACCCCGGTGCGCAGACACAGCTGCGCGTACATGTCGTAGGCATCGCGACCGCGCAGATGCGCTGGCACGCGGATGCCGATCAGACGGAGATCTTTCTCACAGGCCGGCCCGACATTCGGCAGGTCGGTCAGACGCAACAGATGGTTGCGGTCGACCTTGGTGGGGTTCATTGGTTGGGGGAAATCCTCTGACGCCTGCGGGGGACTCAGCCCTTCTGTGCGCGAAGTCGGTCGAGCACGCCATCCAGCGTGTCCAGGTCGGTGTAATGGATGATCAGCTTGCCCTTGCCGCCACGGCCGTGGGCGATCGCCACGCGGGTACCCAGCGACTCGGACAGTTCGGTCTCCAGCGAGGCGATATCCGCCTGCGGCGCCGCGGCAGCGGGCTTCTTGCGCAGCGCGCCGGGCACCTTGCCGGCCGCGAACTGCTGCGCACGGTGTTCCACTTCGCGCACCGACCAGCCCTGATCGGCCGCTTCCTGGGCCAGCTTGCTGGCCAGTTCCGGCGCCAAGGTGAGCAGCGCGCGGGCATGACCCATTTCCAGCCGCCGGGTTTCCAGCAGCAGGCGGATGGCGATCGGCAGCTCCAGCAGACGCAGCAGATTGGACACCGCCGCACGCGAGCGGCCGACGGCCTGCGCGGCTTCGGCATGGGTCAGGGCGAACTCGCTGATCAGCCGCTGCAGCGCTTCGGCTTCTTCGAGCGGGTTGAGGTCTTCGCGCTGGATGTTCTCGATCAGCGCCATCGCGATGACGGTGCGGTCTTCCAGCTCGCGCACCACCACCGGCACTTCATCCAGACCGGCCAGCTGCGAGGCACGCCAGCGGCGTTCGCCGGCCACGATCTCGAAGCTGTCCGGGCCCAGCTGGCGGACCAGGATCGGCTGGATCACGCCCTGCGACTTGATCGACTCGGCCAGCTCGGCGAGCTTGGTCTCGTCCATGTCGCGGCGCGGCTGGTACTTGCCCGGCTGCAGGTGACCGACCGGCAGCTTGCGCAGGCGTTCGCCCGGCTGCGGTTCGACCACGGCGGCTGCCTGCACCTGTGTCACTGCCCCCTTGGGCCCCAACAGCGCGTCGAGGCCACGGCCGAGGCCGCGTTTCTTGCCGAGGGCAGGCTTGGTGCTCATCAGGCGGTCTCCATGGCCTTGTCGGCCTTCTTGCGTTGGTTGTTGCGACGGATGATCTCGCCAGCCAGGCCGAGATAGGCAACGCCACCGCGCGAGGCACGGTCGTACCCGACGATGCTCTGGCCATGGCTGGGCGCCTCGGCCAGGCGCACGTTGCGCGGCACGATGGTGCGGAACACCTGCTCGCCGAAGTGCTCGGTCAGCTCGGCCGACACGGCATTGGCCAGGTTGTTGCGCACATCGAACATGGTCCGCAGCACACCCTCGATCTCCAGCGCGGGATTGAGGTTGGCACGCAGCGCTTCGATGGTTTCCACCAACGCGCTCAGGCCTTCCAGCGCGTAGTACTCGCACTGCATCGGCACGATCACCGAATCGGCGGCGGCCAGCGCGTTGAGCGTCAGCAGCGACAGCGCCGGCGGGCAGTCGATCAGGATGTAGTCGTATTCGTCGCGGATCGGCGCCAGCGCGCGCTTGAGGCGCTGCTCGCGCTCGCTCTGGTCCATCAGCTGGATCTCGGCGGCGGTCAGGTCGATGTTGCCCGGGAGCAGGTCGAAACCTTCCGGGGTCTTGACCCGGACCTCGGCCGCGGTGCTTTCGCCCAGCAGCAGATCACAGGTGGAGGCGGCGACTTCGCGCTTGTCCACGCCGCTGCCCATGGTCGCATTGCCTTGGGAATCGAGGTCGACAAGAAGCACGCGCTTGGGTGCAGCAGCCAGGGAGGCGGCCAGATTGACGGCGGTCGTGGTCTTGCCGACGCCACCTTTCTGGTTGGCGATGGCGATGATGCGGGCCATGCGGGTGAGCCTCATCGGCAGGGAGTGGGACTGGTCATTATGCGTATATGGGGCGTGTCATGCACTGTGAGATGCGCGGCAGGCACGCGCCGCAATGCCGCAGCGACGCCCACGGGCACGCCGACGGCGCCACGTGAGGCCACCGCAGGAGGGGATCGGAACGCTGCTGGGGCGGGCGCTGCGCTCGCCGAGGTCACCGGCTCACGGGCCGGTAACCACCACCAGATGGCGCTCGCCGGTCAACCCGGGGACGCTCAGCGGCACCACCTTCTCCACCGCCCACCCGGCCGGCAGCTGCGCGATCTCGTCGTGCGGGTACACGCCTTTCATCGCCAGCAGGCGGCCGCCCGGGCGCAGCAGATGCCCACCGACCCGGATGATCCCGGCCAGGGTATCCATCGCGCGGGCGGTCAGATGGTCGTAGGCGGACGGTTCGGCCAGCGCCTCGGCACGCGACTCGGCTACGCGGGCGTTGCCCAGGCCCAGCTGGCGCACGGCCTCGCGCATGAAGCGGGCTTTCTTGCCGTTGCTCTCGACCAGGGTCACCTGCAGCTGCGGGCGCGCGATCGCCAGCGGAATGCCCGGCAGCCCGGGGCCGGTGCCCAGATCGGCCAGGGTGCCGGTCTCCAGGAACGGCTGCATCGCCAGCGAATCGAGCAGGTGGCGGGTCACCATCTCCAGCGGATCGCGGATGGCCGTCAGGTTGTACGTACGGTTCCAGCGATCGAGCAGGGTCAGGTAGGTCAGCAGCGGCGGTGCCAGCGCGGCATCCAGCTGCATGGCGGCCAGGCCGCGCTCAAGCGCGTCGGCCACGCCAGCGGGGAGGGTGTGTTCTGTCATGGCACCATTATCGCAGGTCGGTAGCGCCGACCGCGGGTCGGCGCCCCATCTCACATGGCATGCCAGGCCAGCGCGGCCCGGAATTCGTCGGCTGCCTGCCACTCATGCAGGTGCCAGCGCTCGGCCGGTCCCAGCTCCGGGTCGCACCAGGCCAGGTGCAGGCCACCGTCGATGCCGGGCGCGAGCTGCAGCCGGTGCAGACCGAAGGAGATGCCCTGCCCCTGCGCCTTCAACAGCGCTTCCTTGGCACACCACACGCGGAAGAACCAATGGTTGCGGGCGTTCTCGTCCAGCGATTCCAGCCAGGCGATCTCGGCCGGGTGGAAGAAGCGCTGCACGATGTCCAGCATCCGTGGGCGCGGGCGCAGCGGCTCCAGGTCCACGCCGAGGCGGACGCCTTCACCGAGGGCGACCAGCAGCTGCCCGTGGCTGTGGCTCCAGCCGGTGCCGATATGCGCCAACGGGCCATGCAGCTCTGGCCGGCCGCGCGGGTCGCGCTGCAGCGGCAGCTCATCCGGCGCCCCGCCCAGCTGCTCGGCCAGCAGCACCCGGGCCTGGGGCTCGCCCCGGGTGCCCGGCACATGCGGCAGGCGCCAGACCGTGACCGGGCCGAAGCGCCAAGGGCCGTCCAGCGTCGCTGGCAGGGTCATGCCACGGCTCCGCCATCGCGGCTGCACGACGATTTCACAGGGTGTGCCGTCCACTGCAGGGGTTGCAACCGCACAGAGGGAGTCAACGTTATGGGCATCATCATCTGGTTGATCGTCGGCGGCATCGTGGGCTGGCTTGCCAGCATCATCATGAAGCGGGACGCGCAGCAAGGCATCATCCTCAACATCGTAGTCGGCATCGTCGGCGCATTGCTGGCCGGTTGGCTGTTCGGCGGTGGCATCAATGAAGCGATCACCATCCGCACGTTCCTGTTCTCGTTGATCGGCGCAGTGATCCTGCTCGCGATCGTGAATCTGTTTACGCGCAGAAACGTGCGGTAACAAACGCACGTACCCCGTTTGATCAACAAGGCCCGGCACTGCCGGGCCTTGTTGTTTCCACGATCAGCCCAACTGCACCCAGGCCGGGGCATGGTCACTGGGGCGCTCCCAGGTACGCGGCTCACGGTCGATGCCCGAGGCCAGCGCGCGCGCCTTGAGCGCGTCGGAGACCAGGGTCAGGTCGATGCGCAGGCCGAGGTTGCGACGGAAGCCGGCCGCCCGGTAGTCCCACCAGCTGAACACGCCCTCTTCCTCGCTGTGCAGGCGGAAGGCATCGTGCAGGCCCAGCTGCAGCAGCTTGTTCAGGGCGCCGCGCTCGGCGGTGGAGGTCAGGATGTGGTTCTCGTTCCAGACCAGCGGGTCGTGCACGTCGCGGGCATCGGGCGCGATGTTGAAGTCACCCATCACCACCAGCTCCGGGTACCGGGCCAACTCGGCCTCGACCCAGGCATGCACGGCCTCGAGCCAGCGCAGCTTGTAGGCGTACTTGTCGGTGCCCACGTCCTGGCCGTTGACCACGTACAGGTTGATGATGCGCACGCCGTTGACGGTACCGGCGATGGCACGCTTCTGTTCATCCTCGAAGCCGGGGATGCCGATCTGCACGTCCTGCGCCGACTCGCGCGAGAGCAGCGCGACGCCGTTGTAGGTCTTCTGCCCGGCAAACACGCTGCGGTAGCCCAGCCCGGCCAGCACCGCGTCGGGGAACTTGTGGTCCTCCATCTTGGTTTCCTGGATGCCGACCACATCCGGCGCGAACGCCGTGAGCCATTGTTCCAGGTGCGGCAGGCGCACGTTGAGCGAGTTGACGTTCCAGGAGGCGATTTTCATGCGGGCATTCTACCTGTGGGGCGCGCCTTCGTCGGCGGCCCCTACCGCACCATCGCCTTCAACATTCCGGCGATCTTCGAATACGGCGGCTTGAGCAGATCGCTGGCGGCCCAGCGCGACTGCCACAGGATGGGCAGCTGCTTGCTCATCGCATCGAAACCGGCGCGCGCGTGATAGGCGCCCATGCCACTCGGGCCAACGCCGCCGAACGGCAGCCCATTGACCGCAAAATGCAGCAGCGTGTCGTTGACGGTGACGCCGCCGGCCACGACCTGCGCCAGCACCCGTTCCACCTGCCTACGCTCGTGACTGAAGACGTACAGCGCCAACGGGCGGTCACGTGACTGCACCGCCGCGATGGCGGCGTCCAGATCCGGATACGCGCAGACCGGCAGGATCGGGCCGAAAATCTCCTCGCGCATCAGCGCCAGATCGGCCGGCGGATCGAGCACGATGGTCGGCACGATCAGCCGCTCGCGCTGCGCACGCTCGGGATCGACCGTGGCCAGTTCGATCACCGGCACGCCCCGCGCGCGGGCCTCCTCGAGATAGCCGCGCAGGCGCTGGTACTGGCCGTCGTGGATGATCCGGGTGTAATCGGCGGCGTCGCTGAAATCGCCATAGCGCGCCTGCACCTGGGTCTGCAGCTGCTGCACCAGCTCGCGCTGGCGATGGCCGTCGATCAGCACGTAGTCCGGCGCGATGCAGGTCTGGCCGGCATTGAAGAACTTGCCGGTGGCCAGGCGCGCGGCGGCCTTCTCCAACGGGTAGTCGCTGCAGACAATGGCCGGGGATTTGCCGCCCAACTCCAGCGTGAGCGGGGTCAGGTGCTCGGCGGCGGCCGCCATGACCTTGCGGCCGATGGTGGTGGAGCCAGTGAACACCAGGTGGTCCAGCGGCGAGCCGGCCAGGGCGCCGGCGAGGTCTCCATCGCCCTGCACGACCGCCACGCGATCCGAGGGGAAGACGTCGGTCAGCAGCGACTGCAGGAAGGCGCTGGTGCGGGGGGTGTGCTCGGACGGCTTGAGGATCACGTGGTTGCCGGCGGCGATCGCGGTGGCCAGCGGAATCAGCGCCAGATTGACCGGGTAGTTCCAGGGTGAGATCACACCGACCACGCCCAGCGGCACCGGGCGGGTCTGCGCGCGCGCCGGCCAGAACCGCCAGCCGACACCGACCCGGCGCGGCCGCATCCAGCCGCGCAGATGGCCGCACAGATGATCGATGTCGCCGAGCACGGTCATGCCATCGGCGATCAGTGATTCGTCGGTGGAGCGGTGGCCGAAATCGGCCGAGATCGCCGCGGCCATGTCCGGCAGGCGCGCCTTGAGGGCAGCGCGCAGGCGCTGCAGGTCATCGCGGCGCTGTTCCAGCGTCGGGCGGTTGGCCTGCCAGGCGGTGCGCAGGGTCTGCAGGATCTCGGGCAGTGCAGCGGGATCGGTGTGGGCATCGCTCATGGGCCGACTATAGCGGCAGGCTGCGTGAGAGCGGGTCAGGGTAGTGCCGGCCGGCACTAACCCGGACACAGAAAGGGCCGCGATCTGCATCGCGGCCCCTTCGTCTTGCCGTGTGGATCACCGTTACTTGGTGATGTCCACATCCTTGGTTTCATGCAGGAACAGGCCGCCGACCACGACCGTCATCAACGCGATGATGATCGGGTACCACAGGCCGTAGTAGAGGTTGCCGGTACCGGCCACCAGCGCGAAGGAAATCGCTGGCAGGAAGCCACCGAACCAGCCGTTGCCGATGTGGTACGGCAGCGACATCGAGGTGTAGCGGATACGCGTCGGGAACAGCTCGACCAGGTAGGCGGCGATCGGGCCGTAGACCATGGTCACGTACAGCACCAGCAGCCACAGCATGAAGATCGTGCCGGGGATGTTGATGCGCGCGTTGTCCGCCTTGGCCGGGTAGCCGGCGGTGCTGAGCGCGCCCTTCAGCTCGCCACCGAAGGCATCGCCCTTGGCCTTGAGCTCTTCCTTGGTCAGGCCGGCAGCCTCGTACGAGGTCACCTCGGCGCTGCCCACCGATACCGTTGCCAGCGTACCGGCCGGTGCCGGCTTCACTTCATAGGGCACACCGGCCTTGGTCAGGGCCGCGGTGGCCACGTCGCAGGAGCTGGTGAACTTGCGCAGGCCGACCGGATCGAACTGGAACGAGCAGGTGTTCGGATCAGCATTGACCAGCGCCGGCGAGTTGGTGCGGGCTTCTTCGATGGCCGGGTTGGCGAAGTGGGTCAGGCCCTTGAAGATCGGGATGTAGGTGATCGCAGCCAGCAGACAGCCGGCCAGGATGATCTTCTTGCGGCCGATACGGTCGGACAGCCAGCCGAAGAAGATGAAGAACGGCACGCCCAGCGCCAGCGCTGCGGCGATCAGCAGGTAGGAGGTGGTGGCGTCGACCTTGAGCATGCTGCTCAGGAAGAACAGCGCGTAGAACTGGCCGCCGTACCACACCACGGCCTGACCGGCTGCGGCACCGAGCAGGACCAGCAGCATCAGCTTGAGGTTGCCGTCCTTGAGGCTGTCACGGAACGGGGTCTTGGAGCCCTTGCCTTCGGCCTTCATCTGCTGGAACAGCGGGGATTCGCTCAGCTGCAGGCGGATCCACACCGAGATGCCCAGCAGCACGATCGAGACCAGGAACGGAATACGCCAGCCCCAGGCTTCGAACGCTTCATTGCCCAGGAAGTAGCGGCAGGCCAGGATGATCAGCAGCGACATGAACAGGCCGAGCGTCGCGGTGCACTGGATGAAGCTGGTGTACAGGCCACGCTTGTCGGCCGGTGCATGCTCGGCGACATAGGTCGCGGCACCCCCGTATTCGCCACCCATCGCCAGGCCCTGGGCCAGACGCAGGATGATCAGGATCACCGGGGCGGCGAAACCGATCGAGGCGTAGTTGGGCAGCACGCCGACCAGGAAGGTCGAGATGCCCATGATCAGGATCGTGACCAGGAAGGTGTACTTGCGGCCGATACGGTCGCCGAGGCTGCCGAAGAAGGCCGCACCGAACGGGCGCACGAAGAAGCCGGCCGCGAACGCCAGCAGGGCGAAGATCATGCCCGTGGTTTCATTGACGCCGCTGAAGAACTGCTTGGCGATGATCGCGGCGAGCGAGCCGTACAGGAAGAAGTCGTACCACTCGAAGACAGTACCCAGGCTGGACGCGAAGATGACCTTCTTGTGTCCCTGGGTAAGTTGGGCTTTTGTTGGTGCGGGTGTGGTGGACATAGGACGCTTCCCCTCCGAAGCAATCGTTGTGTTGTGCCGGCTGTACACCGGCAATCGTTTTTTCTTTTAGAAGCTGTATTTCGTCGTGAACTGCAGGCGGCTGATATCGCCCTTGCGGCCATCCTCGATCTCGCGCACGCCATACATCAGCTCGGCGCCGACATCGACCTTGGGCATCGGTGTGTAGAACACGTTGCCGCGGATGCTCTGCACGCTCTTGGTGACCAGCGGGCCGAGGCTGCCGTCGTTGTCGTAATCGCTGCGCGCGTAGATCAGGTTGGTGCGCAACTTCGGGGTGAAGGCATGGCGCCAGCCGACGTAACCGGCCAGGACGCCGGTCGGGTTGAGTTCGTCGCGGGCGATGTCATACGCGGTATCAGCGGTGACACCCAGGCCGATGTAACGTGCGATGCCTTCGCCACCGGTGACCTGGTAATGCAGCGTATCGGTCGCGCCCATCACCCACTTGCCGCCCAGGGTGAGGCCGCCGCCGATCTTGTCCGCATCGGCACCGGTGGTCTGGTTGTCGACCTTGAGCTGACGGACCACGCCGCCGACACCGAAGGTGCCCCAATCGCCCTTCCAGCCATAACGCAGGGTCAGATCCGGCAGCGCGCCGCGGTCGGAGTTGCTGGCCACGTTGGTCCACGCGCCGGTGACCGGGTTGCGGGTGCCGGTGAGCAGCGTGGTTTCCGGGTTTTCCAGCGCGACGCTGAAGCCGCCCTGGGTGTAGCGGATCTGTGCCTGGCGCACGAAGATCACACCATCGGTCGGGCCGACGAAGTCGGCGGCTTCCGGCAGCGAGGCCGCGTCCATGAAGTTCGACCAGGTCTGGCCGGCCATCCAGTTGTTCCAGTACATGTAGGCGTGACGCAGGGTCGCACCGTAGGTATTGGTCGCGGTCTGGTTGCCCAGCGAGTTGCCGAAGAAGTCCATCTCGAAGAACGCACCGGACTTGTTGCCGGCCTCGCTGACATTGTCGATGCCAAGATTGAAGCGCGAGAACTTGGCGTGGGCGTTGTAATCCACGTCCGAGCGCTTGCCGCTGCCGCCGGCACCGGCCACCGGGGTCTGGCCCGGCAGATACAGCGCGCGGCCGGTGGCATCGTCGGCAAGCTGACCGTCGCCGGTCTGGGTGGCGAGGAAATCGGCCTTGATGAAGCCGCCGATCTTGACCGTGGTCCCCGGCGCGGCGCCCGGGGTGATGGTGGTGACCTGGATCGGCTGCTTGCCGGCCGGCACCGTGGCCGCCACCGGTTGCTGTGCCTGGACCGTGCGCACGGCGGTGACATCGGTCTGGGCCTGGCTGATCTGGACCTGCTGTTGCTGCTGGTTGTTCAGCAGCAGCTGGACCTGGCGTTCCAGCTCGACGACGCGGGCTTCCAGCGCTCTTTCTTTTGCGGTTTCGGCGAACGCCATGCCTGGCGCGATCAATGCGACGAACATGGCAGCGGCCAACGGCCGGCGTGTCGTCCTCAGCAAACGGTGGCTCATGTTGCCCTCTCTCCCGGGTGGCAAGGTGATGCCGCGCATGGGGCACGGTCGAGCCGAGGGTGCGGCGCGTTGACGCACCGAAGCTATTGGCCATTAGTCGTACTCGCCCCAACGGGCGAGTACGACCCGGGCGCCGGCAGGCGACCGGCAGGTGCCGCAGGCACCGCGCAGGTACCGACCGTGGGTCGGTACGCCTTGCCTCACGACCAACGGTCGTGAGCTACCGGGGTTGGCTGCCCTGTCATATCGGGGTGGACGGCGTTCGACCATGGTCTAACCACCTCGACACCGCGTAGCCGGGTGGATGCGGCAAACTGAGGGGGAGAGGTCGTCACTTATGTTGCGACCGCACAACCCAAGTCAACGTGCAAGTGAGGGTGCCATGGCTGATCTTTACCCCGTCGACGCCGCGTTCGCCGCGGCATCGCGGATCGACAAGAACACGTACCAGCAGCTCTACCGTGAATCGGTGGAGCATCCGGATGCCTTCTGGGGCAAGGCCGCCGAGCGCCTGGAGTGGTTCAAGAAACCGACCCGTATCAAGAACGTCAGCTACCAGCTCGACGATTTCCGCATCAAGTGGTTCGAAGATGGCGAGCTCAACGCCAGCGTCAACTGCCTGGATCGCCAGCTCGATGAACGCGGCGACAAGATCGCCCTGCTGTTCGAACCGGACAGCCCGGATGCACCGGCCCAGGGCGTCACCTATCGCGAGCTGTATGAGCGCACCTGCCGCCTCGGCAACGCGCTGCGCAACCTCGGCGTCAAGAAAGGCGACCGGGTCACCATCTACCTGCCGATGATCGTCGACGCCGCCGTGGCCATGCTGGCCTGCGCGCGTATCGGTGCGATCCACTCGGTGGTGTTCGGCGGCTTCGCCCCGAACTCGATCGCCGACCGCGTCATCGACTGCGGCAGCAAGCTGATCATCACCGCCGACGAAGGTCTGCGCGGTGGCAAGAAGATTCCGCTCAAAGCCAATGTCGATGCGGCGTTGAAGCTGCCCGGCACCACCACCGTGGAAACAGTGCTGGTGGTCCGCCACACCGGCGGCGCGGTGGACATGCAGGCCCCGCGCGACCGCTGGTTCCACGATGTGGTGGACCCGCAGCCGGCGCAGTGCGAGCCCGAGCGCATGAATGCCGAGGATCCGTTGTTCATCCTCTACACCTCCGGCTCCACCGGCAAGCCCAAGGGCGTGCTGCACACCACCGGCGGTTACCTGCTGTACGCGGCCTATACCCATGAAGCGGTATTCGACCTGCGCGAGGACGACATCTACTGGTGCACGGCCGATGTCGGCTGGGTCACCGGCCATAGCTACATCGTGTACGGCCCGCTGGCCAACGGCGCCACCTCGGTGATGTTCGAAGGCGTGCCGAACTTCCCGAACACCTCGCGGTTCTGGGACGTGATCGACAAGCACCAGGTCACCATCTTCTATACCGCCCCCACCGCGATCCGCGCGTTGATGCGCGAAGGCGATGCACCGGTCAAGCGCACCTCGCGCAGTTCGCTGCGCCTGCTCGGCAGCGTTGGCGAGCCGATCAATCCGGAAGCCTGGCGCTGGTACTACGAGGTGGTCGGCGACAGCCGCTGCCCGATCGTGGATACCTGGTGGCAGACCGAAACCGGCGGCATCCTGATCTCGCCGCTGGCCGGCGCGGTCGATCTCAAGCCTGGCTCGGCCACCCTGCCCTTCTTCGGCGTGCAGCCGGCGCTGGTCAATGCCGATGGCGAAATCCAGGAGGGGGCCACCGAAGGCAACCTGATCATCCGCGATTCGTGGCCGGGCCAGATGCGCACCGTCTACGGCGACCATCAACGCTTCATCGACACCTACTTCCGCACCTACCCGGGCAGCTACTTCACCGGCGACGGCTGCCGTCGTGACGAAGATGGCTACTACTGGATCACCGGCCGCGTCGACGATGTGATCAACGTTTCCGGCCACCGCATCGGCACCGCCGAAGTGGAAAGCGCGCTGGTCTCGCACCCCAAGGTGGCCGAAGCGGCCGTGGTCGGCTTCCCGCACGACATCAAGGGCCAGGGCATCTATGCCTACGTGACGCTGATCGCCGACGAGACGCCGAGCGATGAACTGCACAAGGAGCTGGTGGCCTGGGTGCGCAAGGAGATCGGTCCGATCGCCGCGCCCGACCATCTGCAGTGGGCGCCGGGCCTGCCGAAAACGCGCTCGGGCAAGATCATGCGCCGCATCCTGCGCAAGATCGCCGAGAACGCCCCGGACCAGCTTGGCGACACCTCGACCCTGGCCGATCCGTCGGTCGTGGCCTCGCTGGTGGAAGAACGCAAAGTGAAGTGAAGTAACCTTTCGCCCCCTGACTCAGGGGGCTGTCATCTCGATAGACTTTTTCGTTGCGTCGCTGCACGCCTCCGCAACATGGCCCCCACCATGACGACCCTCCTGATTGCCGATGACCACCCGCTGTTCCGCGAAGCCCTTCGCGGGGCCGTGCAACGCGTCATCCCCGGCGTGCAGCTGTACGAAGCGGACAGCGTGGAAGCGCTGTACCAGCTGGCCGACCAGCACACCGACGCCGACCTGGTCCTGATGGACCTCAACATGCCCGGCGCGCAGGGCTTCAACGCGCTCGTGCATATGCGTGCCCTGCACCCGCAGCTGCCGGTGGTGGTGGTGTCGGCACGTGAGGAACCGACGGTGATGCGACGCGCGCTCGACCACGGCGCCTTTGGCTTCATCCCCAAATCCGCCGATTCGGACACCATCGGCCATGCGCTGGGCACCATTCTCGATGGCGAGACCTGGGCCCCACCGGAAGCGCACAACGTGCCCCAGACCGGGCGCGAGGAACGCGAGATCGGCCAGCGCCTGCGCGAGCTGACGCCGCAGCAGTTCCGGGTGCTGCAGATGCTGGGTGCCGGCCGCCTCAACAAGCAGATCGCCTACGACCTCAACGTCTCCGAAGCGACGATCAAGGCCCACGTCACCGCGATCCTGCGCAAGCTCGGCGTCACCAACCGCACCCAGGCGGTGCTGATGGCCGGCAAGCTGGCCATCGACGACGAACAGATCGTGTTGCCGCCCGAAGAAGAGTAGGCGTTATAGCCGGAGCTATGAATTCCAGCGTTACCTGCGCAATTGCCGGTAAACGCTCCATGCCGCAACCCCGGTGCTAAGCTTCGCGTCCCCTTGGGGAGTAGCCGGATTCCTGCTGAAGGAATCGCCCGTATCAACATACTCGGCCAGTGCGCCGTGGTGCGGGCAACCATCTTGGTTGGCGAGACCAGCGGTCCGCGTGCGCAACGACAGGTTGGGCGCGTTCGCGGTCCGTTGCTCGCTATCGCCCGACCTGCCGCGTACCCCAATGTCCCCTGTTTCGATCCTGCTGATCGGCTTTGCCATGTCCACCGATGCCTTCGCTGCGGCGATCGGCAAGGGCGCGGCCATGCGCAAGCCATGTTTCTCCGATGCATTGCGCGCCGGCCTGATCTTCGGTGTCATCGAAGGCATCACCCCGGTGATCGGCTGGCTGCTCGGTCGCGCTGCGCTGGAGTACGTAGAGGCCTTCGATCACTGGATCGCGTTCGGCCTGCTCGGGGCGCTGGGCGTGCACATGATCATAAACGGCCTGCGCCCCGATGAGGGCGCAGAGGAAGACGACACCAGCAGACACCACGGCTTCTGGCGCCTGGCGATGACCGGTTTCGCGACCAGCATCGATGCGATGGCGGTCGGCATCGGCCTGGCCTTCCTCGACGTGCATATCGGCGTCATGGCGCTGGTCATCGGCCTGTGCACGCTCACCATGGTGACCTGCGGGATCATGCTCGGCCGCGTCTTGGGCGGCATGGTGGGCAAGCGCGCCGAGATCATCGGTGGCGTGATCCTGATCATCATCGGCTCCACCATCCTGTACGAACACCTCAGCGGTGCGGTGGCCTGATCGGGCACGGCGACCGCCGCCAGCCCGCGGCTAGAGATCGCCGCGGGTGTCGTGGAAGGCGGCCAGGAAAGCACGCAGCGAGGCCGGCTTGATCGGCTTGGTCAGCAACCGGTAACCGCGGTCACGCGCCATCCGCTTCAGCTCATCGCGGCCATCGGCGGTGAGCAGCGCGCCCGGAATCGCACGCCCGGCCTTCTGGCCCAGGGCCACCAAGGTATCCAGCCCATCCAGGCGGTCATGCAGGTGGTAATCCACCAGCATCACATCCGGCCGTTCCACCACTTTCTCCAGTGCCTGGTCGACCGTGCTGGCGGTGATCACCTGCACCTGCCAACGGCCGAGCAGTGCGCGCATGCCATCCAGGATCTCCTGGTCGTTGTCCACGCACAGCACGCGCATGCCCGCCAGCGAATCGGTGCGGGTGACCGGGCTGGGTGCCGGCAGCGCTGTCACGCTGGGCAGCGCCGGTGCGGCCACCAGCGGCAGCAGGATCGAGAACATGCTGCCGCTGCCCACGCGGCTGCGCGCGTTGAGGCGGTGGTCGAGCAGGCGCGAGATGCGCTGGCAGATCGACAGGCCCAGCCCCAGCCCCTGCTCGCCCCAGTCGAAGGGCTGCTGGTAGCGATGGAACTCATCGAAAATCTGCTGCATGTGGTGTTCGGGAATGCCCGGGCCGGTATCCCATACCTGCAGCTCCACCTCCGGCCCGCGATGCCGCACCGCCAGCACGATGCGGCCCTGGCGCGTGTAGCGCAGTGCATTGGCCAGGAAGTTCTGCAGCACGCGGCGCAACAGGCGGCGATCGCTGCGCACCCACGCCGGCCGTGCGAACAGGTCCAGGCGCAGGCCACGGCCGGCGGCGACGGGTGAGTACTGCGCCGCCAGTTCGCGCATCAACAGGCTGACGTCGAAATCGCCGATCACCGGGTGCAGCCCGCCGGCATCCAGCCGGGAAACGTCCAGCAGGCCATCCAGCAGCTCTTCGGCTGCGCGCAGTGACGCATCCACGCGCTCGGCCAGATGCCGCTGCTCTTCGTTGTTGTGGTGGCTCTCACGCAGCGCAGAAGCGAACAGGCGCGCGGCGTTGAGCGGCTGCAGCACGTCATGGCTGATCGCCGCCAGGAAACGCGTCTTGGACTGCTGCGCCATCTCCGCCTCGTGCGAACGTTCGGCCACGCGCTGCTCCAGCGTTTCGTTGGCTTCCAGCAGCGCGCGCTCGGCGTGCTTGTAGTCGGTGATGTCGTTGTAGCTGGTGACGTAACCGCCGCCGGGCAGCGCCTGCCCGCGCATTTCGATCACCTTGCCGTCGCTGCGGGTGCGCTCGAAGATATGCGGCGAACCGGCGCGCATGTAACCGATGCGACGGTTGATCTGCACCTCGATCTCGCCCTCGCCCAGCTCGCCACGCTCGGCGTTGTACCGGATCAGATCTGCGACCGGGCGGCCCACGTAGAGCATCCCGTCGGGATAGCCGAACATCTGCTGGTAGCGGCGGTTCCAGGCGGTCAGACGCATGTCCGGATCGACCACACTGACGCCCGCGCTGATGTTCTCCAGCGTGGTCGACAGGATTTCGCGGTTGAAGCGCAGTTCCTGGCCGGCTTCATCGAGCACCGCCACTACTTCGCCCAGATCCATGCCCGAGCCGCGCAGCAGGCTGGTCAGCAGCAGACGCGCGGACGCCGCACCGATCGAGGCGGCCAGCAGGCGTTCGGTGAACTGCACCCAGGCACGGTCGGCCGGGGCCGACGCCTGCAGCTCGCGCCCCAGCGATTGCGCCTGCTCAAAGAACGAGCGCCGTGCATGGCGGTCACCCACCACGCGCGCGGCCAGCGCCAGCAGGTCACCCACGTGCACATGGCCCGGCCACGCACCGGCGACCGACGGCCGCTGTGCATACGGATCCAGGAAGGGCGCCGCGCCCAGCCGCTCGTCCACGCCGGGACGCCAGCGCACCGAGACCAGTACCATCGCGGCCACGTTGACCAGCAGCGACCAGAACGTGCCGTGGGTCAGCGGGTCCCAGCCACTCATTCCGAACAGGTGCTGCGGCTGCAGCCAGTCGATACCGAACGGGCCCTGCACCAGCCAGCTCGCATCCATCCAGCCGGCATGCGTCAGCGCCGGCAGCAGCAGGGTATAGACCCAGGTGCCGAAACCGAGCAGCATGCCGGCCTCGACGCCACGGCGGCTGGCACCGCGCCAGTACAGGCCGCCGATCAGCCCGGGCGCGAATTGGGCCACCGCCGCGAAGGCCATCAGCCCATACGACGCCAGCGTACTGTCATTGCTGCTGCCGCGGTAATAGCTGTAGGCCACGAGGGCGAGCAGCAGGATCGCCGTGCGCCGGATCCACAGCACGCGTGAGGCGACGTTCGCCGCGTCCTCGTGGTGGTCGTTGCGGCGCAGCAGCACCGGCATCACCAGGTCGTTGCTGACCATGGTGGCCAACGCGATCGACGCCACGATGACCATGCCGGTTGCCGCCGAGAAGCCGCCGACATAGGCGACCAATGCCAGGAACTTGCGCCCCTCGGCCAGCGGCAGGGCCAGCACCATGCTGTCGTCGGCCACGCTGCCACCGGTGCCGAACAGGGTCACGCCCGCCGTGGCGATGGGAATCACCATCGCCGAGATGATCACCAGGTAGGCCCCGAACATCCAGCGCGCGCGCCGGATGTCACGCACATCGCCGCACTCGACCACCGCCACATGGAACTGGCGCGGCAGGCAGATGATGGCCAGGAAGCTCAGCAGGGTCTGCGAAATGAAGCCGACCGGCGGCAGGCCGCTGAACAGCGTGTGCGCCGATTCGATCACCGCATCGGTGCGGTCGTTGAGCCACAGGTAGGCGAACAGACCGAGCGCGACCATCGCGATCAGCTTGATCATCGACTCCAGCGCGATCGCCAGCATCATGCCGTGGTGGTGCTCGGTGGCATCCACCTGGCGGGTGCCGAACAACGTGGCGAACAAGGCCATCAACAGCGCCACGTACAGCGCCGGATCGGTGAAGAAGCCGGTGGGCCCGACGTTGCCGGTCAGCACCTGCAGGCTCATCGCCACGGCTTTGTACTGCAGGGCCAGGTACGGCACGATGCCGATCAGCGCGATCACCGCCACCAGCGCGGCCAGCCGCCGCGAGCGGCCGAAGCGCGAGGAGATGAAATCGGCGATGGACACCACGTTCTGGCTGCGTGCGATCAGCGCCAGGCGCTCGATGATGCGCCAGCCGAACACCCACAGCAGCAACGGCCCCAGGTAGATCGGCAGGTAGCCCACGCCGTTGCGCACCGCAGTGCCGACGGCGCCGTAGAACGTCCACGACGAGCAGTACACCGCCAGCGCCAGGCTGTAGACCACCGGGCGCAGCCACGGGCGGTCGGGGTACATCGGCCGACGGTCGCCCCACCACGCCACCCCGAACAGGAGCGCGGCATAGGCCACCGAGACCAGCAGCAGGATCCAGCTAGAAACCACAGGGTTGTTTCCGCGAGAGCAGCCCGCAGTGTAGCGGCTGGGCGGCCCCGCCCACGGCCCGGTTCAGGCCGGCACCGCCGCCAGCGGCCGGGTCGGCAGACGGATGCTGACCCGGGTACCCCGGTCCTTGCCGCTCTCCACCTGGATGTGTCCTCCGGCCGCCTCGACCAGGCTGGCCGTGACGGCCAACCCGAGTCCCGTCCCCTGCCCGACCGGCTTGGTCGTGAAGAACGGCTCCAGGCAGCGTGCACGCACCTCCTCGCTCATCCCATGGCCGCTGTCACTGACCTGGATGACCACCTCATCAATACGCGAGGGCTGCACGACCGCCAGGCAGAAATGGCCGCCCTCCGGCATGGCCTGGTGGGCATTCACCGCCAGGCTGAGCAGGATCGACTCCAGCTGGGCCGGATCGAAATGGATCAGGCACTGCACCTGACCGCTGTCGACCTCGCACTGCACCCGCGCGTCGAACACCTGCTGCAGGGTGGGTACCATGGCCGTGATCGTCGCCGCGACATCCAGCAGCTGCGGCCGACTGTGCTCCAGCCGGCTGAAATCCAGCAAGCGCCGGCTGACGGCCGTCGCGCGCCGCACCGCGGCGTCGGCCCCCTGCAGTGCCACCTGGAGCTCACCTGCCTGGCTGCGCCGGGCTTTGGCGATATAGCTCTGGATCAAGGCCAACAGATGGTTGAAGTCATGCGCGATGCCGCTGGCGAGGCGACCGACGTTCTCCATCTTCATCGCGTGCACCAACTGGTCGCGCGAGCGCTCCTTCTCCTGGATCTCCACCTGCAGCTCATCGCGCTTGCGGGCCAGGTCGCGGCCGTGCTCCCGCGCGACCTGCAGGCTCTCACGCAGGCCGGTGACGCTGTGATGCAGCAACCAGGCAGCCAGCAGGGTGGCGAACATGCATATCGCCAGGTCATTCACCGCGAGCAGGAGCCGATCAGGGCGGAACATCAAGGTGGAGGCATCCACCCACGCCCCCACCACGATCAGCAGGCACAGCCAAGCGGTGACCCACCACAGCGGACGCCTGCCCAGCACCGCCGCCACGAACAGGACCGGTAACAGCAGCACCAGTTGCAACCGCAACTGTGCCGCCAGCCCCCAGTATGCATAGGCCACGGTGAGCAGCAGCATCTGGCCAACAACAAAGAGGGTGGCCGCGCGAAGCGGACGCCCTGCACGCTGCAGCAGCAGGCAGAGCAGGCACAGCAGTGCGTGCAGCACGGCAATGAGCGGCACCATCAGGTCCAGGCCCATGCCCATGCGCAGCGCGATCCAGACCGCCATCAACAGATGGAACAGGCCGACCATGTTCAGCAGGCCACGCAGCATGGCATCGGTACGGCGACCCAGCGACTGCGTCGCAGTCCCGGGGAGGGAGCTGGTCCGGGGGGACGGTGGAATAATGGGCATGCGCGGCAGGCTCCAGGCCGGAGCGACAGCGTCCGGCGGCAACGAGGGTATATTAGCGGCGCGTGATCCGGCAGCGTCGCTGCTGCGGTGTCACCAGGAACGTGCCTCATTGCCGTCCGTCCGCACTCGACCGGGAAGTCGCTGTCCTCATGCCTACGTTGTCGCTTGTCCGTCGCGGGCTGTCCGCGCTCGTCTGTCTATCCTGGCTGGCTGCCCCGTGCGCGCTGGCGCAGCGCCCCATGGACAGCGTTCCACTGACTGCGCAGGTGCAGCAGTGCCACGGCCTGCTGACCAGCGCGCCGCGGACCTCGCTGCAGATCGCGCGCTCGTTGCTTGCGGCACCCGCTCTGCCCACGTCGATCGAAATCGGTGCGGTCGGCTGCCTGGGTGCGGCACTGCGCTCGCAGGGCCACCTCGACCAGACGATGGACCTGCCCGACCGCCTGCTGGCTGCGGCCGCGCGCGCCGATGCGACGGCCGAGGACCAGCTGCGCGCTCACTCCATCGCCGCACACCTGCTGTTATGGCGCGGCGACCATGGCCAGGCACTTGAGCTGACCAATCGCTTCCTGGAGGAGTCGGTCCGCCAACGCGACGTGCAGGGCCAGATCGGGGCGCTGATGCAGATCGCCATGATCCGCGGCGACGCGATGGGCGACGCACAGGGCGCTCTGACCTATCTGCAGAAAGCCACCGCATTGAGCGAGCATCTGCGTCGGCCGCCCAATCCCGGCGATCTCATCCTGTACTACAACTTCGGGTATGCGCTGCTGCAGATGCAGCGGCTTGAAGAGGCCAACACGGCCTTCAGTCGGGCCGAGGCGATTGGCACGCGGGTGGGCGGCCAGGACCTGTTCCTGCACCGCATCGTCAGTCACCGCGCCGAGATCCAACGCCTGCGCGGACAGCTGCCGGCCGCCGAAGCGGGGCTGCGCCGGGCCTTGGCCTGGCAGGCGGCGCAGGACCCGCAGGGACAGGTGGTCACCCTGCAGCGGCTCGCCCGGCTCACCCTTGATCAGGCCGGTGCGGAAGCGGCGCGCCCCTTGGCGGAACAGGCTCAGGAGCAGGCTGAGCGCGGCCATTTCAGCGATGAAGTCCGTGGCGGGCTGGACCTGCTGGGCGATATCCATACCTTGCTGGGCAACCGCGAGCAGGCCCTGCAGTACGCGCGCCAGGCCCGTGATATCGATCGGGCTCGCAGCAAAGGGGAGACGCTCAATCAGCTCGCCAAGCTGCAGGCCACCGCCGAGCGCAGCATCCACCCGGCCGACATCCATGCGATGCAGGACCTGGATCGTGTGCGGGTGCTGCGCAATGGCGCGCTGATTGCATTGTTGGTGGTGGCGGGCATCGCCACGTTCGTCGTGCTGCGCATGCGCCGGCAACGACATCACCTCGCCCTGCTGAGCAGCACCGACCGGGTGACCGGCCTGATCAACCGGCGGGAGGCCGAACAGCTGCTTGCCGCGGAACGGGCCAAGGGCGGGGCCGATCAGCGCAGCGTGGTGATGCTGCTGGAAGTGGATGCGTTCAAAGCCCTCAACGAGCGACACGGTGAGGCCGCCGGCGATGCCGTGTTGCGCGCCGTGGCTCAGTGCCTGCGCCGACACTGCGACAGCCATGACCGCATCGCCCGATGGGGTGGCGCCAGCTTCCTGGTCGTCCGGCACGATACCGCTGCGCCAGCCGCGCAGGCGCTGGCGAGCCATCTGCGTGCCGCGATCGAGCGCCTGGTGGTGGACATCGGCCCGGCCCAGCATCTGACCCTGACGGCGACTATCGGCATGGCACCGTTGCCGCTGTTCGCGCATGCGCCGGATGCGCTCGACGACAGCCTGCGTGCCGCCGATCGGGCGCTGCAGAGCGCCCGCCGAAGTGGACACAATGCCTGGGCCATGTTGTGGGGCGAGGACGCCGGCCGCGATGTCGATCTGTACAGCCTGCTCCACGACCCCGCCAAGGCGATGGCCAGCGGCTGGTTGTCATTGGCGGGGAGCAGGCCGATGGCCTGGCTTCCGCCACGCCCGGAGCCGGCGCGCACCCCGGTGGATCAGGATGTGCAGACCGGGACCGGTCACCCGCGCTGATCGCGCGCTGCGATCAGCGCGTCACATCGAAGCGTACTTCCACCCGGCGGTTGGGGAGCAGGCATTCCAGCAGGGCCGCACGCGGGCGCACGCCATCGCATTGCTGTACCTGCTGGGTGTCGCCCTTGTACTCATAGCGGATGCGGTGCGGATCGATACCCCGCCCGATCAGCAGCTCACGCACGGTCCGGGCACGCCGCTCGGACAACGCCTGGTTGGCATCGAAGCCGCGCCCCTGCATGCGGTCGGCATGACCCACCAGGGTCACACCGTCAAGCTGCAGGGACTCATCGGCAATGCTGGCCAGCGCGCGGTCCACGCTTTCCAGTGAATAGGTGCGGATGTCGCGGTACGCATCGCGGTCGAACTCGAACAGCACATTGGCCACCAGCGGCCCCGGCGCAGCGACGATGGCCGGGCCGACATCGCACTGGCGGGCCAGCGCCTCGGCGTCATTGACCAGTTCCTCGGCGATCTGGATATACGGCTTGGAATGGCGCCACTGCTGCTGGTTGAATTCGTTACCGGCGTGCACCAGCTCGACTTCGCCACAGGCGACCTGCTGCTGCGCGCACACGAAGCCCGGCGCACCGTGCAGTACCCGCAGGCGCTGCCACAGGTCATCGCGCAGGTACTTGGCGTTGTTCACCAGCGGCGTATCGGTGGGCAGCGGCGAGACGCCCTGCTCCATGCCCACGATCAGCGTCTCCGATTCGGTGAGCGCCTGCTGCGGGAACGCGCTGCGATCGTTGCGACTGTATTCGTGGAAGGACACGTCCAGCCAGCACTGCGCCTTGGACAGGTGGTAGTCGCGGATCGGGCGCCCACCGTCATTGAGCGCCTGGATGCGACCCTGGGTGGCCTCATAGGTGCCATGGTCGGCATGGATCGCCTCATCGGTGATGCGCTGCTGCTGCGGCAACAACTGCGCCTGCTGCGCGTCGGCGTGCCCGGCCACAGCAGCCAGAAGAGCCGCGGCAAGCAGCGACGGAGCAATACGGTCAATCGGGAAAAGAGTCGTCATCAGGGCATCCTCAGCGTGCCGGGTCGCGGTAGCGGACGGGGTCCGGCCGGAAAAGGTCTTCATCGAACTTGAAGCGCAGGCGCAGGAACACGCCCTGCTGGGTGTACTCGTAACCGTTCAGATCGCGGTCGCCGGCGAAGCCGCTCCAGTTGTAGCCGGCCGACAACCACAGGTTCTGCCGCAGCAGGCGGCCGACCTCCATGCCGTAGGCATACTGGTTGGCACCGCTCTGCCCACGGAAGGTGGAGCCAAGCACGCCGATGTCCCAGTTCTCGGTGATGTCGTACACCACACGGCCGGAGAACAGCATCGCGCGGAAGCGGCTGTTGACCCGTGCACTGTCGGTATAGGCGAACTGGTCCTGCTGCCACTTGCCGGCCACGCGGCCGGTGAACCACCACGGTCGCGACGGGTGCCAGTCGGCATGCGCCGAGACGATATGCGCGCGGGTGCGCACATCCTGGCTGCTGCCATCGACAGTGTTGCCGTCGGACAGGGTCAGGCCGCTTTCATCGCGCTCCAGCTTGTACTCGTAGCGGGCCAGCGCGTTGATCCGGTTGCGGTCGGTATCGCGGTACGCCACGCCGAGCTGGAAACGATCCTGCAGCACATCGCCGCGGGCGTCGTAGCGGGTGCTGAGCAGATAGTTGCGGGCCAGCAGTGTCCAATCGCGGCTGAGCTTGCGGGCGAGCATGAACTGCAGCAGCGTGGTGTTGAATGCCTCATTGACCTCGGTATCGGGCACATCCTCGGAGATGCGGTGCTCGGCACGGATCGCCCCTCGCCACAGCGGATTGGCGCTGTAATCCAAGGCGAGCGCCAGGCCGGTGCTGTCGCCGGTGCTGCCATCGATCACCTTGACGTGCTCGGCCGAGCTGGCCAGGCGCAGGCCTTCGCGGATGTCCCAGTTGTTGCGGATACCCGAGGCGGCTTGCACATCGCGGCCGCTGATCGAATCGCGCAGGCGGTACTCGCTGAAGGTCTGGGTATCGCGCAGGTAGCTGCTGTCGATACCGAACACCAGCGCATCGGCTTCGCGGTCGGTGGTGGTGATGCCGTAGGCGCTGGTCAGGCCGGTCTGCTTCTCATAGCGGCCATACACACGGCTGCGTTCGAACACCTGGTAGTCCAGGCCGGCCGCCAGGCGCTTGCGGTCTTCGCCGCTGACGCTGTGCTCCACTTCCGCACCGGCACTGAGGCGATCGCTCAGGCGGTAGCCCAGCCCGAACCGGGCACTGTCCGATTCCAGCTCGGTGCCGACCGGCAATTCGCTGGTGATCGGACTGCCGCTGCTGCTGCCGTTGATGACCATCAGGCCGGTCAGCGGATCCAGCGCCTGCTGGCCGTAGCCCAGCGCGCCGCCACCGGAACCGGTCGCAAACCCACCGGTGAGACCGCCGGGATTACCGAACGGCACCCCCGACGACCACGGCGAGGTCACGCCGATGGTCTCGCGGATGCTGCGTACGCCCAGGTCCACGGTCAGCCGTTCGGTAGCGCCGATGCGTACACCGGCACCGCCGGCATCGCGCTTGCCACCATCGGGGTTGCGGTCCTCGCTGCGCAGGCCTTCCACGTACAGTTCCCGCCGCGGGCCGACACGGTAAGCCAACCGCGCGTTGTACTCGCCGCGGCCACCGTACAGCGGTGCGGCCGGGTTGTTGAAGGCCGGATCGGTACGTGCGGCGAACACGCGCGCGTCGAGCTTGTCGGCGCTGTGGGCGAACTCCACCCGCCACGCATCGCCCTCCACTTCCCCGGTGATGTCCTTCAGGCCCTGCGAGGTGATCTGATTGATCGAGTTGGTATTGACCTCGCTGCGGGTGCGCGCGAACTCGGCGACCAGCAGGGTGTTGGCACCGAACCGGTAGCTCGCGTTCGCGCTGCCCATCTTGAACTCGGCATAGGGATTGCGGTCATCGACCGCCGCCGCACCGACCTCGAGCTGCTCGGTGAGTTTGACCTGCGCATCGGCGCCGACCACCCAGAACTTCTCGGTGCCCTGGTCCAGCTCATAGGTGATGCGCAGCGACACCGGATTGAGATCGCTGTCGAACGCCGGCAGGAACTGATTGAGCAGGATCCGGCCGGAGAACGGCTCGAAGCTGTAATCGACCAACCGCGCCAGCGAGCGCACCGAGGTGATGCGGGTGGGCTGGTTGCGATCGCGCACGATCACCTCCACCCGCTCGCTGCCTTCCAGCACGGCGTTGTTGCGCAGCGCATACGGGCCACTGCCCTGGCTGCGGAACTCCTCGATCACCTGGCGCAGCGAATCCTGCATCGCAAACACGTTGCTGCGCACGCGCTCGCTTTCGAAGTGCCAGCCCAGGCCGGTGGCGGTGCGGTTGTAAGTGCCCAGGCTGCGCTGCGGGATCGCGCCACTGCCGCCAATACCGCTGACGGTGGCCAGCGTGTCGCCAGTCTGGAAGTCGCCGTACAACAGATAGCTGCGCTGATTGTCGATGCGCACATACAGGCGCTCGGCCGAACGCGCATCGAAGCCGCGCAGCGAAGAGTCCCCGTAGACCGGGTAGAACTCTTCCGGCTGGATGTCGCGCAGCAGGCGGCCACGGGTGTCCTTGTCCGAGTCGTAGGCGGCGGTGAGCAGATATTCGCCCTTGATCCGGCCCTTGACGAAGAACGCGGTGCGCGCGGCCGCATTGGCCTTGCCGTTGTTGAACTGGCGCTCCCAGCGGCGGATGTCACGGTCGAAGGCATCGTGATGCTCCACCGGCGAGATCAGGCCGGCGTTGCTGCGCCGGCGGAAGTTGACCACACCTTCGATCAGACCGGTGGCCAGCAGCTCACGCATCTCCGGCAGGAAGCCGATCGTGCCCTGGGCCGTCTCGGCGCCGGCAGTGATGCGCAGCACCACGTCCTGCGGCTCATGCGGGGCAAGCAGGTCGAATTCGGCCATGCCGTCGACCACCTGCAGTTGGATGCCCGGGGTGACCTTGTCGGCATCCAGCGCGCCCGGGCCGAGTTCGTCGGTCCGCGAGCCGGGCAGGCGGATGCGGCCGCCGCTGGTCTCGATGGTGGCGTAGGTGGTACCCGGCAGCGCGCGGCCGGTGGCGTCCAGCAGCTGCACACGCACATGCACGGCGCTCTGGCCATCGGCCGGCACGCCATCACGGTCCAGCTCGACCAGGATGCGGTCGAGCGTGCCCGGCACCGCGTTGTCCAGCGCGCGCGGGGCGGCATCGGTACTGGCCGGGCTGCGCGGGTACAGGGTGCTGGCATCGCCGAGCACCGGCGTGAAGCGGCCGGGGCTGCCCACGCTCTGTGCCATGGCGGGGACGGCCGCCAGGGCGCAGGCAAGCAGGCTCAGGCGCGGCAGACGGGACAGCGTCGGAACGCGGCTCATGGCTGGTCCTCCGTCGAAGCGCCGGCAGCAGGCAGGTGGACTCTGGGATGCACGATCGGTCTCTGGTTGGCCGAGTCGGTCGCCTGTTGCGGCGCCCGCGCGGGTTTGCTGTCGAAGCGCAGCGGCGGCTGCCCGGTCTCGGTCTCCGGCGCACGCACCTCGCCCTGGGTGCGGCGGGCCTTGACCTGCTCCAGCACCGGGTTGGCACAGCTGCCTTCAATGAAATCGGCGCGGTGCAGCTCGCCGTTCTTGAGGTCCAGGAACAAGCTGTCGGCGTCGCCCAGGTTGCGGTTGCTGCTGGTGGTCAGGCGCGCGCCGAGCGGCAACGTGCTGGCATCCACCTTCAGCGTGTGGCTCTGCGGCGGCAGGCCGCAGTAGCTGTACTTGCCTTCCGAGTCGCTGATCACCCAGGTGCCGTCGGAGAAGTACAGGCGCACGCCGGGGATGCCCAGCTCTTCGCGGTCCTGCACATGGTTGTTGTTGCAGTCCACGAACACCTTGCCGAGCACGCAGGCCTGGTCGGTGAACACACCGCCGGTGACGCGCACGCGGTACTCGGCGCGGTTGGACGGCAATGCGCCCGGCAGCGGCGTGATGCTGCCGGTGTCGATGCAGCCACCGCTGAAGGCACAGCCGAAGGCCTGCGCACGGTTGATGCCATCCCCTTGCTGCGCACCCACACCGACCCGCACACGGTAGGTCAGCACGATCTGGCCGCCGACGCTGATCGGGCCGACATCGAAGCCCAGCAACGGGCCCGGCTTGCCGGACGGATCGGTCACGGCGCGGCCGTCGGCACGGGCGGTGCCGTCGATGTAGGTGAAACCACGCGGCAGGCGATCGATCACGTTGACCGTGCGCAGCGCGCTGCCCGCGGTCTGGCGGATGGTGATCGTGTACTGCACGGTGTCGCCGATCTCCGCGGTCTGGCGGTCACCGTTCTTGCTGATCGCCAGGCCGGTCGCTACCGCAGTGTCCAGCGGCAGGTGGTTGTTGATGATGGCCGCGGTGTCCGACCCGGCAAACAGGGTCAGGTAGTACTGCGTGGCCGTGCCGACCGCACCGGTCGGTGCGAGCCGGTTCGGCTGCACCTCATGGTTGGCGCCCGCGCTGCCGGCCGGCGACAGCGCGCCAGCCTGCGGCGGGATCAACGTCGATACGAACTGGTAGCTGCCCGGGGGCGTCACGGTGAGCTGGAATTCGCAGCGCGCCGGCGCGGCTGGGCTGAAGGCGAACTGGTAGAAGCCCTCGCTGCCCACCGTCATCGAGATCGCACTGCCCTCCAGACGGTAGCCGCCGCTGCCGGCATTGAGCACGGCGGTACGCGGGTCGTAGCCGGCACACATGCCGACCGGGCTCAGCGTCACGATCGAGCCCGGCACCGGGTCGCGGGTGGTGGCGTCGTAGACCACGCCCGACGGATCCACCGGCAGGCTCTGCTGCGGCAGATGCTGGCCGGGGCTGAGCACGACTTCCAGCTGACTGATGCCGTTGTCGCTCACACGGCAGGCACTTACGCCAGCCCGAGCGATGGCCGCCTGGGCGTCGCAGGTCTGCTGGATGCCGCTCACGGACTCGCGGGTGACCGGGTTGGGCCACAGGATGTTGGAGGCCGGGTCGCGGAAGCGGATGTTCCAGATGACGCCCGGCACCACATCGCCAAAGCGGTAGCTGCCGTCGGCGCCGGTCGTGGTGGTCTTGACGATCTGGCCAGTGGCCGGATCGACCAGTTCCACGATCCACGACGACAGACGCTGATCGCCGCTGTCCAGCAGCTGATCGTCGCCACCGATGTCGTACCACACGGTTCCGCCGACCGACGCGGCCAGCTGCACCGCATTGGGCACACGGCAGGCGTTGAACTGGATCGCGTCCACGCACTCGGGCAGCTGGGTCACATCGCCCTCGAACGCGCCGCGCTCGGCCGGCGTCGGCGTGCGGAACTCATTCTCGCCACCGCCTTCGACCAGTACCGCGTTGTTGACACTGCCAGCCTCTGCGGCAGCGGCGCCCACCAGGGCCTGCACGCTGATCGTGTCCACCGAGGTGGCACCCGCAGCCACGACCTGCTGGCTGCGGCAGTCGAAGCGGGTGTCACCCACGGCGCCGGTGCAGACCCAGCCGGTCCCGCTCGGCGCGGCGGCCAGGGTCAGCCCCTGCGGCAGGCGGTCCTGCACCACGTACTCGCCGCGCGACGGCTGTTGCCCGCCATTGCGCACCTGGATGGTGTAGGTGGCGATGTTGTTGACGGTGAAGCGCGTGCTGCCGGCGGACTTGCTGACCAGCATGTCCGGCGAATCACCGATCTCACCGAAGTTGTTGTCCAGCGAATGGCCGCCCAGCGGCAGCACGATCTGGCTGATCGCCGAGGGCACGGTCTCGCGGCCGGTGGCCACGCCGGTGGCGATGCCGTCCACCGCACCGGCACTGGTGATGCCGTTGAGGGTCTGCGGCGGCTGGGTCGGCTCGGTCACGGTGTAGGTGCCCGGGCGCAGCCCATCGAACCGGTAGCGGCCGTCGGCGTCGGTGGTAAGCGTGATCGAGACAGCCTGGCCCAGGTCGTCGGTGCCGGTCAGCACCACGGTGACGTTGGCGATGCCGCCCTCACCCGTGTCGACCACCCCGTTGTCATTGCTGTCGTTGTACACGCGGCCGGCGATGCTGCCGGTCGGGATCTCACCGAAGTTGTTGTTCACCGACTGCTGGTTCACGCCCAGCACCAGGCCGGCGATCGTCGACGGCGCGGTGCCCGGTGCCGTCACCGTGCCACCGGTGCTGCCGGCCACGGTGCGGCCGTCACGGGTGCCCGTCGGCTGGTCCGGCTCGGTCACGGTATAGGTGCCCGGCGGCAGATCGCTGAAGCTGTAGTTGCCGTCGGCGTCGGTCACGGTGTCGCGGGTAATCGGATTGCCGACCAGGTCCGTGCCGGTCAGGGTGATGGTGACGTTGGCCAGACCGGTCTCACCCGGGTCGACCACGCCATCGTTGTTGCGGTCGGTCCACACCTTGCCGCTGATCCCGCTGTTGAGCGGAATCTCGCCGAACAGGTTGTCCACCGAGGCGCTGCCCGGGGTGGTCAGATCGATGGTGCCGATGCGGCTGGGCACGGTGGTCACCGGCGTGGCGGTGCCGCTGCTGACGCCGTCGATGGTGCCGGCGGTAGTGATGCCATTGCTGGTGCCGGTGGGCTGCTGCGGTTCGGTCAGGGTGTACGTGCCCGGGCGCAGATCGGCGAAGGCGAAACGGCCATCGGCATCGGTCTGCACGCTGCGGGTGACGCTGGCGCCGGTGTCGTCGGTCCCGGTCAACTCGATGGTCACGCCTTCGATGCCGGTTTCGGCCGCGCCGTTCTGCGCACCGTTGTTGTCGGCGTCGAAGAACACGGTGCCGGACACGGCCACCGCGAGCACTTCACCGAAGTTGTTGCTGATCGAGGCCTTGCCCGCCGGCAGCACCACCGCGCTGATCGCACTGGGTACGCTTGCCACCGGGGTGGCGGTGCCGACTGCAGTGCCGTCGATGGTGCCGGCGGCCGTAATGCCATTGATCGTGGCGACGCCATTGAACACCGGCTGCGCGGCCTGCTGGGTCACCGTATAGGTGCCCGCCAGCAGGTCGTCGAAGCGATACCGCCCGTCGGCGTCGGTCGCGATCGTCGCGACCGGCTGGCCCAGCGCATCCACGGTGCCGCCCGGCAGCTGCACCTGCACGTTGGGCAGGCCCGGTTCGCCGGCGTCCTGCACGCCGTTGTTGTTGCGGTCCAGGTAGACCGTGCCGGAGAGTGCAACAGCGCGCTCGCCGAAGTCATTGCCGGTGGAACCGGCCGCGGGCAGGTTGGTGATCGTGATCAGGTTGGCCGGGGTTTCGCGTCCCTCGGCCAAGCCGGTCGGCTGGGTCTCGGTGATGCGGTAATCCTGGCCGGCCACGGCGCCGGGATAGCTGTAATGGCCATCGGCATTGGTCACCAGCGTTTCGGTGGTGTCGTCGGTGGTGCCGAACACTCCGTCCGGGCCTGCACCCACGATGATCACCTGCACGCCGGGGATGCCGACATCGCCGGCGTTGTTGTCGCCGTCATCGTTGCGGTCCAGGTAGACCGTGCCGCTGATCGGGGCGTTGGCCAGCTCACCGAACAGGTAGCCGGTAGCGTCCTGTCCGGCGTTGATGGCGATGCCGGAGATCACGTTGGGCACGGCGGTGCTGCCCGGCGTGGCGGCGTTGCCGGCGGTGTGCTTGCCGTCCAGGTACGTGGCCGGCTGGGTTTCCGTCAGTGTGTAGCCGGTGCCCGCCTGGGCCGGCAGCAGGTCGCTGAAGCGGTATGCGCCATCGGCGTCGGTGGTCGCGGTCAGGTTGACCGGATTGCCGAGCACATCGGTACCGGTGAGCGTCACGATCACGTTGGCGATCGGGTTCTCGCCGCTGTCGCGCAGGCCGTTGTTGTTGCCGGTGGCCACGTTGGAGAAATCTTCGTAGACCGAGCCGGCAATCGAGCCGAGCGTCTCACCGAAGTCATTACCGTTGGAACCGGTCAACGGCAGCGCGGTGATGTCGATCTGGTTGCTCGGGTTCTCGGCCGCATCCGCGTAGCCCTGCGGCTGCGTTTCAGTGATGCGGTAGTTCTGCCCCACGACCAGATTTTCGAAGGTGTAACGGCCCTGTGCATCGGTCTGAACGCTCACCGGCGGCAGATCGTCGGCGGTGCCATGGATGCCGTCCGGGCCTGCGCCGGTCAGAGTGATGGTGACGTCCAGCAGGCCACCATTGGGCTGCGAGCCGCGGTCGCCGGCGTCACCGGCGTCGAAGTCGCCATTGCCGTTGCGGTCCAGATAGACATGGCCGGAAATGGACGTGATCGCGTCTTCGCCGAAATTGAACGCGGTGCCATCTTCGCCATTGGACAGATCGATGCCGGCAATGCGGTCGGTCGTGGGCGCATCGCCGCTCGCGCCGGTGGCCACCGTACAGCTCGTGCAGGCGATCCCACCGATCAGACCCGGATTTATCGCGCCGGGGCGGTTGCGATAGCTGCCATCGGGCAGCACTTCGCGCAGCGTATAGGCCTGCAGTGGATCCAGATCGATGAAGCTGTAGCTGCCATCGTTACCGGTGGTGCGGGTCGCAACCACCGTCCCCGCGGCATCGAGCAGTTCAAGGGTGGCATTGGCGATCGGCGCATCGCCGGCGTCGCGTACGTTGCTGTAGTTGCTGTCCACATAGACGAAGCCGGACAGCGACGGGCGACGCACTTCCGGGAAGTTGTAGCGCACCGCATCCACGCCGGCGCCCAGCAGGATCGAGGTGTAGACCGAATCGGCGGTGCTGGCCGGGGTCACGGCAGCGAACACGCCACCGGCCGACGGCGCTTCGGCGCCGCTGGTGGGCGGTGCGACCGGGCCGTTGACGTAGGCCACAGGCTGGGCCTGGGTAAGGGTGTAACCGGCAGCACCGGCCGGGGCAAGGTTCTCGAAGCGATACACGCCCTGCGCATCGGTGGTGGCCTCCCGTGCGACCACGGCGCCATAGGCATCTTCACCGCTGAGGTACACGGTCACGCCGGAGATCACCGGCTCGCCACTCTGCAGCGTGCCGCCGTTGGTGCCGCTGCGGTCGCGGTCCTGGAACACCACGCCGGTCAGCGAGGAACGGACCACGGTGTGGGTCGTCGTATCGTCGTTGTTGCCCGGCTCGGGATCGAGCTGGTCACTGGTGGCCTTGGCGGTATTGATGCCGCTGCCATTGGCCGGCAGTGTGGTCCAGCGTGCCGGGATCAGCACGCGTACGCGCCCGTCCAGCGCCAGATCGCCCATGCGGCAGGTGACGGTGCGGCCAGCCAGCAGGCAGTTGCCCATGCCGGTGGTCTGCACGCCCGGATCGGCGGTGGTGCCGATCTTCTGCCAGGTGATCGCAGCGGCGCCGCCGATCACCTCAAGCCCTGCGGGCAACGTGTCGGTGACGGCCACGCCTTCGCCGTTGAGCGGGTTGGTCCCGGTGCGGTCGCGCGAGAGGCTGTGCCCGGGGCCGTGGTTGACCACGTCCAGCACGAACCAGAACGGCTGATGCAGGCTGACCGTGCCGGCGTCGGCAGGCAGCGCGACGCCAGGGTCGGCGCTGGGCGCGATCACCACGCTGGACTTCTTCATCTCCAGATCCGAGCGGGTGCGGATGCTGGTTTCCTGGGTGGCGGTGTTGTTGCTGGTATCGCTCTCGGCCTCGGCCGAGCGCGCGGTGACCGAGTTGCGCAGCGTTTCGCCGGTGGCCGGCGGCGCGGTCATGTACTGGTAGACCAGGTACAGGTAGCTGGTCTGTTCGCTGGCGATCACCCCGTCGTCGGTCGTGATCACGCCTACGCTGGGCATGGTGCAGGAAATGGTCTGCGGGCCGGTGCTCGGATTGGTGCTGCCGGCAGCCATCGAACAGCGGGTACCGACCGGCTCCAAGGCGCCCTGCGGCGTGGTGGCGGTACCGGTGCGGCTGCCCACCAGGCTGATGCTCGCGCCCGCAGCCGGACGGATCGTGTCATCGATCATCGTCTGCGTGGCCAGGGAAGGGCCGTCGTTGCGCACGCTGATCTGGTAGTAGATGTAGTTGTTGGTCTCCATACCGGCGCGCGAGTCGAAGCCCAGCGGGTCGACCGCACCGTCGAAGTTCTGATCGATCTTGTTGACGATCAGGTCCACACGCCCGGCGTCGAAGTTCAACGTGGCGTCTTTGCTGTCGTCATCGGTGCGGCTGTTGTAATCGTAGGTAAGACCATTGGCATCGGTGCCGCTGGACGGATCTGCGGTGCCATCGCCATCAAGGTCGAAATGGAAGCTGCCGGTGTTGGTGAACTGGCGTCCGGTGTTGCCACTGTTGACGTTCGGGCGGATCACCACCGTCATGGTTTCGGTGGAGTTGTTGGCCATCTCCTTGGGCGCACAGGTCAAGGTCAGCGTGGCGGGTGCGCTGCCGGTGTTGAACCAGGACGTGCCGCCGGGCGCTGCTGCGGAGCTGATCGAGGGGTCGCGTGCGGTTACGGTGCAGAGCTTGCTCGCCGCATCCGCACCGGTGCGCAGGGCGGAGATCAACACGAAACCGGCATCGTTGGCAGGCAGCGTGAACACATCGCTGAAGACCACGCCACGTGCGGTCGACGGCCCCTTGTTCTGGTAGGTGATCTGGTAGGTCGTGTTGACGCCAGCGCGCCCGGGCGTGCCGGAAGTGATGCTCTTCAGGGTAGTGGCGACATTGGCCACCGGATCGATCTGGACCCAGTCCGAGGCAGTGTTGTTGCTCTGGTCGATCTCGCCGAGTGCACCGGAAATGGCCGGGTCGATGCGCACACCGGCCGTGTTGCAGAAGCGACCGGCCGGCATGGCCTGACCACCGCAACTGCCGGAAGGCTGGAGCTGGCTGTCGAACAGGCCACGGTTCACGGTGAAACGGACGGTGGCGGTCTCGTTGCGGCCCAGCACGGTGGTGCCCGCATTACAGACCCACGCACTGCCACTGAGACGGCAGTTCCAGCCTGCCGGACTGGCGTTGCCGGTGACCGTGGTCATGCCGGTGACGAAGCCCGGGATCGGGTCGTTCACCACCACGCCAGTGGTGGCTTCGCCCGCATTGTGGATCTGCAGGGTGTAGGTCACCGAGTCATCGCTGTTGCGGATGATGTTGTCGGTGTCGCCTGGTCCATTGGTCTGCTTGGTGATCGACAGGTCGGCACGGTCGTCGGTAGCACGGCTCTCACCACCGGCACAGTCGTTGGTATCGTTGGGATCGCGATCGATGCCGCCAGCGGTCGTCGGCTCGAGCGAGCCGCCGCTGCCGCCGGTGCAGGCGTCATTGCGCAGCACCCCGGCAGTGCGCGCAAGCGTCTGCAGCGCCAGTGCGGGCGCGCTGGCATTGACGGCGACTGGATAGCCACTGGTCAGGGTGCACGTCACCGTCTGCGCCTGGCCGACGGCCCAGGCGCGATCGACGCTGCAGCTCCACGGGCCGGTGGCCACCGAGGTGCCCGGCAGAATGGGTTGCCCGCTGGCATCCACCCACTGTTCGCCGGCGGCCAGCGTATCGACCACCTGCAGGTTGCCGGTCACCGCGCGCGGCCCCTCGTTCCGCACGCCCAGCGTGGAGGTCATCATGCTGTCGCTGCGTACGCCCGTGCCGTTCCACACCGGCACCAGCAACGGCGCCTTGGATTTGCTCATGCGCAGATCGGCGCCATCGGGAATGATGGTCAGCCCGACGGTGCCACTATTGTTGCCCGGCACGGGGTCCGGTGTGGTCGCGCTGATCTGGGCGGTGTTGCTGACCACGCCGCTGCTGTTGGTGCCGGTCGAAGGCACCTGTGCGGTGATGGTGATGATCGCCTGCGCGCCCGGCGCGAAGCTGCCGGCCAGGCTGCAGGTGCGTGTGGTCGCGCCCGCGTTGTCGGTGCAGGTCCAGCCCGCGGGGGCATTGCCGCCGGTGATCACGAAGCCCTCGGGCATCGCATCGGTGACCACCACGCCAGTGGCGGCGCTGGGTCCGTCGTTGCGCGCGGTCAAGGTGTAGGTGACGATCGAACCCGCCGCCGCCGGGGCCGGCGAGACCGACTTGGACATCGCCAGGTCCGCACCGGCGGTGACCGCGGTGGTCACCTGCGCGGTATTGTTGTCCGGCACCGCATCAGGCACCGAACCGGCGTTGACCACAGCGGCGTTGACGATGTTGCCGGTGCCCACGTTGACCTTGCCGCGGAACTGATAGCTCGCGCTTGCGCCCACAGCCAGGGTGCCGCTGTAGGTGCCGTTCTGCGCGCTGAAGCTCCAGTCGGCGCCGCTCGGCACGCCCACCAGCGTCACGTTGGGGGGCAGCGTGTCCACCACCCGGAAACCGGTGGTGACACTGGGACCGTTGTTTTTGACGGTAAGGGTATAGGTGACCTCGCCGCCACCGATGACCGGATCGGGCGTGGCGGACTTGCTCAACTCCAGATCGGCCGCTGCCTGGATCGTGGTCGTCTGGTTGGACGTATTGTTGGCCGTGTTGGTGTCACCGGCGAAGAACGGATCACTGCTCTGCAGCGCCACGATCGGGGTCGATGCCGGGGGCAACGCCGCCGCGAATCCAATTGCGGCATGCAGGTTGATCGTGGCCGGCTGGGTCTGCAGCGTGGTGACCGGCAGCTTGAACTGGTACGGCGCGCCGGAGGCGATCAACGTGGGGTTGGTGCACACCACGCGGGTCGTGCCGGCACTGCCGGGCGAAGCGCTGCAACCGGACGGTGCCGGGCTGCCCAAGGCCGTACCGACCGGCAAGTCGATGATCGTGACGCTGCCGGCCGCGGTGTCGTTGGCACCGTTCTCGACCTTGACGTTGTAGATCACGGTCGTGCCCGCCGGTACCGGGTCGTAGCCGGTATCGGAGAAGTCGGTGATCTGCAGATCCACTGCCAGTGCGGACAACGGCATGGCCAGCATCAGCATCGCGAGGGCGGCGCGCCAGCGGCCCTTGCGGGCGGCTGCGTACACGCGCTCGAACGGCGTCACCGCCGCGCAGATGGCTGCGCGATCGCTATGGCTGGACATGCGTTGTTCCCCTGTTCCGGTCTCTGCTGCTTTCAGAGGGAACGCGGCCAGGTGCGGTGATGACCGCGGGCAGGCACTGCGCTCCCGTGACGTGATGCGACTGGAGCGGTCGTGACTGTCGTCATCGGCACGCTCAAGCGGGGCGCATTGTGGTGTCGCCGCATCGGCAAGTCAGTGCCGCCCGCTCACGCTGGCTCACACTTCCTCACACGTCGGGCCCACCGGCCGGATCAGGGGGTCAGCAGGTAGCCTTGCCCACGCAGGGCACGGATCGGCAGTTCAAGGCCGGTGGCGGTGCGTACGCGTGCGCGCAGGCGGTGCACCAGCACATCGAGCCGGTGCGGGTCGAAATCCCACGGGGCGTCGGTAACACGCTCGATCAGGCGCTCGCGCGTGACGGGTTCACCCACCGCCTCGAACAACAGCTGGAGCGCGCCACGCTCCATCGCGGTCAATGCCAACGTCTGCTGGGCGGGCGAGTGCAGCGTCCAGCCATCAGCAGAGAGCTTCCAGGCCCGCTGCACCTCCGTGACAGTCTGCACGGCGGGGCGCCCGGCGGACAGGCGACGACGCAGGCTGAGCAGCCCGGCGGCCAGCACGTCCAGATCCAGCGGTTTCACCAGGTACACATCGGCGCCCTGGGTCAGGCCATGGGCCATGTCATGCGGACTGCCACGCCCGGTCAGCATCACGATGCCCATATCCGCGGCCTGGCGCAGATGGCCGGCCACGGCATAGCCATCCTCGCCGGGCAGGCCGACATCCAGCACGACGATGTCGCACCGGTCCTGCAACAGCGCGCGATAAAGCGCCTCGGCACTGCCCAGGCCGCGCACCGCGGCACCGCGCCAGGACAGGTCATCGAGCATCAGCGCGAGCAACTCGGGGTCGTCCTCGACCACCCAGACGGTCAAGCCATCCAGTTCCCTGTCCACCACCGGCAGCAGTGCGCCGCTGTGGTTGTCCTGATCTGCCGTCACGTGACCGCTCGCCTCCCTACGCTGGCCTGCAGTCTAGCGGCCACCTCGAAGCGAGCCAAATGCGACATAGGTGGCAGACGCAGCGGCCGGCCACGACGTGGATCGTGGCCGGCCCGGTGCCTCATTCCGCCGGAACGCCCATTTCCTTCAGCAGCTCCGGCGCCGGGTAGACCTTGGCCAGCAGCCAGCGCAGGTAGCGCATGTCCACGTGCACGGCACGCTTGAAGCGCGGGTCGAACCACCAGCTGGCGCTGACCGACTCCCAGTTGCTGTCGAAGTTCAGGCCGATCAGTTCGCCCTTGGCGTTGAGCACCGGCGAGCCGGAGTTGCCCCCGGTGGTGTCCAGGTTGGTCAGGAAGTTGACCGTCTGGGTCTTCAGCACCGGATCGGCGGTGGAACCGAAATCGCCCTTGGCGATCGCCTCCAGCAGCGGCTTGGGCGCATCGAACGGGTAGGCGTTGGTGTTCTTCTCGACGATCCCGGCCACGGTGGTCACCGGGTCGAAATGCACCGCATCGCGCGGCGACAGCGCCTCGACCTTGCCGTAGCTGATGCGCAGGGTACGGTTCGCATCCGGGTAGACCGCGCGGCCCTGCTTGGCGCGCCAGGCGAACAGCGCCTGCATGTACGCCGGGCGCAGGCGCAGCTGCTCGCCTTCGCGGGTCTTGCGCTCGTCATCCAGGCGCAGCTGCGCGGCCACCAGCGGGCCGGCCAGATCGATCAGCGGATCGCGCGCCAGCGCCTTGCCCTCTCTCGCCGCGGCAAAGCGCGACAGGCGCTCGGCTTCATCGCCCAGGTGCGTGTTGGCGTACAGCGTGTCCAGGGTCTTGGCCAGCGCGGCCGGCGTGCGGCCGAAGGCCGCGTCGAACTCGGGCACGCGCTGCGCATCGGGCAGCTGCTGGTAGCGGGTCAGCAGCGTGGTCAACAGAGCTTTTTCGATGGCCGGATCGTAGCGGCGCTGGACCTGCTTGAGCACGCCTTCGATCAGCGCCAGATCGCGCTGCTGGTAGCCCGTGTCGCGCTCGGCATCGGGCTTGGCCGATTCGATGCGCAGGCGCTCCAGGGTAAGCGCCGAACGCAGCAGCTGGCTCTGCGCCGCGAGCAGATCCAGCAGCAGATCGCGCTCGCCCACCGAGGCGCCGCTGGACAGCGAGGTCAGCAACGACTGGATGTCGCCCCGGTACTTCGCATCGGTGGCCTGCAGCATCGCCGCCTCATCGGCGGCGCGCTGCGCCTTGGCATCGCTGCGCAGCAGGCCTTCCAGCTCCCCGGCGGCCCGCTTGCGGTTGTTCTTCAGCGACTGCAGCTGCGAGGCGTAGCGGGTGCGTGCCTGGGCATCCTTCGCACTGGCCGCTTCGATGGTGTCGATCATCTGCTGGAACACCGCCACGCGGCGCGGCAGCACGGCATCGATCTGGCCGGCGAATTCCGCGGCGGTGCGATGGCGGTAGGTGATGCCGGGGTAACCGGCCAGCATCGCGTAGTCGCCGGTCTTCGGGCCGTCGATCGCCATCTTCAGGTGCGCCGGCGGGTGGTACGGCACGTTGTCCACGCTGTACGGCGCGGGCTTGCCGTCCTTGCCCACGTAGGCACGCAGCAGGGTGAAATCACCGGTGTGGCGCGGCCACATGAAGTTGTCGATCTCGTCGCCGTAATTGCCGATCGCGCGCGGCGGTGCGTAGACCAGACGCACATCGCTCAGCTCAAGTTGGCGGATGCGATAGAAATCGGTGCCGTAGTACATGTCCGCCACGCTGCAGCGGACGTTGCCTTCTTTCTCGCACTCGGCCACCAGCTGCTTGCTGGCGTGGTCGACCGCATCGAAATACGCACGTCCGGTCTTGCCGCGCGCATCGCGCAGCACCTCATCGGTGACCTTGTCGAACCCGACCGTGACCAGCACGCGGAAATCGGGGTTGGCCGCGCGCTCATCGCTGCGGCCCGTGGCGATGAAGCCGTCGTTGATCAGGTTGTGCTCGGGCGAGGTGTTGTACTGGATCACGCCCATGGCCACATGGTGGTTGGTGAGCAGCAGGCCGTCGTCGGAGACGAACGAACCGGTGCCGCCACCCGCACGCACCACCGCACTCAACGGCGGCGCGGTGACGTTGGCCAGGTCGCCCGGGTTGCCCTTGAAGCCCGCCGCCTTCAGCGGTTTGGCCAGGTCCGGCAGCTGGGTCGGCATCCACATGCCTTCGTCGGCATGGGCGCCGGCAGCGAGGGTCAGGCCAAGCGCCAGCGCGGCGGTGAGGGGTTTGCGTGAAGACATGGGCACATCCGGTACGTCAGAACAGCCCGAGACCTTAGCCACTGAGGCCCCGCAGGGCAACGGCCGATGGTCAGGGGTGGCCGGGGCTGGCTAGAATCAGCGCTTCTCAGGGGGAGATGGCAGGAATGATCGTAGGGATCGATCTGGGCACGACGCATTCGTTGATCGGGGTGCATGACGGCCAAGGGGGCCGCCTGTTTTCCAACGCTTATGGTGAACTGCTGACACCTTCGGTGGTCAGCCTGGACGGCGACACGGTCCTGGTCGGAAGGGCGGCCCGGGAACGGCTGGTGACCCACCCTCAGCTGACGGCGGCAACGTTCAAGCGACTCATGGGCACCGACCATGAGGTCACGCTAGGCGAGCGCAGGTTCCGTCCTGAGGAACTCTCCGCACTGGTACTGCGATCGCTGCTTGCCGACGCCGAAGCGGCACTTGGCGTTCGTATCGAAGAGGCCGTGATCAGCGTGCCGGCCTATTTCAGCGACGCGCAGCGCAAGGCGACGCGGACGGCGGGAGAGCTGGCCGGCATCCGCGTTGAACGCTTGATCAATGAGCCCACCGCTGCGGCGCTGGCCTATGGGCTGCGTGACCGCGAGGACGAAGGCAGGATCCTGGTACTGGACCTGGGCGGTGGCACGTTCGATGTGTCGATCCTCGAGTTGTTCGACGGCGTCGTCGAAGTCCACGCGTCCGCAGGCGACACCTTCCTGGGGGGTGAGGACTTCCTGGACGTGCTGCTGCAGGCGTTTGCAACCGATACCGCCACCGATCTGAAACGGTTGCCGGCGCCGGAGCTCGCGCGACTGCGCCAGCAGATGGAAACGTTCAAGCAAGGGCTGTCGATCCGAGGCGACAGCACGCTGCAGATCCAGCTGCTGGGTGCGGCAGTACAATGGGACTGCACCGCGGAGCGTTTCGAGACACTGGCCGCGCCGTTGCTGCAGCGCATGCGCCTGCCCATCGAACGCGCGTTGCGCGATGCCCGGCTGGGTGCCGACGACATTGATGATGTGGTGCTGGTTGGCGGCGCGGTGCGCATGCCGATGGTCGGGCGACTTGCGACTCGACTGCTGGGCCGCCTGCCCTTGCGGCACATTCACCCGGACCAGGCCATCGCGCTGGGCGCCACGCTTGCGGCGGGCCTCAAGGAACGGGCCATCGATCTCAATGAAATCGTGTTGACTGACGTGTGCCCCTACACGCTTGGCATCGACATATCGCGTATGGACGAACGTGGTCGCTATCACCCGGGCTATTTCCTGCCGCTGATTCCGCGCAACAGCGTGGTGCCTGTCAGTCGCGAGCAGTCGATCAGCCCGATGTCAGACAAGCAGAAGATGCTGTCGGTCGGCGTCTACCAGGGCGAACACCCGGTGGTAGAGCGCAATATCCTGCTCGGCCGACTGGAAATACCCATCGATCCAGCGCGCGGTGGTGATGGCAGCTTCCGGGTGCGCTTCACCTACGACGTGGATGGCTTGCTGCAGGTGGAAATCACTGACACCAGTGACGGGCGCAGGCATGACCTGGTTCTGCAGCGAAATGAGGGCGCACTGGATACCGCCCAGATAGAGGTGCGGTTGGCCGCGCTGCAGGCGCTGAAGGTGCATCCGCGCGAGCATTTGCCAAACGTGGCACTGATGGCGCGTGCCGAACGGGTGTATGCGGAGTACATCGACAATAGGGACGACGTACAGGGGTGGTTGGCGCAGTTCCGATCCACCTTGGAAGGTCAGGACCCTGCCCGTATTTCCGAGCAGCGCGATGCGTTCAGTGCTGCGTTGGATGCGATGGAGGCAGATGCATGAGTACAGGGGAGGAACTGCTGGAGCTCGCCGGACAGGGCGACGAGCGCGCGATAAAGCGTGCCTACGCGCGTCTGCTGCGCTCCAATCGACCCGATGACGATGCTGACGCATTCCAGGACCTGCATGCCTGCTACCAGCACGCACTTGCGCTGTGCCGCAGTACGGCGGACGAGGGGCACCACGCACGCGTCGTACCCGATGCTGGACAGGCAGGTAGGGAGGCTTCTGATATCCCACGGGTTGTCCTGGCCGACACGGCTGCGCCCGTTCTGGATCCGCATGGCGTAGCGCTCGATATCGTCCAGCATGCGGCAGTCGCAAGCGCATCCTCGCTGGCCGTGTTGTTGCAGGAGCGGGCGTTGAGCTGGTCGCTGCGGTTTCGCAACGACGTTGGGTGGGCACTGCTGGACCACCTGCACCGGGAACAGCCGCCGCTGTCGGAGGCGCACTTCAGCACGCTCATTCAGGGCTTCGACTGGGACGACATCGCGCTTGAACTCGATCCGTTATGGCTGGCGGCGGTGGAACGGCGTTGTCGGCAGGCATGGCTGCTGCTGCCCGAGTCGCGCGGAACACTCCGGCAACGCTATGAACAATGCAGTGATCGCTATCTGTCCACGCAGGAGATGGATGACGCCGTGGCGCGCCTTCAAGACCGGCGTCCACGTTGGCGTAACCGCCTCGAAGCCATCGTCCCCATGCGCGCCCGTGACACTCCGTACCTGCTTGCCGCGCTGGAATACTGGCCCGCAGAAGAGGTACCGGCGGGGCTGGATCCGACCCAGGTCGAGTTCTGGGCGAGGTTCGGCGAGCCGTCTCATCGCGTCCATCTTCGATACGGCGCATTGCGTAGCGCAATCATCGGCCTGTTCATGGGACTGGTCACGGCATGGGGAGTCAACGCCAGCCCCGCAGTGGATGCGTACCGGGGTGGGATGATCATTGCGGTGGCGACCCTGCTGGCACCTTCCAGCTGGCTGCTGTTGCTCGGCTACAGGGCGTTGCTGCGCTGGCAGTGCGCCCATGAAAGCGACGCACGTGGACCGGCCTGGCTGCGCTGGGCTTTCCTGCCGACAGCGGCCGCCGCGGTGGGAACCGCGATGTGGGTACAGCGAGCGCTGGGAATGGATGGGCTGTTGTTGATGTCGCTCGACCGCGCATGGGTATTCGGGTTGGCCCTCGTCGCGATAAAGCGCGCCAGGACGCGTGGCCCGGATCCACACAGCGAGGCCAATGCACTGCCGCTGTTCATCGGCATGATCTGGCCGGTGGCGGGGATCGCGCTATCGCTGGTGTTCTGGTCCATGGATCTGCGCAGACATCTCAGCGATACCCGGGGGTGATCGCGATCACCTGACCAGCATCGATCGCCTACCGGGTTGCACGCATCTGCAACCCGGCAGCGCACGACGTCATTTCTCCCGTCGCCAGTTCAACGACCCACGGTTTTCCACCGTGCTCGATTCGAGCTCCACATCGAAGCCACGGCGCAGCAGGTACTTCAGGGTCAGCACCGAGCCACTGCCGACCAGCGACACGCCGTAGCCGATGTACAGCTTGGGCGAGATGTACTTGCCGAAGCCGATCACCGAGCCGCCCAGCGCGCGCGACTGGCTCACGCCGGCGTCGTCCAGGCCAAGCTTGGCGCCCAGCTGCGAGGCGAGCAGGCCACTGCCGGCCGACAGCGCGGCCGAGGCCGCGTTGACCTGCTGGGCCTGGTCGCTGCTGGCACCGGTGAGGCTGCGGCCCAGTACCAGGTAGGCCAGTGCCTCGGACTGCGACATCGCCGGTTCCGACCACACATCCACGCGCGGCGACTGCGCCCGCCCCGTCACGTCGATGCCGGCGGTGACATCCCCCACGGTGCGCTGGGCCCGGATGTTGATGCGTGGATCGGAGACCGCGTTGTAGTTCCAGTTCAAGTTGCCGCGGGTGATGGTCAGGTCCTGTCCGTAGGCCTTGTAGCGCCCACTGACTTCCAGCCCGCCGTTGGCGGTCATCTCCCGCCCCGGGCGTGCCCATACCTGCATCTTGCCGGTCAGCGCGCCCTTCAGGCCGAACCCGGCCATCTTGACCTTGTCGCCCAGGCTCACGGTCAGGTCCATGTCCAGCGGCGAACTGGGGCCCTCTTCCGGATCGACCGGGTCCAGCACCACCACATCTTCAGAGACCGAGGTGCCACGATCCAGGCGCTCCAGGTCCAGATCCGCTTCGGGCACGTGCACGGTGCCACGCAGCTGCATCGCGCTGCCGGCCAAGGTGAAATCCAGGTCCGGATTGGCGATCACGCGCAGCTCGCTGGTGTTGGCCAGCAGCACGTTCTCGCCGTGGATATGCAGCTGCAGCGGCTGTGCATCGCCGAACCACGACAACCCGCCATCGACGTACAGCGTGCCCTTGCCGGAATTGGCCTGGGCGGTGATCTTGGCCGAGCCGTCCGGCTGGGCGGTGAAGCTGCCCTTGCCTTCGGCGAAGGTCAGGCCGAGCGCGGGGAACTCGCCGTTGAACTTGCTCAGCGTCGCCTCGCCACCCAGCGACGGCGTGCCACGGGTGCCGCGCAGGCTGACGTGGCCTTCGATCAGGCCGGTCGGGCGCACGATGTCGGGCGAGAACAACTCCAGCCAGTACAGCCGCGCGATGTTCATGTACAGCTCGCCGGTCAGCGGTGCGTTGGCATCCCACCCGGTCTGCACCTTGGCATCGACGAAGCCATCGCCCTGGAAGCCGACACCGAGCTTGGCGTTGATCTGCTGCGGGGTCATCTCCAGGTTCACCGAGAACTGGTCGTAACGCACCAGTTCGCCGCGTGCGTTGTCGCCCAGGCGTACCCCGCCTTCGCGCGAGGTGACCGAGGCACTGCCTTCCCACGCGTTGCCGCGGGGACGAATGCGCCCATCCAGATTCACTTCACCGCGCAGGAAGATGCGGCGCCCGGACTGCGGCGGCAGCCACGGCTGCACCAGCGACAGCGGCAAGGCATCGCCCCGCACCAGCAGCCCTTCGCGCGGCCAGTTCGCGCTGGCGCACAGCGCGCCGCCGGTGGCGGCACCCAGGCACGCATCGCTCAAGGTGACGTTGCTGCCCTGCACGCTGAAGGTGGCCGGTGCACGCAGGCTCCAGGCATCGCCCTTGACCGGTGCGATACGCAGCGCGGTCAGATCGCCGCGCCAGGCCTGGCCCTGCTGGCGCACGCCACCTTCCAGCGCGACAGCACCCAGCTCGTTCTTCGTCTGTGCATCCAGGCGCAGATTGGAGAGGCTGCCGCGTGCATTGACGTTGAGCGTGTCCAGCAGCATGCCGACCTGGACCTTGCTGCCCTGCACCGCCAGCGTGCCACTGTCGCCCTGCCACGGCAGGCGCCCCTTGATGCTGATCGCCTCCGCGCTCCAGTCGTCCCAGCGCAGGCCACTGCCAACCAGATCGGCGGTGATGTCCGGTGCGGTACGCGCGCCCTTGATCAGCACGTGGCCGCGCAGGCTGCCGCTGCTGTTGGGCAGCAGGTCGTCCAGCTGCACCGGCTCCAGCTGCGCATCGATATCCAGACGGTCGCCGACCGAGCCCTTGGCGGTCAGGCGGCTGTTGCCCAGCGCCAGCCGGAGGTTGCCCTCGCCCTGCTCGCCGCGCAGCGCGAACTTGCCCTGTGCATCCAGCGCGCGCTTGCGCAGCGTGCCTTTGATGCCGGGCACATCGACGGTGGCTTCGTAGCTGCCAGCGGTACCGGCCGGACTGCCGGCGGGCGGCGGCAACTGGCGGCCCTTCGAGGCAAACGAACCGGACAGCTTGCCGTCCCAGCCCGGCGCGAAGTAGCCCGGATCGAAGCCGGCCAGTTTGGCGGCCACGTCCCAATCCAACTGCGGCGCCCAGGCCACCTGCCCGGTCACGTCGAGCGAACCGCCCGGCGTGCTGGCCTGCAGCTGTTTGATCACGGCGGCCTGGTCATTGCCGCGCACGTCGAACTGCAGATCCGCCACCTGTTTCTCGCGTTCCACCGAGGCACGGCCGACCGCCGCCCACGCCTTGAGCGTGCCGGCCAGGCCCATGCGTGCTTCCTTGAGCGTCACCGGCACCGGCGCAGCCGCGCCCGGCGTGGTGGTATCGGCGGCGGGCACGAAGGTGAGGTCGTTGGCGACGATCGAGAAGCGCAGGCTGGCGTTTTCCTTGTCGGTGAAATCGGCGATGCCTTCCAGCCGCGCCTGGCCACCAAAGCCCTTCACCTGCAGCGGCGACACGGTCAGCACCTGATCGGCCAGACCCACCTTGGACGGTGCCAGTTCCACCGCGATGTCGCCCTGCTTGAAGCTGCCCTGCAGATTGGCCTGGCCACCCTTGCCATCGGCCTGCACATCCAGCGCCATCGGCGTGCTGGTGCTCGCGTCCATGCCCGGCACCAGCAGGGCCAGGTCCAGTTCCTTGCTGCGCGCAGCGAGTTTCCACACCGGGTCGGTGCGGCCATCGAACACCAGGCTGGCCTGCAGCGGCGCCGGTGCATTGCCGGCGATCGCCACTTCCATATGACCCAGGTCACCGCGGGCGACCAGGCCGAGCCGCGCCGGGGTACGCCCGCGCGGCGCCGGCATCAGCGCGCCGATGGTGATGTCGGTGTCGTAGTCGCTGCGCGGCAGGTAATGCCCGTCCACGCGGAAATCGCCGTAGCTGCTGTCCACGATCAGCTGGCGCGCGCGGAATTCGCCATTGGCGATCTCCAGGCCACCGCGCACCTTGGCGATGTCGATCAGCGGCTGCTGCGCCTGGGTGATGCGGAAGCCATCGATGATGATGGTGTCGGCCTGGATCGCCAGCGGCATTTCGATCTGCGGCAGCGAGTCCGGCCACGACGGCAGCTCGAACGGCTCATCACTCTTGGCCAGGTTCAACGTGGCGTTCTTGATCTGCAGCGCATCGAGCTGCAGCTTGCGGCCCAGCAGCGGCCGGATGTCCGGATCCAGGTAGGCGCGTTCGGCGGTGAAATGGATGTCGTCGTAACGGAAATCCAGATCGTGCAGCACCAGCGGCCCGGCGACCGGGCCATCCACCTTGCTCCAGGTGAGCGAGGCGCCGACCGGCAACCGCGCGACCACCTGGGCCAGCAGCACATCACGGCCGGCCACGGTCTGCAGCAGCCAGTACACCAGCAGCAGGGCCAGCAGCACCAGGCCGAGCACGGTGAAGCCCGACCACGCCCAGAAGCGGCGCTTGCGGTAGAAACGCACGCGCGGCGGCGGCGTGGCAGGTGCGGACGGCGTTGGCGTACTCACAGGTCCGCTCCGATGTTCAGGTACAGCTGGAACTGCGAATCCGGGTTGTTCAGGCCATGCGCGATATCCACGCGCACCGGGCCCACCGGCGATTTCCAGCGCACGCCGAAGCCCACGCCGGTATGCAGGTCGATGGTGTTGTCGAACGCGCTGCCGGTGTCGACGAACACCGCCGCGCCCCAGGGCCCGCCCTTGAAGTAATGCTCATACTCGGCCGAGCCGACCACCAGGTTCTTCGCGCCGAGCGCGTACTTGTCCGGCGGTGCGGTGCGCGGGCCGACTTCGCGGAAGGCATAGCCGCGGATGCTGCGATCGCCACCGGCGAAGAAGCGCAGGCTCGGCGGCATCGCGACCAGATCGCTGGTCCAGGTGGTGCCACCTTCGCCACGCAGGATCAGGCGGTCGCTCTCGCCGATCGGCACATACCAGCGCAGCACCATGTTGGCCTGCACGAAGCTGGTGTCCGAGCCGGCACCTTCGACGCCGCCACGCAACGTTGCACTGCCGCTGATGCCACGACGCGGGAACATCTCATCGTCCACGTTGACGTAGTCGGCGACCAGCTGCGGGTAGACCAGCGTGGAGGTGTTGTAGACCGCGTCGGTGAACTCGGTGCCGGAAGCGTACCGCCAGCGCTCGCGCAGCGCGTTGATCGAGGCGATCGCGGTCCAGTACTCGTTGATCTCACCGCTGCGGCTGGCCGACAGTTTGAAGTTGCGCAGGTCGATGTAATCGGTCTGCTCGTCATAGGCGCTGGCGGTGAACGCATACCAGCCGTCGAGCCAGGCGAAGCCCGGGATCCGGTAGCTGGTGACCAGGCTCTTGCGCTTCTGCGCATAGTCGAGCTGGGTGTTCATCTTGTGGCCGCGGCTGTTGAGGAAGCGCCGCTCCAGGCCGCCGCGCACACCGGCGCCACTCTCGCTGCCGTAGCTCAGGCCGGCGGTGTAGATCGTGCGCTTGGCCCGGGTCAGGTTGACGTCCACCGGCACGTCACCGTTCTCGTCGGCCTGGTCCGGGCGCGGCTGGATGTCGATCACGCTGAAGTAATCGAGCTTGGTCAGCGATTCGCGCAGGCGGTCCAGTTTGCCTTCGTGGAAGTAGCTGCCTTCGTCCCAGTACACCAGCGGATCGAACAGCTTGTCGACGAAGTAATCCTGATGGAAGCGGATCTCGCCCATGTTGTAGCGGCGGCCGCTGTCCCAGGTCAGATCGACGTCGGCGGCGTTCTCGGCACGGGTAATCTGCACCTGGCGCTGGGTGAAGTCGGCATCGAAATACCCACGCTCGGCCAGGCGCCGGGTGACCCGGATCTTGCTGGCTTCGTACTCGGTGTGTTCGAAACGCTGGCCCTTGCGCGGCTTGAAGTTCTCCAGGTCTTCCTGGAGGTACTGGTCCAGCTGGGCCGGGCCGGTGATGTCGATATGCTCGCGGCGGACCACGGTCGGCGGTCCCTTCTCGACCTGGATCACCACGCGCAGGTTCTCGCCCTCGCGCGGGCTTTCCACGGTGATGGTCGGGTTGTAGTAGCCGAACGGCTCCAGCGCCTCGCGGGTCTGGCGCTCAGCCTGGGACAACAGATATTCCAGCCGCGACTCGCCCTGGACCTTGCCGATGGTGTCGTACAGGGACAGCGAGACCTCGATGTTCTCGATCATCTCGGCGTCGTCGCCCTTGTCCAATCCTTTGATGTCCACTTTCTCGATGGTCCCCCGTGCATGTGCCACCGAGACGGTGGCAAGGGACAGGAACATCAGCGGAAGGGCGAATTTCGTTGGCTGCATGGCGACAGCATAACGGGCCATCGCAAGCATGCGAAATCGGCGTGGCTGTTTCAGAACGGCAGTGAAGACGCCGTTAAATTCCGCGAGAAAGTCGCTTGCGTTACACGCGGTCTGATCGATGACAACACGTCATCGGACAGAAGCGTCCGCGACACAATAGCGACACCAAATGACGCTTCCAGCACGAATATCGCAGGACGCCGCCCTCCCGGAAACGCAGAAGGCGCGAACAGCCCACGCCGTCGCGCCTTCTGGTCCACCGTGGGGCGCCCGGCCCCGCGTCAGTTGGACAGGTGTTCGATCGCCGCCACGCTGCCCAGGCGGTCGCCCAGGCGCTTGAGCAGGGCCAGGCGATTGGCCCGCAGCGCGGGGTCCTCGGCATTGACCATCACCGCATCGAAGAACGCATCCACCTGCGGGCGCAGGCGCGCCAACCGGTTCAAGACGCTCACGTAGTCCTTCTGGTGCAGGCTGGCGTTGCTGTCGTCGATGGCTGCTTCCACCGCTTCGGCCAGTTCGCTTTCGGCCGGCTCGGCCAGCAGCGCCGGGTCGATCATCCCCGGGATCGCGCCCTCGGCCTTGCGCAGGATGTTGCGGATGCGCTTGTTGGCCGCTGCCAGTGCTTCGGCTTCCGGCAGCGCGGCAAAGGTGCCGATGGCATCGATGCGGCGGTCGAAGTCGTACAGCGAGACCGGCTTCAACTCGGCGACCGCGTTGAAGTGCGTAGCCGGCACGCCCTTGTCGGCGTAATAGCCGCGCAGGCGGTCGATGATGAAGTCGTACAGCTCCTGCGGCAGCGCGTCGGTCTTGCGCTCGGCACTGGGCTGCACGCCCGCCGGCAGGCCGGCGATGGCGGTGCCGATCAACGCGCGCAGATCCAGATCGAACCCGCTCTCGATCACCGTTCTGGCCAGGCCCAGCGCATTGCGGCGCAGCGCGAACGGATCCTTGTTGCCGGTCGGCTTCAGGCCTGCGGCGAAGCCACCGGCCAGCGTATCCAGACGCTCGGCGATGGCCAGCACCTTGCCCAGCGGCGACAGCGCGATGTCATCCCCACCGAAGCGCGGCTGGTAGGCCTCGTCGATGGCCAGCGCGACCTCCGGCGACTCCCCGCCCACCACGGCGTAATGCCGGCCGGCAATGCCCTGCAGCTCCGGGAACTCGTTGACCATGCGCGACTGCAGGTCGTTCTTGGCCAGCACCGCGGCGCGCTTGGCCAGCACCGGGTCCACGCCCACCTGCGGCGCGATGGCCTCGGCGAGGACGGCCACACGGGCGACCTTGTCGGCCACCGAGCCCAGCTTGGCCTGGTAGGTGACGGTCTTCAGGCCGTCGCCCATCGCTTCCAGACCCTGCTTCAGATCTTCGTCGAAGAAGAACTTGGCATCGGAGAAGCGCGGCCGGATCACGCGCTCGTAGCCCTTGGCTACTTCGGCCACGTCTTTGGATTCAATGTTGGCGATGCCGATGAACTTCTCGGTCAGCTTGCCGCCGGCATCGAGCACCGGGAAGAACTTCTGGTTGATCTCCATCGTCTCGATCAGCGCTTCCTGCGGCACCGCCAGGAACTCGCGCTCGAAACTGCACAGCACCGGCGCCGGCCATTCGACCAGGTTGACCACCTGTTCCAGGTTGTCCGGGGTGATCCGCGCCTGGCCACCGGCCTGCGCGGCCGCCGCGTTGACCTGCTCGACGATGCGGGTACGGCGCGCGCCGGCGTCGACCAGCACATAGGCGGCCTGCAGCGAGGCGACGTAGTCCTCCGGCGCGCTCAGCCACACGGTCTTGTCATGCATGAAGCGATGGCCGCGGCTCATGCGGTCGGCCTTCAGGCCCAGCACCTCGGCCTCGATGATGTCCGGGCCGTGCAACAGCACCAGCCAATGCACCGGGCGGGCGAAGCCGTAGGTGTGGCTGCCCCAGCGCATCGGCTTGGGGATCGGCATCGCGGCGATCGCCTCGCGCAGGATCTCCGGCAGCAGCGTCGCAGTGCGCGCGCCCGGCGTGGTGGAGCGGTGCACGAAGCGCTCGCCCTTGGCATCGCTGGTGCGCTCCAGCGCGGTCCAGTCGATCCCGGCCTTGGCCGCGAAGCCCTGCAGCGCCTTGGTCGGCTGACCCTCGGCATCCAGCGCGATGTTCAGGTACGGGCCCAACACTTCGCTGTGCTGTTCCGGCTGTTCCACCGCCACGCCGGGCAGCAGCACGGCCAGGCGGCGCGGGGTCGACAGCGGCTTGGCATCGCCGCGTTCAATGGTCACGCCACGCTTGGTCAGGCCGTCCACGACGCCATCGAAGAAGGCCTGGGCCAGGCCCGGCAGCGCCTTGACCGGCAGTTCTTCGGTACCCAGTTCGATCAGCAGCGGCTGCATCGTGCTCATGCCTGCACCTCCTTGGCGGCCACGGCTTCCAGGCGCTTGGCCTCGTACAGCTTGGCCACGGCCTGGGCCAGCGCGCGCACGCGCAGGATGTAGCGCTGGCGCTCGGTCACGCTGATCGCGCGGCGCGCATCCAGCAGGTTGAACGCATGGCTGGCCTTGCAGACCTGCTCATACGCGGGCAGCGGCAGGCCGACATCGACCAGCTTCTGCGCTTCTTTTTCGCAGGCATCGAAGCGATGGAACATTTCGTCCACGTCGGCGTATTCGAAGTTGTAGGTGCTCTGCTCGATCTCGTTCTGCAGGTACACATCGCCATAGGTGACCGGGGTGCCATCCGGACCGTAGGTCCAGATCAGGTCATAGACGTTGTCGCAGTTCTGCAGGTACATGCACAGGCGCTCCAGACCATAGGTGATCTCGCCGAGTACCGGCTTGCACTCCAGGCCGCCGGCCTGCTGGAAATAGGTGAACTGGGTGACTTCCATCCCGTTCAACCACACTTCCCAGCCCAGGCCCCAGGCGCCGAGGGTCGGCGATTCCCAGTTGTCCTCGACGAAGCGCAGGTCATGCACCAGCGGATCGATGCCCAGCGCCTTGAGCGAATCCAGATACAGCTGCTGGATGTTGTCCGGGCTCGGCTTCATCGCCACCTGGTACTGGTAGTAGCGCTGCAGGCGGTTGGGGTTCTCGCCGTAGCGGCCATCGGTCGGGCGGCGCGAAGGCTGCACATACGCGGCATTCCAGCTTTCCGGACCGATCGAGCGCAGGAACGTGGCCGGGTGGAAGGTGCCCGCACCCACCTCCAGGTCCAGCGGCTGGATCAGCACGCAGCCCTGCTGCGCCCAATACTGGTTGAGGGTCTGGATCAGGCCCTGGAAAGTGATCGGAACGTTCGGGATCGCGGACATGCGGCGGATTCTTGCCTGCAGAAGGGGTGCGCTAGTATAGCGACCGACCGCACGGGCCTTCCGTGCCTGGGGAAATGGAGGATGGATCCACGCCTGCCAGCGGCTTCTGCCAGCGTCCCTGAGGGGGTTCTCCCCTTGCCACACGGCCGCCTCGATTTCGACCAGGTCGCCGCGGCGCTGGTCGCCGATGGCCTGGTCGCCGCCGCCGATCTGGAGCGCATCCGCTTCTCCGCCCAGGGCGCACGCAACGCCAGCGAGGTCCATCCACTGGTCCTGCTGGCCAACCTGAAGCTGGGGGCCAGCGCCGGCGGCGAGCTCGGCCTGGAGCGCCTGAGCGAGTGGCTGGCCCAGCGCGCGGGTGTGCGCTACCTGCGGGTGGACCCGACCCGGGTCGACGTTTCGGCAGTCACTGCCCTGGTCTCCCATGCCTATGCCCGCCGCCACCGCTTCCTGCCGCTGGCCGTGGACAGCGAGCGCGTGCTGGTCGCCACCAGCGAGCCGCTGGCCCAGGAATGGCTGCGCGACCTGCAGCACCTGAGCCGCCGCCGGATCGAGCTGGCGATGGTCAACCCACTCGACCTGCACCGCTACACCATGGAGTTCTACGGGGTGACGCGCTCGGTGCGCGGCGCCCGTGGCGATGTCCGCGGCGAAACCAGCAGCACCCTGCCCAGCTTCGAGCAGTTGGTCGAGCTGGGCCGCGCCGGCGACGTCAACGCCGACGACCAGCACATCGTGCACATCGTCGACTGGCTGCTGCAGTACGCCTACGAGCAGCGCGCCTCGGACATCCATCTGGAGCCGCGCCGCGACATGGGCCGCATGCGCTTCCGCATCGATGGCGTGCTGCACAAGGTGTTCGAGGTGCCGCCGGCGGTGATGACCGCCGTGGTCAGCCGGATCAAGGTGCTGGGCCGGATGGACCTGGCCGAGCGCCGGCGCCCGCAGGACGGCCGCATCAAGACCCGCTCGCCCGGTGGGCGCGAGGTGGAAATGCGGCTGTCGACCATGCCCACCGCGTTCGGCGAGAAGTGCGTGATGCGCATCTTCGACCCGGATGCCGCCTTCAAGAGCATCGACCAGCTCGGTTTCAGCCCGCAGGAAGCGGCCGGCTGGACCGCCCTGGTCGAGCGCCCGCACGGCATCGTGCTGGTCACCGGGCCGACCGGCTCGGGCAAGACCACCACCCTGTATTCCACGCTGAAACGGCTGGCCACCCCGGACGTGAATGTCTGCACGGTGGAAGACCCGATCGAAATGATCGCGCCGGAATTCAACCAGATGCAGGTGCAGACCAACATCGACCTGGATTTCGCCAGCGGCGTGCGCACCCTGCTGCGGCAGGACCCGGACATCATCATGATCGGCGAGATCCGCGACCTGGAGACCGCGCAGATGGCGGTCCAGGCCTCGCTCACCGGCCACCTGGTGCTGTCCACCCTGCACACCAACGATGCGCCCTCGGCGATCACGCGCCTGCTCGATCTGGGCGTGCCGCATTACCTGCTCGCCTCCACCCTCAACGGGGTGCTGGCCCAGCGCCTGGTGCGCACCCTGTGCGCCAGCTGCAAGGTGCCCACGGTGCTCTCGGCCGAGCAATGGGCGGTGCTGACTGATGCCGATGCAGCATTACCTCAGGCGCCCACGCCATATGCACCGGTCGGCTGCATCGACTGCCGACGCACCGGTTTCCTGGGTCGCGTGGGCCTGTATGAGTTGCTGCCATTGGGTTCCAGCCTGCGCCGGCACATCCGCGCGGACATGGATCTGGCCGCCTTCAACCGTGCCGCACGTGCTGAAGGGGTACGAACCCTGCGTCGCGCAGGGCTTGAAAAGGTAGCGGCAGGGCTGACTACAATCGAGGAAGTCCTCTCGGTCCTGCCTCCCCCGGATGAATTCCGCCCCGTTCCTGATTCTTGAAACCGGCCAACCCGTCGCCTCGCTGCGCCGCTACGGGCGGTTTTCGCACTGGATCCGGGTCGCGGCCGGGCTGGATGCCGACGAGACCGTGGTGGTCGATGTCGAGCATGGCGGCACCCTGCCCAGCCACCGCGATTTTGCCGGGGTGATCGTCAGCGGCTCGGCCGCCTACGTCACCGACCGCGCCGAGTGGAGCGAACGCAGCGCGCAGTGGCTGCGCGCAGCCGCCCACGACGACCGCCCGGTGTTCGGTATCTGCTACGGCCACCAGCTGCTCGCCCACGCGCTGGGCGGCGAAGTCGCCTACAACCCGGCCGGGCGCGAGTCCGGCACGATCGAGCTGGCGCTGGATCCGTCGGCGGTCGACGATCCGCTGTTCGGCGGCCTGCCGGCCCGCTTCCCGGCCCACGCCACCCACCTGCAGACGGTGCTTCGCGCGCCCGAGGGCGCGGCCATCCTGGCACGCTCGGCGCAGGACAACTGCCACGCCTTCCGCTGGGGCGCACACGCCTGGGGCGTGCAGTTCCATCCGGAGTTCGCCACCCACCACATGCGCGGCTACGTCCGCGCCCGCGCCGAGTGCATCCGCCAGCACGGCGGTTGCGCGCGCAGTGTCGCCCGCGACGTCAGCGCCGCGCCGCTGGCCCGCCAGCTGCTGCGCCGTTTCGTCCGCCAGGCACGCAACGCCTGAGCCCCGCGCGGGGACGTCATCCGGGCGCAACGCAGCGTCCGCGCCGCGCCGGGCGGCCTTCAGGTCACGCGCCGGGAAAACAGGGATAATCGACCGCAATCGGGCGTTCGCGCCTTCTCCCCTGTCCCGGAATGTTATGAGCGAGATTCGCAAGCTGCCGGCCTCCGCCGGCGCGGAATGGCTGGTGTCGGGTTTCACCCTGCTGCGCAAAGCGCCGCTGGCGCTGGGCCTGCTCGGCGTGATCTGGGCCGTGGCCGCGTTGCTGGTGATGTCGCTGGCGATGGTCAGCCCGGCGCTGAGCACGCTGGCGCAGCTGTTGATGGCACTGGCCGGCCCGCTGTTCTTCGGCGGCCTCGTGTGGGCTGTGCGCGAAGTCGACCAGGGTCGCGTCGCGCAGCCGTCGCACCTGCTGCAGGGCCTGCATGAAGGCCGCGCCTTGAACCTGCTCGCCTCGCTGCTGCCGCAGCTGGTGGCCGGCCTGTTCCTGGGCGTGTTGTTGCTGGTGCTGATCGGCAGCAGTGGCCTGCAGCACCTGAGCGAGGTGATGGTGCAGCTCAACGCGATCAGCCAGTCCGGCGCGCAGCCGGACCCGGCGCAGATCGAAGAGCTGATGGCGAGCCTGCCGGCGATGCGCATCCTGCTCTGGCTGGCACTGGTGGTGGTGACCTTCCTGGCCATGGCGCTGGCGCTGTTCACCCTGCCGCCGCAGGTGATGTTCGAGCACCGCAACGGCCTGCAGGCGATGCGCCTGAGCCTGCGCGCCTGCCTGCACAACGTGCTGGCGATGCTGGTGTTCTTCCTGCTCGCCTTCGTGGCGGTGTTTGCGATCTATTTCGGCGTGATGCTGGTCGCGCTGATCGCGCAGTTGATCGGCGGCACGATGCTCGCGCTGTTCGTGGCGCAGCTGCTGCTGATGGGCGTGGTGATGCCGGTCTTCGCCGGTGCCATCTACACGGCGTGGAAGCAGATGTTCGGCCAGCAGGGTCCGCAGACCCCGCCGCCGATGCCGGGCCCTAACAACGTGTTCGCGGCCTGATCCAAACAAAAACCCCGGCCTTGGCCGGGGTTTTTGTTTGTGCCTTACTCCGGCTGCTCTTTCCCGCCCGGGCGTGGAACCAGCCAGCGCGCGGCGTGGATGCCCAGTTCGTAGAGCAGGCACATCGGAATGGCCAGCATCAGCTGCGAAACCACGTCCGGCGGCGTCAGCACCGCGGCCAGCACGAAGATGCCGACGATCGCGTAGCCGCGACCTTCCTTGAACTGCTGCGGCGTGATCCAGCCCAGCAGCACCAGGATCACCATCGCCACCGGCAGCTCGAAGCTGGTGCCGAAGGCGAAGAAGATCGCCAGCACGAAATCCAGGTACGCCGTCGCATCCGGCGTGATCGCAATCACCTCCGGGCGGAACGTGGTGAGGAAGTGGAACACCGCCGGCAGCACCAGGAAGTATGCGAACGCGCAGCCTAGATAGAACAGCAGCACCGACGAGGCCAGCAACGGCACCGCCAGGCGCTTTTCGCGGGCATACAGGCCCGGCGCCACGAACGACCACAGCTGGAACAGCAGCCACGGTACGGCGATGAATACCGCCACGAAGAAGGTCAGTTTCAACGGCGCGAAAAACGCGCCGGCCGGATTGGTCGCGATCATCGTCTGCCCGTTGGGGAGCTGCGAGATCAACGGTTCGGCGATCATCGTGTAGATCTGCCGCGAGAACGGCATCAGGCCCAGCAGCACCACGCCCAGTCCGATCAATGCGCGCACCAGCCGCGCACGCAGTTCGATCAGGTGTTCGACCAGCGAACTCTCGTTGCTTTCATGCTCGCTCATCGCGGTGCCTCTTGGTTCGGCAGCGTGGGCGCAGGTGCAGGCGGCGCGGTGTCAGTCGACGGCGGCAGAGCCGCCGGGACGTCCGCCCGCGGCGCGCTGCCATCGATGCCCGGCGGCGCCATCGCATCACGCGGCGGCTCCACCTCATCGGGGGCCACGACATGCTGGGCCACGCTGGCCGGGGAACCCGGTGCGGGGCCGGTCATCACCGGTTCGTCGTCCGCCGCCGCGGCCGCAATGCCATCGCCATGCTGCGCCACGTCCTGGCGCATCTGCTCGGCCTCGCGGCGCACCGCTTCGCCACTGGCACGCAGCTGCGACTCGGTATCGCGCATCGAGGTCTTCACATCATCGAACTGCCGCTTGATCTCTTCGGCGTGCAGCTCGCGTTCGAGCTCCTGCTTCACCGAATCCCACTGGTTGCGGGCACGGCGCACCCACAGCCCGGCGAAGCGGGCTGCCTTGGGCAGCCGCTCGGGGCCGAGGACGACCAAGGCCACCACCGCGATGACCAGCAGTTCACTGAAACCGATATCGAACACGCCAAGCCGCCCGGATCAGCGCGGGTCGCGGTCGTGCTCGGTCTGCGACGTCGTCGTCGAGTCCTGCGGACGCGAACTGTCGCTGAGCTGCGCGTTCGGCTTGTCCTCGTCGCGCATGCCCTTCTTGAATTCCTTGACGGCGCTGCCAAGGTCCTTGGCGCCGCTGGTCAGTTTCTTGGTGCCGAACACCAGCAGAACGATGACCAGCACGACCAACCAATGCCAGATGCTGAAACTGCCCATGAGCCGCTCGCGTTACGTAGTGATCAGACGGTTGAGCATAGCGCACCGGCGGTAAGCCGGCGCGCGTGACAAAAGTCAGTTGCCGTCCAGCGATTCGGTACGGACTTCACCGTCGCCGACCGGCTGGAAGCCCTGCTGCGCGGCCGGTTGCGCCGGCACGGACTGCAGCGGTGCCGTGGTCGCGCCGGCGGCGGCCGGGGCCGGTGCCTGTTCAGGTCGAACCGGTACAGCGGCCGCACGCGGGGCAGGCGCCGGTGCGCTGCCTGCGGTGCCACGCTTCTCGCGGGCGGTATAGGTGGCTTCTTCCAGGCGATCCCGGAAGGCGACCACGTCCACCGACGGCGGCTCGCCGACACGGCCTTCAAAGACCATGCGCGGCGTGGTGTTGCTGCCGTAGGCATCCAGGTTGGCGGCATCGTCGATCTGCAGCACGGCACCATCCAGCGCCACACCGGCAAACAGGCCGCGGGCGCGCGACCAGGACCAGATTTCGGCCTTCAGCTGGCCATCGGTGGCGGCGGCAGCGTTGCGGCCGACCGGACCGGCGGCAACGCCGGCATCGGCGCCCAGGGTGAACTTGCCGTTCACGAGATTGTCCAGGCTGCGGTCGTTGCGGAACACCAGCACGACATCGGAGGACTGCACACCGGCCTGGAAGCCGATGCTGCCGCCGGTGAGCTTCACGAACACCGGGTTGGACCAGCTGCCATCGGGCGTCTTGACCGACATCAGGCCGTGGCCGCGACGTCCGCCGATCACCAGACCGGCCTTGATCGTGTCGGGAATGACGATGACCGCGCGGCCTTCGTCCAGCAGCTTGTCCGGAATGCCCTGCTCGGGGATGTCCTGGATTTCATTCAGGACGCGCACCGCATTGCGGGCGCGCTGATCCTCCTGTGGCCCGGCCATCGCCTGGGTCGACAGCAGGCTGGCGGAGATCAGCAGTACAAGGCTGAGACGGCGCATGGTGGGCTCCAGAAGGTCTACGTAGACAAAGATAAAGCAACTACCCGACGTTAGAAGGCTTGCGATGAATCCGCAATGAGTGATCCGGACTATCGATACGGCTGACAAATCGTATTCATCATCCAAATCCATCCCGCCAATCGCGCAGACCTGCGAGAATGAGGCCATGCTCGACGCACCCGACACCGCCGTGCTGGCGGTCAATCTAGGCACGCCCGAGACGCCAACCGCCCCGGCGGTGCGTCGCTACCTGGCTGAATTCCTCAGCGATCCGCGCGTGGTCGCGATTCCGCCGCTGTTCTGGAAACCCTTGCTGTTCGGGCTGATCCTGCCGCTGCGCAGCGGTCGTTCGGCCGCCAAGTACGCCCAGGTCTGGCTGCCGGAGGGCTCCCCGCTGATGGTCTACACGCGCCGGCTGGCCGAGGCCATGCAGGGCCTGATGCCCGATCTGCGGGTACGCCATGCGATGCGCTATGGCGCCCCGGCGCTGCCGGCCGAACTGGACCGGCTGGCCGCGGAGGGCATGAAACGGATCGTGGTGTTGCCGCTGTATCCGCAGTATTCGACCACTACCACTGCCTCGATCGAGGACCAGGTGCGCGAATGGCAGCCCAAACACCCCGGGGTCACTGTCACCCTGGTGCGCGATTACGCGGTCGATCCGGACTGGGTCGCCGCCGTCGCCGGCAGCATCCGCCAGTGGTGGGAGCAGCACGGCCGCGGCGAGAAGCTGGTGTTTTCCTTCCACGGCATTCCGCAGCGCCTGGCCGATGCCGGCGATCCGTATCCGCAACGCTGCGAAGCCAGCGCCCACGCGATCGCCCAAGCGCTGGAGCTGCCCGACGATGCCTGGCAGCTGACCTACCAATCCCGTTTCGGCCGTGAGAAATGGCTGCAGCCCTACGCCGAGCCGACCCTGTGGGCGATGGCCGAAAAGGGCGTGCGCAGCATGGACGTGGTCTGCCCCGGCTTTGCCACCGACTGCCTGGAAACCCTGGAAGAAGTGGCCATGGGCTTTACCGAGACCGTAGCCGAGCGCGGCGCGACGATGCGCTACATCCCCTGCCTCAATGACGCGCAGGCGCATGCGCTGGCGCTGTCGCGGCTGAGCATCGCGGCGCTGGCATGACGCTGGAGTCGTTCTCGCTATCGGTCGCCGGCAGCCCTGTGGCTGGCCTGCGTTCGGGTGCAGCAGGGGCCACCCGCGTGTTGGCGCTGCACGGCTGGCTCGACAACGCGGCCAGCTTCGTGCCGCTGGCCGCGCAGCTGCCGGATCTGGAGCTGGTCGCGATCGATCTGCCCGGCCACGGCCACAGCGCGCACCTGCCGCCGGGCACGCAATACAACACGCCGGGTGCGATCTGCCATGTGCTCGATGTCGCGGACGCGCTGGGCTGGGACCGCTTCGTGCTGCTCGGGCATTCGATGGGCGCCGGCATCGCCAGCCTCACCGCAGCGGCGGCCCCGGAACGGGTAGAGCGCCTGATCGCGATCGAGGCACTCGGCGGCCTGCGCGGTCCGGAGAATGAGACGGCGCAGCGCCTGCGCGAACACGTGCGCGCCGCGCGGGCGCTGCCTACCCGCAAACTGCGGGTGTTTCCCGATCTGGCCGCCCCGATCCGCGCCCGCATGATGGCCAACCAGCTCAGCGAGCCCTGCGCGCGCCTGCTGGTCGAACGCGGCGTCACATCTGTTGAAGGTGGTTACAGCTGGTGCAGCGATCAGCGCCTGATGCTGCCCACCGCGATGCGCCTGAGCGAGGCGCAGATCGACGACCTCCTCGGCGCGATCGACTGCCCGACCCAGGTGATCTACGCCACACCGGCGCAGTCGTATTACCCCGAGCCGCTGCGCAGCGAGCGCATCGGTCTGCTGCGTGACGGGCGGCTGGCGGTGTTCCCGGGCACGCATCATCTGCACATGGAGCACCCCCAGGTGGTGGGTGAGGTGATCCGCCGCTTCCTGGCCGAATGACAGGCTTCGCGTAGGCGCCCGTCAGGCGCCACATCGCGACGGTCCGGCGCGTATTCCTCTAGCAGAGGGTGGTGACCGGCCGATGTCACGCCGCTCAACTTTTCCATTTCCGGGCCGATACCAAGGATGCAGCCCGGCGTGCGTGGTCTGCACTGCCGCTTGCTCCGCCGCTGCGAAGCCGCGTATCCATCAGGGCTTCCAGGGAAGGTCGTAAGCAATGTCGGATTGGCCGCGCCATCGCCCACCGGGCCGCGCCGTGCCGGTGGCACCTGCCGCCATGGCACGCATGCATCCACGTGCACGCGCACCGACGCTGCGCCCACACCCCTTTCATCCCGCTGCCACGCCCACCGCACTGCCGGTGTCTGGGGTGGCATCCGCCTGTGCGTCTGCGCGCGACGGATTCCCTGCTTTCTACTGATCCTGGAGTCGCTATGTCCGCCATTTCCCACGCCCCGCCCCGTCCGCCGGACCCCACGCTGCGCGCTGCCTTCCGCATCGATACGGTGTGCCTGCTCGCTGCAGGTGTGCTGTTGCTGGTCTCGCTGATCACCGCGGTTTGGCAACGACAGCCATGGTCCGTGCTGCCACTCGCGATGGGGGCGGCGCTGCTGTGGGTGCTGGCGACGCGAACCCGGCGACAGGCACTGGCGCTGCTCCGCGCTGAAGAACGCGCCACCTTGGCCGTTGCCGAGCTCACGCAGCGCCGCCAGGCCGAGGACGTCGTCCATCAGCACGACAGCCAGGTCCGCCAGGCCTTGGACGTCTCGCGCACCGCGATGATGATCGCCGACAACGATCACGTGATCCGCTACGTCAACCAGTCCGTGGTGACCCTGCTGCGCAACCAGCAGGCCAGCCTGCGCGAGGCCTTTCCGGACTTCGATGCCGAGCGTCTGGTCGGCAGCAGCATCCATCGCTTCCATGCCAATCCGGACCGCATCCGCGCCATCCTCAATACCTTGATGGCCACCCACCATGGCCGCGTCCGGATCGGCCCGGTGCATTTCGCCCAGGTGGTGACGCCGGTCTTCGATGCGCAGGGGCAGCGCCAAGGCTTCGCGGTGGAGTGGCATGACCGCACGCATGAGCTGGTGTTGGAGAACGCCGTGGCTGGCATCGTCGACGCCGCCAGCAAGGGCGATCTTGATCGCCGCCTGCAGGCCACCGATGGCGGCGCCAGCTTCCTCAATGGCCTGACCGGCGGCATCAACCAGCTGCTGGACAGCGTGGGCGGCACGGTCGGTGAAATCCGCCGAGTGCTGTCCGCGCTGGCCGACGGGGATCTGGATCAACGCATGCAGGGCGATTTCCATGGCTCGTTCGAGGCCATGCAGCGCGACGCCAACGCAACGGCAGCGCAGCTGACCGCGATGGTGGAGCGCATCAAGCAGTGCACCGGTTCGATCTCGCTGGCCGCCAGTGAGATCGCCAGCGGCAACGATGATTTATCCGAGCGCACCGAGCGCCAGGCCGCGCATCTGGAAGAGACCGCCGCCTCGATGGAGGAACTGACCTCCACGGTGCGCCAGAACGCCGAACATGCACGTCAGGCCAGCTCACTGGCCCACGGTGCGCATGACGTCGCCACGCGCGGCAGCCACGTGGTGAGCCAGGTGGTAACGACCATGGATGGCATCCAGACTGCATCACGCCGGATCGGCGACATCACCCGCGTGATCGACGGCATCGCCTTCCAGACCAATATTCTTGCCCTCAACGCCGCCGTGGAAGCCGCACGCGCAGGCGAGCAGGGTCGCGGCTTTGCGGTGGTCGCCAGCGAAGTCCGCATCCTCGCCCAGCGCTCGGCCGATGCGGCCAAGGAGATCAAGAACCTGATCGACGCCTCCGTGGTGCAGGTCGCCGAAGGCGCGCGTCTGGTGCAGGACGCCGGGCAGACCATGGGCGAAATCGTCAGCAGCGTCGCCAGCGTCAGCGGCATCATGGCCGAGATTTCGTCGGCCTCGCAGGAGCAGGCCGCGGGCATCGATCAGGTCAACCAGACCGTGGCGCAGATGGACGATGCCACCCAGCAGAATGCAGCGCTCGTTGAGGAAGCCAGTGCCGCCGCACGCTTGTTGGAAGCGCAGGCGGCCGACCTCACCCAAGCGGTGGCCGTGTTCCGCCACCAGGCCCACCCCGTGCGCCAGTCCGCGCTGGCGTGATCCTCAGCCCAGCGTGCGCCGCGGCGTGCCTTGCAGCCAGGCGGCGATGTTCTCGACCGCCTGGCCGAAATAGTCCCGGTAATTGCGCTCGGTGACGTAGCCCAGATGGGGCGTCGCCAAGACGCTGGGCAATGTGCGCAGCGGATGCCCTGCCGGGAGGGGTTCGATGTCGAAGACATCCAGGCCGACACCGGCGATGCGCCTTTCAGTCACGGCATCGATCAATGCCTGCTGATCAACGAGGCCGGCCCGCGCGGTATTGATCAGGCACGCGTGTATCGGCAGGCAGGCGAGCGTGTCGGCATCCACGATCCCGCGGCTGCGTTCGCCCAGGACCAGATGTAGCGAGACCACGTCACTGCCGGCGAACAGGGCCTGCTTGGACGTGGCCAATTGCACCCCGGCCGCCGCCGCACGGGCGGCATCGAGATTCGGACTCCATGCACTGACATGCATCCCGAACGCCTGGCCGATCTGCGCCACGCGTTGGCCGATCTTGCCCAACCCCAGCAGACCCAACCGCGCACCATACAGGTCACGGCCGACCGTCTGCTGCCATGGTCCGTCGCTGCGTAGCGCGTTGACCTCCGGCACCAATTGACGCATCAGGCCGAGGATCAGCGCCCAAGTCATCTCCACGGCAGGCTCGGGATGGCTGTCGGTGCCGCAGACGATGATCCCCTGTGCTTTCGCTGCCGCGACATCGACCGCCGCATTGCGCATGCCGCTGGTGATCAGCAGGCGCAGACGGGGCAGGCGGGCCAACAGTGCCGCGGTGATGGGTGTGCGTTCGCGCATGACCACCAGGATGTCGGCATCACCGAGCGCGGCCACCAATGCATCGCCGGTGTGTGGCGTCGTCAGCGTGCGTACCTGCACCGCCTCGCCGAGCGCGTTCCAGTCGGCATACGCCACCGCGACGTTCTGGTAGTCGTCGAGAATCACGCAGTTCAGCGCCATGGGGTTCGTCCGTCGTCATCAGCAGCCATGACGATACGCCCGTGCAGTGGCGCGCTCTACGGACAGACACGACACCCCGCGGCGTGTCGGGCACGCGTTGGACACGCACTTGATCGCGGACATAAAGAAAACCCCGCTGCGTGAGCAGCGGGGTTTTCGGGTAAAAACCCTGGCGATGACCTACTCTCGCATGGCTTAGGCCACACTACCATCGGCGCAGCTGCGTTTCACTTCCGA